>CP144169.1:3671462-3989328 GCA_039636785.1 Micrococcaceae bacterium Sec5.7 | reverse complement strand
CCCAAGGCACGGCGCCGCGCCGGGCGGCCCGCCGCCGCCGTCCTGGACCAGGCAGGAATCACGGCGGCCGCGTTGCAGCTCATCGGAAAGAACGGCTACGACGGCCTCACCATGGCGGCGCTGGCCCGCTCGCTGAACGTGGCCCCGTCGGCCCTCTATAACCACGTGGAATCCAAACGTGACGTGCTCCTGCTCGTGGAAGACCACCTCGCCGCCCTGGTGGATGTGTCCGCTTTCCGTGAGATGCCGTGGGACGAAGCCGTGCGGAAGTGGGCGTGGAGCTACCGCGACGTCTTTGCGGAGCACACACCTTTAATACCGGTGATCGCCGTGCTTCCCGTCACGGATGCTCCGCAGACGCTCGCCATGTACGAGACCGTGAGCGCGGGTTTCCGCGAGGCGGGCTTCCCGGACGAACGGATTGTGTCCGCCATCGTGGCGCTGGAGTCCTTCATTTTCGGGTCCGCGTACGACGTCACAGCACCCGCGGACATTTTCGATTCGGGCACCATGGCGGATTCGACGCCGAATTTCACCGGCGCGGTGCGGAGCCTGGCTGAGCAGGGGCACGAGAAGCCCGCGGATGTGGCATTCACCCTGGGTCTCGAGGCCCTCATCGCGGGGCTCGGGGCGCTGCGGGGGTAAGGGACCGGCAACCTGGCTCCGGCGAGACGATGGCTGCGGGCCGCACCACCGTCTCGGGGCAGATTTGGCACTTGTATCCTAGGTTAGAGCTTGTAGTATAAGTTGACGGGTCAAGTGGCCCGCAACTCAACAGGAGAACCCCATGAGTACCGTCGACCTCATCCGGCACGTAAGACTTTCCACTGCCCGGCTCCCGCTGGCTGTTCCCATCAGTGACGCCAAGGTATTCACCGGCCGCCAGAAGCCCATGACCGAGGTGGTTTTCCTCTTCGCTGAGATCACCACCTAGCAGGGCCACAGCGGCATCGGCTTCAGCTACTCCAAGCGCGCCGGCGGACCTGCACAGTACGCCCATGCCAAGGAGGTGGCCGAAGGAATCATCGGTGAGGATCCCAACGACATCGGCAGGATCTACACCAAGCTGCTCTGGGCCGGCGCCTCAGTGGGCCGCTCGGGCGTGGCCACCCAGGCCCTCGCCGCGATCGACATCGCACTCTACGACCTCAAGGCCAAGCGCGCCGGCCTTCCCCTGGCCAAGCTGCTGGGTTCCTACCGCGATTCCGTGCAGACCTACAACAGCTCCGGCGGCTTCCTCAACGCGTCCCTGGAGGAGGTCAAGGCCCGCGCCACGGCCCTGCGCATGGGCCGCCAGCTGGAGGAATTCAACCTGATCTGGATCGAGGAAGCCGCTGGATGCCTACGACTTCGAAGGCCACGCCCACCTTGCCCGGGTCCTGGACACGCCCATCGCCACCGGTGAGATGCTGGCCTCGGTCGCCGAGCACAAGGGCCTGATCGGCCCCAACGGCTGCGACATCATCCAGCCGGATGCGCCGCGCATCGGCGGCATCACCCAGTTCCTCCGCCTTGCGGCCCTCGCGGACGAGCGCGGCCTGGGCCTGGCGCCGCACTTCGCCATGGAAATCCACCTCCATCTGGCCGCCGCCTACCCGCGCGAACCGTGGGTGGAGCACTTCGACTGGCTGGACCCGCTGTTCAACGAACGCCTCGAAACCAAGAACGACCGCATGATCGTGCCGGACCGCCCGGGCCTGGGCGTATCACTCAGCGACCAGGCGCGTACCTGGACCACCGAATCCGTGGAGTTCGGCGCGTAATCTGGAACCCATGAGCCGGAACCTGACCGCGGACCTTGCCGCCGATCTTCGCACCCGCATCGTCGACGGCGTCATCCAGCCCGGCGAAAAGCTGCCGAGCGAGAACACCCTGATCAGCGAGTTCGGCGTCAGCCGCACAGTGGTCCGCTCAGCGCTCACCCGGCTGCAGGCCGAGGGACTCGTGGAAACCGAGCGCGGGCGGGGCAGCTTCGCGCTGACCCCGCCCCCGGGCGGCCCGACGGCGGCTCCCGGAGGCCGGCCGGTGGTCACCACGCAGGACCGGCTGCGCCTGCTGGAGTTCCGCGTGGGCGTGGAGGCCGAGGCTGCCGCCCTGGCCGCGGAGAACCATTCGGAGCGGCAGCTCAAGGCAGTGCACACGGCCCTGCAGGAATTCACCGCCAGCAGCGGGAACCCCGCGCACGCCATGAAGGCCGACTACGAGTTCCACCGGGCCATCGCGGCGGCTTCCGGCAATCCGTTCTACTCCGATTGCCTGTCTTCCCTTGGCCAGACCATGATCGCGATGCCCCGCACCAGGCTGATCACCGGCGGTGAACACTACGCCCGCGAACACTTCGAGCAAGTGGTGCACGAACACGAGTCCATTTACGCAGCCATTGCGGACGGTGACGAATCGTGGTCGTCGGCCGCCATGCGCAACCACCTCGCTAACTCACGACGCCGGTTCAAGGCTTCGGCACGCCGCTGAGCCGGCCGCGCTTCCGCAACGACCGACGTCGTGGGTGCGGGCCGCGGCAGGCGTGCCGTAATGCCTCCCCCGGGCCAGAACCACGTGCCCGCCACGGCTTAAAGCAAAGGAACAGGGCTTAAAGCAAAGGAACCCCGGTCCTGAGACCGGGGTTCCTGCATTGCGTGCGCGAGGGGGGATTTGAACCCCCACGCCCTTTCGGACACTGGCACCTGAAGCCAGCGCGTCTGCCGTTCCGCCACTCGCGCGCAACTTCTTCTACGTGCTGAAAAGCCTGATTTCCAAGCCTGCAACCGCGTAAAAGCAGCGAGATCAAGCATAACGGACAATTGCGGCAAAACACCAATCGGCCGGTCCGACCCTCGCCGGCACAGCGTCACGTTCGCTGTCCCGGAAGGCAAAGCCCGGCGCGGGAACACCGGCCGGATCGAACCATTCCGGCCTCCCGGGCGTTGTGGATTAAGGTCATTCACAGGCGCGCCCAGTAGTATCTGATGTAGGAGTGTCCGCCCCCGGCGGGCTCGTAGCTGTGTTGCAATGCGCGCTGCGGGGTGAGCTCCGGGACGTGTGCTGCCCTGCAGCCGTGAGGAAAGGAGAGGGACCATGGGATTGCTGGACAAAGTCGAGCGCGGCATCGAAAAGGCCGTCCGCGGTGTCTTCTCCACAGGCTCGCGCGCCCAGGTTGAGCCCGTTGAGATCGCCAGCCGGCTGCGCCGCGAAGTGGACAACAAGGCCGTCACCATCGCCGCCGGCCGGACCCTCGCACCAAACGTTTTCGACGTCATGCTCAGCGATGACGACTTCCAGCGGGCCCAGGAGTGGGGAACCCCCCTGGCCGAAGAATTGTGCGATGTTGTCATCAACCACGTCCGCAGCCAGGGTTACACCCTCCAGGGTCCCGTACGGATTTCATTCCGCCGCGATGATGCCCTGAGTGCGGGCAATTTCGAAATTACTTCCAAAACCGAGAAGGCCTCCGGTTCCCCGGTCCCGGCGCAGACCGCGCCCCGGGCCAATGTCCCGGATGCCCCGAGCCGCCCGCCGGTCCGCCTGAAGCCGGTCCTGGACATCGACGGCCAGCGCTATTCACTCAATGCCCCTTCCATCGTCCTGGGCCGCTCCTCGGAAGCGGACATCCTGGTTGACGACACCGGGGTCTCCCGCCGCCACCTGGAAATCCGGACCACGGACGGCGTGACCAGCGCTGTTGACATGGGCTCCACCAACGGCAGTTACGTAAACGGTCAAAAGGTGGCTGGGAGCGTGGAACTTACTGACGGCTCCACCATCACGATGGGACGGACAAAAATCATCTTCCGCCTGCTTCCCGCCAACACTGGTGGCCGCCCATGAGCGAACTGACCATTACCGCCCTGCGCTTCGGCTTCCTGCTGCTGCTCTGGGTCCTGATCTTCAGCATCGTTTCGGCCATGCGCCGGGATCTCATGGTGGGGCGCAAGGCAGCCGCCGGTACCCCTACCGCCCGCCAGGTCCGCAAGAATCCGGAACTCGCTGAATCGGCGCCACAGCCGGTGAGGCATCAGGCGCGGCAACTGGTGGTCACTGAAGGTCCGCTTAAGGGCACCACCATCCCGCTGGCCGCCAGTCCCATCCTGATGGGCCGGGCCCAGGAAGCCACCCTGGTGCTGGAGGACGATTATGCGTCGGGCCGCCACGCCCGGCTTTTTCCGCAGGGCAGCCGCTGGTTCATCGAGGACCTCGGCTCCACTAACGGCACTTATCTGGCCGACCAGCAGCTCACCCGGGCTCTCCCCGTGGAGCTTGGCGTGCCCGTGAGGATCGGCAAGACGGTCATCGAATTGAGGCCATAGCCATGGCCGCCCCGGACATCCCCGCAGACGAGGCCAAAGCCTCGAAGCGGCCGCTCATCATGCGTTACGCTGCACGCTCGGACGTGGGACGGGTGCGCGCCAAAAACGATGACTCCGCGTATGCGGGACGCCATCTGGCGGTGGTTGCCGACGGTATGGGCGGCCATGCCGGAGGGGATGTCGCCTCGGCTGCCACGGTCCTGGACATGATCCATCTGGACAAGGACGATTACGACGGCAATGCAGCCACAGTCCTGGCCGATGAGATCCAGACAGCCAATTCACTGCTGTCCGAGCTGGTCCACATCAACCCCAAGCTCGCGGGAATGGGCACCACCGTCACCGCCCTGCTGCTGGCCGATGGCATGCTCCACTTCGCGCACATCGGCGATTCGCGCGCCTACCGGCTGCGCAACGGCGAGTTCGAACAGGTCAGCGTGGACCACACCTTCGTCCAGCGCCTGATAGATGAAGGCCGGCTGCGCCCGGAGGAAGCCGAAACGCACCCCCACAAAAACGTGCTTATGCGCGTCCTGGGCGATGTCGATGCCAGCCCGGAACTGGACCTGGATGCGCTGGAGGTGCAGGCCGGCGAACGCTGGCTGCTGTGCTCCGACGGCCTGAATTACGTTGCCGGCCACGTTGTGGAGCGCACCATACGAGAAACCAAAAACCTGCGGGAATGCGCCGAGACACTCGTTGACCTCACGCTCGAGGCCGGTTCTCCGGACAACGTCACCGTGGTCATGGTTGAAATTGCGGAAGAAACGCCCGACGACGTCAGTACCGCCGCCGTCGAAATCGTCCCTGCGGCGCCGGTTGCCCCCGCGGAACCCGCCGACGCGGTCCCCGCAGCCGGCGGTCAGAAGCCAGCCCCGGCTGCGCCGGACGCTGAAATGCCTGACGTTGAATTGCCGGGCGCCAAAGTCCCGAATTCGGCGGACTCCCCAGACTCCACGGACGCCACGAACGCCACGAACGCCACGGCCAAGGAACCTTCCACCACCACCGATCCTCACCTGGGTGAACACCTCTCCGCCGAGGTGCTGCGTGAGGAACTTTTCAGCCGTCCGCATGAACTGGTGGGTGCCGCCGCAACCGCGGCCGAATCCGGGTCCATCCCCACCATCGCGGGCCGCACAGTAGCCCGTCGGGCGGCCACGGTACTCACACATAAATCTGAACAGGCGCGCTATGAAGCCGAGGTCATCACGCCGGATGCCAGGCCGCGGCGGTGGGTCACAATGTCGGTCGCCGCCGCCGTCCTGATTGTCCTCGGCGTCGGGTTGTGGCTCGGCTACGCGTGGACGCAGACGCGCTACTACATCGGCGAGTTTGATTCGCGCGTCGCCATCTATAACGGCGTTTCCCAGCGTCTGGGGCCCATTCAGCTCTCAACCCTTGAGGCCGTGACAGAAATCCGGATGGATTCACTTCCCGAATTTTCGCAACAACGCGTGCGGCAGACCGTTCCCGCAAAGGATCTCTACGATGCCCAGCGGATCGTCAAGAACCTGGAGCGCACCGGAACCACTGCGCCGTCGGACGAATGCCTGACGGCGTCTCCCACCCCCACCGCTCCTGCATCCGCTTCCACGCGAAAGCCCGCACCGACGCCCACAGCCCGCCCTTCCGCGAAGGGCACAGCATCGCCGTCGGCGGCCCCCACCCCATCGCCCAGCCCGAGTTCCACCTGTGAGGGGGGCAAATGACGCAGCTCAACGCAACACCCAGACCACGGCGCAACATCGAACTGGTGCTGCTGGTGCTGGCACTGTCCGTGGGAGTAGGCGCCAACATGCTGGTAGGCGTGGACCAACAGAAGGCGTTCGACGCCGACTTCTGGTTCCAGTCCAGCCTGCTCGCTGCAGCGGCCTTGGTTTTTCACGTGGTCCTCCGTATCCGTGCTAAATATGCCGATCCGGTTATACTTCCCTTGGTTGTGGCACTTAACGGCCTGGGGCTGGCCATGATCCACCGTCTTGATGCCCCCGGCGACGACACCGGAAACAACCAGTTGCGCTGGACACTGATTGCCATGGCCGTGGCCATCGCCGTCATCTGGTTCCTCAAGGACCACCGCATTCTGCGCCGGTTCACCTACATTTCGCTGGCAGTCAGCGCGCTGCTGCTGGTCCTGCCCCTGATTCCGGGCATCTCAGCGGGTGAAATCCTGGGCGCGCGGGTATGGATCAAACTCGGTCCCATGACGTTCCAGCCTGGTGAGGTCGCCAAGATCACGCTGGCTATATTCTTTGCCGGGTATCTTTCTTCCAACGGGGATCTGATCCTCCTCGCCGGGCGCAAGATCGGACCCTTGCAGTTCCCGCGCTTCAAGGACATGGGCCCCATGATCACCGCCTGGCTGGTCAGCATCGGCGTGCTGATCTTCCAGCGTGACCTTGGATCCTCCGTGCTGTTCTTCGGCCTTTTTATTGTGATGATCTATGTAGCCACGAGCCGCATCAGCTGGGTGGTTATTGGTGTGGCTCTCCTTCTGGGCGGCGGCTTTGTTGCCTCCAAAGTGTTCTCCCACGTGGCCCTCCGGATTGACGGCTGGCTCAACGCCTTCACCGATGACGTGTACGGGCGGGAGTTCGGCAGCAGCTTCCAGATTGTCGAGGGCCTGTTTGGCATGGCCAGTGGCGGTCTCGTGGGAACGGGCCTGGGCCAGGGCCGCCCCAATCTGGTGCCGTTCGCCAACAGCGACATGATCATCGCGTCGTTCGCCGAGGAACTCGGTCTGATCGGCATTTTTGCCATTGTTCTGATGTTCCTGCTGCTGTGCACCCGCGGCTTCCGGGCTGCGCTGGGTACCCGGGACGCCTTCGGCAAGATGCTGGCGTGCGGTCTGTCCTTCGCCATAGCCCTGCAGTGCTTCGTAGTGATCGGCGGAGTGACGCGCCTGATCCCGCTCACCGGGCTGACCACGCCGTTTCTGGCGGCCGGCGGTTCATCCCTGCTGGCCAACTGGATCATCGTGGGCCTCCTGCTGATGATCTCGCACGCGGCCCGCGGCCCGGTGGACACCACGCCCTTGCCGGCGGGGGAAAGCCCTGACGCGGTGGAACCCTCTGCGCCGGTGCGGCGCCCCCGCAAATCCGATCCTGCGGCCCCGCCGGGCAGCATTACCAAAGGCACCGGTACCGATGCCCCCACTGAGGCGGTGAAACAACTGTGAATCAGGCCATACGAAATTCATGGGTTGCTGCGATCGCCATGTTTGCACTGATCTTTGGCGCCCTGAGCTACGTGCAGGTGGTGGGAGCGGACGATCTCAAGGAGAACCCGTGGAACAAACGCGCCACCCTGCAGAACTATTGCAATGACCGCGGCGCCATCATTGTGGGCGGCACTCCCATCGCGCAGTCCGTCGCGGGATCCGAGGCGTGCAAATTCCAGCGGACCTATACCCAGCCGGAGCTCTACGCCGGCATTACAGGCTACTTCTCACAGAACTTCGGAAAAACCGGGCTGGAGCGGACCGCGGACGGTCAGCTGGCCGGCAGCTCGGACCAGTTCTTCCTGGACCGCGTGGGCCAGCTCTTCCTCGGCAACCAGCCCAAGGGCGCGTCGGTTGAGCTGACCATCGATCCCAAGATCCAGAAGCTTGCCTACGATCTCATTCCGGACGGTCAGCGCGGCTCCATAGTGGTTACCAACCCGAAAACCGGCGATATCCTCGCCATGGTGTCCAAACCGTCCTACGATCCGAATCTGATTGCCACGCAGGATCAGGCGGCTGAGCGTGCCAACTACGGCGAACTCATCAAGGTTCCCGGCATCAACCTGAACCAGAATGTCAGTGGCCCGACGGGCGCACTGCTGGCCCCGGGTTCGGTGTTCAAGCTCGTGGACACGGCTGCGGCCCTCAGCTCCGGCAAGTACAACAAGGACAGTGTGCTGCCCAACCCGGCGGAGATGTCATTCCCCGGGATCCAGTACAAGCTGCCCAACTACGCCGGCGGCAACTGCTACACCCAGAACACCGCCAGTTTTGCCTTCGCGCTGCAGCAGTCCTGCAACACTCCCTTTGCAAGCATTGCGCGGGATCTCGGAGAAAAGGCAATCGCTGACCAGGCCGGGAAGTTCGGATTCGGCCAGGAGCTGGGAGACCAGCTGAAGCTGGACCACGCCAAGAGCGTCTTCCCGTCCGATCTGGACGCTGCCGGTCTTGCACAGTCGGCCATCGGCCAGCGGGACGTCCGGGCCACCCCCCTGCAGATCGCTTTGATGACGGCAGCAATCGCCAACGGCGGCGTCCAGATGAGCCCCAACCTCATCAAGACGATGCGGTCCCCGGACCTGCGGGTCATCGGCGAACCCACACCCACTGCGCTTCGTACGTCCACCACACCGGAAATTTCACGCCAGATCACCGAGTGGATGACCAGCGTGGTGAGCGACGGCATCGCCGGCGGCGCTGCCGTCCCGGGGGTCCAGGTTGCCGGCAAGACCGGCACCGCGGAACTCGGCACCGATGGCCTGAACAACTCATGGTTTACCGGGTTTGCCCCGGCGAATGACCCGCAAGTGGCTGTCACCATCGTCATGCAAGACGTGGACATCACCACCGGCGCACAGCTAACCAGTCCGAACGCGAAGAAGATTTTTGAGGCGGTGTTGAACAAGTGAGGCCTACATCGGGAATCACCCTCGGCGGCAGATTCCAGCTGACCACACGGATTGCGATCGGCGGCATGGGCGAGGTCTGGAAGGCCAAGGACCTCATCCTTGGCCGGATCGTCGCCATCAAGGTGCTCAAAGAGGAGTACACGGGGGATCCCGGCTTCCTCCAGCGGTTCCGTGCCGAGGCGCGCCACACCGCCCTGCTGAACCATGTGGGGATCGCCAACGTCTTTGACTACGGCGAGGAAGCGGGCTCGGCCTACCTGGTCATGGAGCTGGTCCCCGGGCAGCCCCTGAGCAGCATCATCGAACACGAGCAGGTCCTTTCCCCGGACCGTACCCTGTCCATGATCGCGCAGACGGCACGCGCCCTGTCCGTGGCGCACACCCAGGGCCTGGTGCACCGGGACATCAAGCCCGGCAACCTGCTGATCACACCGGACGGCCGCGTCAAGGTGACCGACTTCGGCATCGCCCGCCTCGCTGACCAGGTTCCACTCACCCAGACCGGACAGGTCATGGGGACGGCCCAGTACCTCGCGCCTGAACAGGCCACCGGCCAGAATGCCACAGGCGCTTCGGACATCTATGCCCTCGGCGTGATCGGTTACGAATGCCTCACCGGGCACCGGCCCTTCTCCGGGGAATCGCAGATCGCCATTGCCCTGGCACAGGTGAACGACGCCCCGCCGCCGCTTCCGGAGACACTTCCCAGGCCGGTCCGTGCCCTGCTGATGTCCATGCTGGCCAAGGATCCCAAGAACCGCCCGGCCAACGCCATCAAGCTGTCGGAGGCAGCCGAGGCCATCCGCAACGGAGATATCCCCGGGGCGCACGCCGCCGTCCCCGGCATGCTGCTCTTTGAGGCAACCACCGGACCCATCACCGCGCCCGTTGACGTTCCCACCGCAGCCACCGGTGTTATCGGCAGGGAAAAGGACCATACGACGGCGACCTCCGCCCTGCCGGTGCTCGGCGCCGCAGCGGCAGCCGGCGCGGCTGCCGCCTCCGACCCCCG
This sequence comes from Micrococcaceae bacterium Sec5.7, assembly GCA_039636785.1. Classification (NCBI taxonomy): domain Bacteria; kingdom Bacillati; phylum Actinomycetota; class Actinomycetes; order Micrococcales; family Micrococcaceae; species Micrococcaceae bacterium Sec5.7. The sequence continues at coordinate 3,979,377 of CP144169.1, read as the reverse complement.
GAATACGCTTTCGCGCGCCGATGCGCTGGCTGCCGAACGCAGCTGGGTCCAGGAAGAGGAGCACTACGACGAACCGGTGGATGAACCGGAGCGGCGCGGCCGCAGCCCGTGGACCTGGCCGCTGATTGCGCTGATCCTGCTGGTGCTGTTCGCCCTGGTGGGCGTGATTCTGACGCAGGCCGGAATACTCTTTCCTTCGCAGGCCCCTGCCACCACCAGTTCAGCGCCCGGCACCGCCACCTCCACCAGCGCTTCGCCGTCCGCGACGTCCGCGACCCCCACCAGCACCAGCCCCACACCGACTCCAACCGAGACCACCCCCGAAGGCATCAACGTGATCCGTGATGCGTATCTTGGCCAGCCGTTCAGCAAGGTCAGCGGTGAGCTCGAAACGCTGGGTCTGAAGGTTGACGGTGTGGAGGTCTTCCACGCCGACCCGCCGGGAACCGTCACGGGAATCAACCCGACCGGCCTGGTCCAGAAGGGCGACACCATCAAGGTGACGTACTCCAAGGGCCCGGAATCGGTTTCTGTTCCTGCAATAGGTGTCGGTAGTACGGAAAAGCAGGCGCAGGATGCCATCGTGGCAGCCGGACTGCGATGGCGGAAGGGGGAGGATGTGGCGGGAAGCGCCGGCCAGAAGGCAGGAACGTTCGTCAGTTCGGCCCCGGATGCCGGTTCCAAGGTGACCGCGGGTTCCGTGGTCACCTACCACCTGGCCAGCCAGGCCGTCCTGCCCAAATGCGCTGCAGCCGAGAAGCCTGGAACGCCTCCCACCTGCGCGCCCGCGGCCCCATAGGAACCTGCCGTGAATAACTCACCCCGTACCCCGTCGCACCGAGAGGACAGCCTCCCGGTGAACACCCAGCGCGTGCTCAACGGGCGGTACGAACTCGGTGAGCTCATTGGCCGCGGCGGAATGGCGGACGTCCACCGCGGGCTGGACACCCGGCTGGGCCGGACCGTAGCCATTAAGCTGCTCCGCCCTGATCTTGCCCGGGATCCGCAGTTCCAGGCCCGCTTCAAGCGCGAGGCCCAGGCCGTTGCGGCCCTCAACCACCCGTCCATCGTGGCCATCTACGACACCGGGGACCACGCCGTTCCCGGCGAGGCCGAGGACAACGTCCGGGTGCCGTACATCGTGATGGAGTTCGTGGCGGGCAAGACCATCCGTGACCTCATCCGGGCTAAAGAGGTCACCATTGACCAAGCCATCGAATTCTCGCTGGGAGTGCTGTCCGCGCTCGAGTACAGCCACAAGGCCGGAATCGTGCACCGGGATATCAAGCCAGCCAATGTGATGTTCTGCGGATCGTCCAACACCGTCAAGGTGATGGATTTCGGCATCGCCCGGGCCATCGCCGATTCGTCCGCCACCATGACCCAGACCCAGGCAGTAGTGGGCACCGCCCAATACCTGTCCCCGGAGCAGGCCCGCGGCGAGACCGTGGACGCACGCAGCGATCTGTATTCGGCGGCCTGCCTGCTCTACGAAATGGTGGCAGCACGGCCGCCGTTCATCGGCGACAGCCCCGTTTCGGTGGCGTACCAGCACGTCCGGGAGATTCCGTTACCGGCCAGCAGCCTGAATCCTGAGGTTTCCGAAGCCCTGGACAGCGTTCTGGCCAAGGCTCTGCAGAAAAACCGCGCCGACCGTTTCCAGGATGCGGCCGCCTTCCGCCGGGCGCTGCGCGCTGCCCGGAACGGTATTGCGGTGCCGGCGATTCCGGCCACGGAAGCGCCCACTGACCCCAATGACCACGTCCCGGCGCCGGGCAGCTCACCGGCCACGGAGGCGTTTGCACTCACGGGGGCCAGGTTCCTCGATGACACCCCCGGGGGCAGGCTCCGTCCCGCCCGCAACGCCGGCGACGACGACGTCCCCTTTTCTGTCCGTGCTGCGGCTGTTTATGAATCCTCCGAGGCCGATGAACTTCCGCTTGGACTCCCTCCGGAACGTGAGCGCACAGCGCGGCAGAAGTCCCGGCGTCGGACGTGGATTGCCACCCTGGTGATCTTTACCCTGTTTGTCCTGGCCGGTGGCGGCCTGTGGGTCTACAACATGATGAACCAGCCGCCCCCCGCAGCGGTCACAGTGCAGGTTCCGTCAGTTGCGTCACTCACCGAATCCGAAGCACTGCAAAAGCTCTACGGCGCCAATCTGAGCCCGCGGATCAAGCGGGCCCAGCACGATACCGCGCCTAAGGGAACCGCCATTGACACGGATCCGGCGGCCGGAACGTCCGTGGAGCCGAACGCCGAAGTTACCCTGAACATTTCCGAAGGCCCCAGCGCGGTCAAAATTCCGGACAACCTGCCCGGCAAGACTGAAGCGGCCGCACGGGATATTCTGCGCCAGACAGGACTGGTGGGGGCGCCGTCCACCACCATGGCCAACAGCGCCACGGTGCCGGCGGGGATTGTTATCACCACCAATCCGGCACCCGGCCAGCCGGCGGCTGTGGGCAGCACGGTGGAAATAGTGGTGTCCACGGGCAAGGTCTCCATGCCCGAGCTCCGTGGCCTGACCCAGGCCGAAGCCGAGAAGGCGCTCAAGGTTCTCGGGCTGGTCCCCGATGTCAAGGAAGTCGAAAACTCCCAGGTGGAACCGGGCAAGGTCACGGACCAGAGCGATCCCCTCAATTCCCTGGTGGAGCAGGGAAAAACCATCGGGATCAACGTTGCCAAGGCCCCGGTGCCGCCGCCCACAACCACGCCCACCCCAAAGCCGACTAAAACAAGGTAACCGGCCACTGAGAGCAGCCTCCTCGGCGGGTCTGTCCGCTACCCCGGCAGCTGGCCAAGCTGATGAGCTGGGCGCGAACGCCCGGCTTGATGCCGGATCAGCGGGTCAGTGCTGGATAAGCGGGCTTAGTTTTCCGGCCCGCTCAGCGGCACCGACCATCCCCAACGACTCCAGCCAGTTGCCCAGCATCTGGTAACCGCCTTCGGTCAGCACCGACTCAGGGTGGAACTGCACACCGCACAGCGGTGCGGTCCGGTGCTGCAGTCCCATCACCACGCCGGTGGCCGTCTCGGCGGTGATTTCAAGAATCTCAGGGATGGTATCGCGGACCGCGGCCAGGGAATGGTACCTGGTGGCAGTGACAGGGGACGGGAGCCCGGCAAACACACTCGTCCCGCTGTGCTGTACCAGGGACGTTTTGCCGTGCATCAGCTCCGGTGCGTGCGTGACGGTGCCGCCGTAGGCTTCGGCAAGGGCCTGGTGGCCCAGGCAGACGCCGAACATGGCCTTGTTGTTGTCTCCGCACCACTTGATCAGCTCGATGCAGACGCCGGCCTCCGCGGGGGTTCCCGGCCCAGGCGAGACGAGTACGCCGTCGCGCGTTTCCGCCATTTCAATCGCCTCGGCAAGCGTGACGTCATCATTGCGGACAACGGTGGTCTCGGCACCGAGCTCCTGGAGGTATCCCACCAGGGTGTAAACAAAGCTGTCGTAGTTGTCTACGACCAGGATCTTAGTTGTGCTCATGGCTGACTTGCTGAACCAATCGTTGAGTCGGTGAACTGGGTGAACTGGGACATCCAGGGGAAAAGGAACTGAACCATCAATACCAGTGCGCCGGCTATCAGCGCCAGCGCGGTGAAAATCCGGAGCCACAGAGGTCCCGGGAGGCGGCGGAAAATCCATCCGTACATGGCTCAGCCTCCCCCGTGCGCGGCAGCGACCTGCGCGGCAATCTCAGCGGGCGGTCCGGCTGAGGCCGGCCGCCAGTGATCCAGCGTGGAATAGGCGATGATCCGCTCCTGCGAACCGAACCGGGGGTTGCAGCTGGTCATGGTCAGGAAGCTTTCAGTCGGTGTGGCGCCTGGCTGTGCAGGCACGGGCAACAGCACATCGATCCTGGACGGCAGCACAATCTGGTTGTTGCGGAATGCATAGACGTAGTAGCCGTCCCGGGTCTGGACGTAGATCCTGTCGCCCGGCACCAGGGTGTGGATGTTGTCCAGGACGGCCCCGTGTGTCTGCCGGTGGCCGGCCACGGCGAAGTTGCCTACCGCGCCCGGCATGGAGGTGCTGTCATAGTGCCCCAGGCCCAAGGTGTCCAGCATGTCAGTGGTGGTGCCCTGGACGATGGGCCGCGTGTAGCTCGCACCGAAGCGGGGGATATACATGATGCCGATGGTGCCGCCGTGACCGGGCGCAGCGGAAACCACGGCGGGGCCGTAGTCCACGGGCGGAGGTGGAGGCGCGGTGGGATCCTTGGGGTTCGCCGGCGGCGAAGGTTCCGGCGGCTTCAGGGGCCCGTCGAAGTCCAGTGCGAATTCCTTGATGACCTCGCTCTGTTTGGCGTCCGACTCCACATTGGTCCACCAGAGTTCCCAGGCCACAAAGAGCAAGAGCACAATTCCGGCGGTGATCAGCAGCTCACCCAGGATCTGCACCGTCAGCTGCACCGTTCTGCGAAGGACACTGACGCCGGTTACCGGCACGGCGGGGGACGCCTCCTTCTCCTGCAGTACCACGCGTTCTCCTCCAAGGCGGTCGCGGTGCGCGTCGGTGTGGCCTGAACTACAGCTAGAATTGGCTGCTAGTAAGAACTCAGACTTGACCAAGAGCGCGCGGACCGCTGGCATTTTCCTTCTTGCAGGATACCAAGGCGGCGTCCCTACTCTTGATCCAGCCCGCCAAGGAGGACACATGCCAGAGTCAAAGCCACGAAAGAAGACTGCCAGCGCGGCCCAGCCGGCTTCCGCCACGCAGGCCCAGAAGCCAAACCCTGTGTGGTTCAAGCCGGTGATGTTCGGACTGATGATCGTGGGTCTGCTGTGGATCATCACGTTCTACATCAGCGAGGGTAAGTTTCCGGTCCAGGCATGGGCGTCGTGGAACATCGTTGCCGGGTTCGGAATTGCCATTCTCGGCTTTCTCATGACCACGCGCTGGCGCTCCTGATCCCCTGACCGCTGCACCCTTGTTGCTGACCCATGGCTGGCCGGGCTCCTTCGTTGAGTTCCTCGCAGGGGTCAGTTACTGACCGACTTGATGAACTCCATCGTCTCCTCAAACGCCTGGCGTGCCTCGGGAAACTTGAGGTGGACCTGATACTCGTGCGGCAGGGCCGGCGTATGTTCCTTGTCCCAGAACAGCCGCGTGACCGGAACGTGGACTGCGGCCAGCCGGTCCGCCATCCTGGTGGACTGGCTGGCTGTCAGGCCGTCGCCAGGATAGCCGGGGTGATGCCCACCTGCACGGCATAGGCGGGGTTGGTAGTCATGACCGCCAGCTGGCTGGCCAGCTGGGCTCCTGCAGAGTCCCCGGCCAGAATAATGCGGTCCTTGTCCAGGTTGAAGTCGCCGGCATTTGCCACGAGGTATCGCAGTGCTTCATTGAGCTGGCGGACCGCCGTGGGGTACTGACATTCTGGCGCGATGGAATAGTTAAGTCCGACGGCGGCATAACCATGTGCTGCGATCAACCGCAAGTACGGGGCCACGTCGCTTTTAGTGCCGGAGATCCATGCCCCGCCATGGATCCAGACCACTACCGGCAAGGGTCCGTCCGCCGGTAAAAGCGCGTCCGCTTTTGCCGGCACATAGACGTCCAGGGACGTGGCTGCGCCCCGAGCACGGCGGGTGCCGGCGGGCACGGGGTTGCTGTACGGGATGTCGCGATGCACCCTTAGCCCGTCGGATGGTGCATAGGCCGTCATGTCCGTGACGGTTTCGCGGGCGCCCCTGTGCGAATACCGCCCTGATGACCGGCGCCGAGGGCCAGGAGCCCGCCCGGCCTAACGCGGTAACCAGGCCCAACGCCGCAACCCATGCCCCTGCAGTTCCGATGCGGCGGCCCGCCTCGTGTAGATTCCCCATGAGTGAATCGTACAGATTTCATTCAGCACCCACACCAGCTTCAAGGGACGGAAAACGCATGACCCCCGGCGAGAGCGGCACCATCATCGGCGACGACGGACTGGCACGGCCGCCCTGGGCAGCCGTGGATCAAGTGCTGCGCGCGTACTACGACACCGAGTGGGGCATTCCCGTCCGCGATGAGCAGGGGCTCTATGAGCGCATCAGCCTGGAGGCTTTCCAGGCGGGACTCTCCTGGGCCACCATCCTGCGCAAGCGGCCGGCGTTCCGTGCAGCGTTCAGTAACTTCCACCCGGAAACGGTGGCGGCCTTTACCGAGGCTGATGAGGAACGGCTCCTCCAGGACGCCGGCATTGTCCGCAACCGGCTGAAGATCCGTGCTGCCATCACCAACGCACAGGCCACCATTGCACTCCGTGACGACGGCGGTCTGGTTGACTTCGTCTGGCAGTTCCAGCCGGGCGTCACGCCAGAGCCGCTGACTTTTGCCGATGTCCCCACTCAGTCACCGGAGTCAATTGCCCTGTCCAAGGCACTCCGGAAAAAGGGCTTCGCGTTCGTGGGCCCAACCACCATGTTCGCGCTGATGGAAGCAATCGGCATGATTGATACCCACCTGATGGACAGCCACCGCCGCGGCACCTCGGGTGTGTGGATCCAGGACTAGGGTCTCTGTCCTGCGCGGACCCACCGCTGGAAAAGTTATCAACAGTGTTGATAACCAAGAGGCCGTCCAGGGCCCGTCTGGCGCGTCAAGGCTCTCAAAACCGCCTTCAGTCATGTGAATTACATCGCTGTAAGTTATTAACATTGTGGATTCCCTGTGGATAACACAGCCTCGTTGCACTGTTTCGCGTTTTCCAGGGCGTCCGCCACGTGCATGCGCAGCAAGGGGCAGTCATTGGTTCCTCAGGGAAGTTATCCACTTAGTAACAGCACGCTACCCACAAGTTGTCCACAGCTGTGGATAAAAATCCACAGTGTCGGCCCAAAGGAGCTGCAGACGGTGTCAGGCCGCACTTCAGGCCGAGTGAACTACACGCTTGTAAGTTGTTAACACTGTGAATAACCCTGTTGAAATCTCTGGCTGCCGACCACTGCTCCTGCACAGACCGGGGGAGCACGGCTGTCCGATGCCCCGAACCCGCGAATACCGCGTCTTCCCGCGGTCTGAGGCTCGCAGCCAACTGAAAAGTTGTCCACTTAACCACAGCCCCCAGCTTTCCGTTTTTCCACAATTGTGGATAGAAACAGCCGCGTTTGCGCAGGATCGCCAGCTGGCGCGGATGTCTGACTGTTACCGGGCTGAACTACAAGCATGTAAGTTACCAACATTGTGGATAACCCCTGTGGAAAACCCCACAACGCACCGACCCTGCATCCGTTACGGATGCAGGGTCGGCTGGAAGAGTTTGTTGGAGCGGGGCCGGAGTCAGCTGGCGGTGACGCGGAACCAGGACACAGCGATCAGGAGCCCCAGAATGACCAGCAGGCCAGCGGCCTGCAGGAGACCCTGGCGCGGACCGCGGGGAGTATACGCAACAACGGCAGCACACAGACCGCCGGTTACGAGTCCGCCCAGGTGAGCCTGCCAGGCTATCTGCGGGATCATGAACCCAATGACACCGTTGATGGCGATCAGCACCCAGAGCTGTCTCGTATCCCCTCCCCGGTGCCGCTGGACCACGAGCATTGCCCCGAAGAGGCCGAAGATGGCGCCTGACGCGCCCACCACACCGGCCAGCGGCTGGCCGGGGATATATGCCGGCGTCAGCAACAGGTAGCCCACGGAGCCGCCGAAAGCGGAAAGTAAATAGATGCCCAGGAAACGGATGCGGCCAAGGAGCGGCTCGAGTGCCTGCCCGAAGATCCACAGTGTGTACATGTTGAGCACGATGTGCAGGATGAAGCCCGGCGAATGCAGGAAGGCCGCGGTGATCATGCGCCAGGGTTCAAAGACCCCGAATCCGGTGCCGGAATAGACGGTGGCGTAGGCGAAGGATTCATACACGGCTTCGCCGGGAACAATCCACTGGAGTACATAAACCAGCGCACACAGGGCGATGATTCCGAACGTCACCAGTGGCTTGCCGGTAGCCACGGCGCCGCCGTAGACGGTCCTGGCTGCCGGCGTCGCACGTTTTGTTTCGTTGACACAGTCAACGCATTGGAATCCGACGGCGGCCGACCGCTGGCACTCGGGGCACGCAGGGCGCCCGCAGCGCTGGCAGCGCACATAGGAGGGCCGGTCCGGGTGGCGGGGGCACACCGGGATCTGCGCGGACGGCTCGGCCGCCGGAATTCCGTAGCTCATGCTTTGGTGGTTAGAGCTGTTCGATGTCGATGCTGTTGATGGTGACGTCTTCAACCGGGCGGTCACCCATGCCGGTGCGCACACCTTCAATGGCGTCGACAACCTTGCGGGATTCCTCGTCCGCAACCTCGCCGAAGATGCTGTGCTTGCCCTGAAGCCAGTCGGTGGGGATGGTGGTGATGAAGAACTGCGAGCCGTTGGTGCCCTTGCCCATCTGGATACCGGAGTTGGCCATTGCCAGCTTGTACGGGGCGTTGAAGCTCAGCTCGGGGTGGATTTCGTCGTCGAACTTGTAGCCCGGTCCGCCTACGCCACGGCCCAGCGGATCGCCGGCCTGGACCATGAAGTCCTTGATGATGCGGTGGAAGATGGTGCCGTTGTAGAGGGGCGTTCCGGTCTTGTCCTCACCGGTTTCCGGGTGGGTCCAGGCCTGCTCACCCGTGGCGAGGCCAACGAAGTTATTGACGGTCTTGGGCGCGTGGTTGCCGAAGAGGTTGACGACGATGTCGCCGAGGCTGGTGTGGATGGTTGCTTTTGCGGTTGCGATGGCAGTCATACCGCCCATTCTTCCACGGCCGGTCAACGAGGATGCGGCCGGGAAGTCAGTTCCGCGCTGGGTGAAATCCGCTCTGAATCCGCCGGACTAATAGCCGGTGGGGTTCAATCCACGTAGGCTGACTGCAGAACCGCCACATTAATCGGGAGGTAGTTGTGAAGAAATCGGATCGTATTGCGCGCGAACTTGAGAATACAGTCAGCAGTGGAGTAGAGAACGCCAAGGATTGGGCGTCCCCCCGGGTTGAAGCAGCAGTGAACTGGGCCGTTCCCCGCCTCCAGCATGGCCTGGACACGGCTTCGCCCAGGATCCAGGAGGGACTCAAGTCAGCGGCCCATAACCTGGCCGACGGCGTTGCCACGGTCACCCCGCGCATCCAGGACGGGCTGGCCCAGCTGGCGCCCAAAATCCATGACGTCGTCGAAGGCGCCACCCCCCGGATCCAGGAGGCGCTGGACAAGGCCACTCCGGCCATCACCCAGGCCCGGGACCGGGTAGTGGTGGAGTACCTGCCGCGGCTGTCCGAGCAGATCGGCCAGGCCTCCGATGCCGTGCACCGCACGCTGGAAAGCGCGCCCGGGCATGTTGATTCCATGGCACAGAAGCTGGTGGATTCCGGAGTGGTGCACAACGTCCACGCGCAGGCACAGTCAGCCGGAAGCCAGATTAAGGCAGTTGCCTCGGAAGCCAGCAAGGCCGTTTCCAACCAGCTTGCCCAGCCGGAGAAGCCCAAAAAGCGCGGGCTGCTGATCGTGGGTATTATTGCCGCGGCGGTTGCAGCGGGCGTGGCCGCCTGGAAAGCCTCCAAGCCCGTGGAAGACCCCTGGAAGACGCCCGCGCCCGTAACGCCGGCGCCCGTTCCGGCCATCACGGTCAACGAATCCGCCAAGGAAACCGCTGACAAGGCCGCCAGCAGCATTGATGGCGCCGCGGACAAGGCCGCCGACGCTGCAGAAGATGCCAAGGGCGCAGCGGATGAGGCTGCGGACAACGCGAAGAATGCTGCCGATGACACTGCCGACAAGGCTAAGCACATCGCTGATGATTCGCAGGAGGCTGCGGCCAAGGTCGCCCGTGATGCCAAAACCGCAGTGAAGAACATCGCTGCCAACATGCATAACGCCGCAGACAAGGCAACGGACAGGTAGGATTCAGCACCCGCCGTCGTCGGACGGTGAACCGGAGGGGTTCCGCCTGGCGCGGGGCCCCTCCTTCGTTTTCCCGGGCTTGTCCGGGGCACCGGCCGGGAAGCTGTGGATCGGTGCTAAATTTGAGGTGATGTCACCCGATAGATCCTCCGAGGATGCCTTGCACGACGCCGCCCAACTGCCGGGCGTGTCTATCGTCATCCCGGCCTATAACGAGGAAAGCGTCATCCGGCAGTGTCTCATCGCGGCCGTTTACCAATCGCTGCCGGCACACGAAATCATCGTGGTTGACAACAAGTCCACGGACCGGACGGCCGCCATTGTCCGGCAGATGCAGCAGGAATATCCGGAAAGCCCCATCATCCTGCTCAGCCAGGACCTGGACCAGGGCCTCATCCCCACCCGCAATTTCGGCCTGAACCAAGCCACCGGCGACATTCTTGGCCGCATCGATGCAGACTCTGTGGTGGAGCCGGACTGGGTGGAGCAGGTCCAGAAGGCGTTCCTGGATGAATCTGTCCAGGCTGCCACCGGCCCCGTGGTCTACTACGACATGCCAATGCGCCGGTTTGGGCTCAAAGCCGACGACAAGATGCGCCAGCTCATGCTGAAACTGGCCAAGCACCAGTACCATTTTCTCTTCGGTTCCAACATGGCGCTTCGGCGCTCGGCCTGGGAGACCATCCGGGCCGAAACCTGCCGGGATGAGAAGGACGAGATGCACGAGGATATTGACCTGTCCCTGCACCTGGCAGATCACGAACTCAAGGTCCAGTACTGGCCGCAGATGGTGTCCGGAATGTCCGCACGCCGGCTCGAGGACTCGCCCCGGGACTACCGCTACTATGTGACCCGCTTCGACCGGACCTACAAGGCCCACAACGTCAAGAAAATGGCCCTTAAAGCGCCCATGGTGGTGTTCTTCTCCGTGTATTTCCCGGCCAAGCTGCTGCGTGCCATCCACACCGTGAACACCTCGCAGCCGGTCCGCCGCGGCGGCCAGTAGCTTTTCCGGCGGCGGCGTCCGGCCTCAGTCGGTGCCCAGCCCAGCCAGCGGCGTCTCCGGAACCTGGTTCCCGCCAACGCGGTTTCCGGCTGAACGCTGACCCAGCACCACCACTGCAAGCCCCACCATAATGAGCGCCAGCCCGGCGTACGTCCCTGCGGGCAAGGTCTCCTTGAGGAAGACCGCCGCCAGCAGGGCGGCACCCGGTATCTCCAGCAGGATGATCATCGAAACCAGGAGGGGGCTCATGGTGGCCAGCAGATGGTTGAAGGCCGTGTGCCCCACCAGCTGGGCGCAGATGGTGATGGCGATAATGCCCAGCCAGCCCACGCCGTCGAACCCCACCAGCGGCTGCCCGGAAAACAGCGCCAGCAGCGCCACCACTGCTGCGCACATTCCGTAGCAGAGCGTGGTGTAGGTGCCCGTTGTCATGGTCTCCCGCGCCTTGCCGCCCGCCAGGGTGTACAGACCGGCCAGGGCGCCCCCCGCCACCGCCAGAAGGTCACCCAGCAGTGCTCCGGGCGAGGATCCCATGTCGAACCCGGTAATGGCCACAACTCCGCCGAAGGCGATGCCCAGTCCCGCGAGCACCTGCCAGCGGTGCCTGATGCCCCTGAACAGCTGGAAGATGGCGATCCATGCGGACTGCAGACAGACCAGGGCCGTGGCGGCAGCAACAGACGTGAGCTGCAGGGAGGTGATGAAGCAGGCAAAGTGAAGAGCCAAGGCAACGGCGGCCACCAGCGACCACCGGAACTCGCGGGCCGTCACTCGGCCGAACTGGCGCGGCTCCCTGACAAGGGTGGGTGTGGCCATAACAGCGGCACCGATTGCGTTGCGCCAGAAGGCGATTGCCAAGGCGCTGACCGTGGTGGCACCCAGGGTGGCCGCGATCAGCGGCCCGGAGGAGGCCACCCCCAGAACGCCGAGTGCTGCAAGGAAAAAGTTCACGCTTCAACAGTAGTGGGCAGGCCGCCGGTGGTAGAGCAAGTCGAAACCGCCCTGGTGGCAGAGCCTGGGGCAACGGCAGCAGGTTCCCTGGCCGAGACTTCGAGGTTGGGGGCTGGGGCTGGTGGGGAGTGGGGCCAGTGCTTAAAACAAGAGTCCCGGTCATCTCTGACCGGGACTCTTCCCTATGGTGGAGGCACGGGGACTCGAACCCCGAACCCCCTGCTTGCAAAGCAGGTGCGCTACCAATTGCGCCATGCCCCCATAAGAAGCAACCCGTCAATCATACCCTAGAACCGGAGAGCTGTTTGTCAGCTTCCGGTCCGGGAAGCGGGCTAATCAACCGTGTCGGTTGACTCGCTCCAGACCGTTTTCCGGGCTTCGGATTCCTGCACTTTTTTGTAAAGCAGGACGCCTGCAACAGCAGCTGCAATAACCAGCAACTTCTTCACATGCACCCCGTTCCGGTTCAGTTTTACCTGAACCCGTGTTGGTTCCGTGGGCGTACCAGGACTTGAACCTGGGACCTCTTCGTTATCAGCGAAGCGCTCTAACCGCCTGAGCTATACGCCCCGATGCCTCATCGGGCCGAGATACGACTTTACAGCACATCCCGGCCCGATCTCAAATCGAGGCAATTCACCGGAAAATATCCGGAAAATTACGGGTCCTAATCGTCCGTCAGGGTGACGCCAATGCCGCCAACCAGGGTTGCCGAGATGTTGTACAGCACCGCCGAAAGCATGGACAGGGCTGTCAGCAGCACAACGTTCACCACTGCGATGATGGTGGCAAAGGACGCCACCTGTCCCAGCGAGGCGACCTTCTTCAATTCGAAGCCGCCGCCCTCAGAACCGGCGAGCGTACCCAGCAGGCTGTCCACCTGATCAAAGATGCCCGTGAGGTCCAGTACAGTCCACAGCACGATCGCGGCAACCACTGTGACAATGCCCAGCGCAACCGAGAGCAGGAAGGCCATCTTCAGGACGGACCAGGGGTCCACCTTGCTGACCAGCAGGCGCGCGCGGCGCACCTTGGCCTTCGGCGCCGGCTTCACCAGGCCGGGAGTTCCCGGAGCGCCGGAACGCTGGCTCTGCCCGGGCAGCGCCGGGCGCTGACCTGCCGGTGCCGGGCGCTGACCCGGGAGACCCGACGGCGCCCCCGGACGCTGCTGGGGACGCACCGGGGCATTTACGCGGGGGGCGGACGCCGGCTGCCGCGTCCCGCTGGGAACGTTGCTGCTCGGCTTGGGATATGAGTCGGAATTGCTCACTCGTTACCTCCGGTGTTGTCTTCGTTCAGCTCAGCATCGCTGGAGGCATCCTCTGACTCCACTGCCGGTGCCGATTCTGCCTCTGCTGCTTCCACTGCGGACCCCTCGTGTGATCCGGCTTCTTCAGCCAACGTTACGTCATCCTCTGCGGAATCCTCGCCCTCGAGCCCACGTTCGCTGTTCCTTGCCACTTCGATGATCCGGTCGTTCTTGTCCGGTTTTGCGAAGATCACGCCCATCGTGTCGCGGCCCTTGGCGGGTACGCCTGCCACGGTTGAGCGGACCACCTTGCCCCCTTCCATCACCACCAGGACTTCGTCTTCTTCCTGGACGATCAGGGCTCCGACGAGGTCACCGCGCTCCTCAGCAAGCTTGGCTACCTTGATGCCCAGTCCGCCGCGGCCCTGGAGGCGGTATTCCTCCACGGCTGTCCGCTTGGCATAGCCGCCCTCGGTGACGATGAAAACAAACGAGCCGTCGGTCACCACGTTGGCAGCCAGAAGTTCGTCGTCCTCACGGAACTTCATACCGGTGACGCCGGACGTTGCACGCCCCATGGGGCGCAGGGCTTCGTCGGTGGCAGTGAAGCGGATTGACTGGCCCTTGCGGGACACCAGCATCAGGTCATCGGTTTCCGAGACCAGCTGGGCGGAGACGAGCTCGTCCTCGTCGCGCAGGTTAATTGCGATGACGCCGGCAGAGCGGTTGGTGTCGTAGTCCTCCAGCGGGGTCTTCTTGACCAGGCCGCGCTTGGTGGCCAGGACCAGGTACGGCGAATGCTGGTAGTCCCGCAGATCCAGCACCTGGGCAATGTGCTCATCCGGCTGGAAAGCCAGCAGGTTGGCCACGTGCTGGCCCTTGGCATCACGCCCGGCTTCCGCCAGCTCGTAGGCCTTGGCACGGTATACGCGGCCGAGGTTGGTGAAGAACAGCAGCCAATGGTGGGTGGTGGTGACGAAGAAGTGTTCCACAACGTCGTCGCCGCGCAGCTGGGCACCCTTGATGCCCTTGCCGCCGCGCTGCTGGGAACGGTAATTGTCGCTCCTTGTCCGCTTGACGTAGCCGCCGCGGGTAATGGTGACCACCATTTCCTCTTCGGGGATCAGGTCCTCCATGGACATGTCGCCGTCGAAGCCCATCAGGATCTTGGTCCGGCGGTCATCGCCGTGCTTCGCCACGATTTCCGCGAGCTCGGTGCTGATGATTTCCCGCTGGCGTTCCTCGGAAGCCAGGATCGAGTTGAACTCGGTAATCATGGCTTCGAGTTCGGAGTGGCGGTCCTGGATCTTCTGCCGCTCCAGCGCCGCAAGCCGGCGGAGCTGCATGTCCAGAATGGCGCGGGACTGGAGTTCGTCGATGTCAAGCAGTTGCATGAGGCCATCACGCGCGGCTTCGGTGGTGTTCGATGCGCGGATCAGGGCGATGACCTCATCCAGCATGTCCAGTGCTTTCAGGAGTGCACGCAGAATGTGCGCTTCCTCCTCGGCCTTGCGCAGGCGGTACCGCGTACGGCGGGCAATGACATCCATCTGATGCGTCACCCAGTGGCGGATGAAGGCGTCCAGGCTCAGCGTGCGCGGCACACCGTCCACAATCGCCAGCATGTTTGCTGCGAAGTTGTCCTGGAGCTGGGTGTGCTTGTAGAGGTTGTTGAGCACCACCTTGGCCACGGCGTCGCGCTTGAGCACGATCACCAGGCGCTGGCCGGTGCGGCCCGAGGTCTCGTCACGGAGGTCAGCGATGCCCTGGATCTTGCCGTCCTTGACCAGTTCGGCGATCTTGATGGCCAGATTGTCCGGATTGGCCTGGTAGGGCAGTTCGGTGACCACCAGGCACGTTCGGCCCTGGAGTTCCTCCACGTTCACCACGGCGCGCATGGTCACGGATCCGCGGCCCGTGCGGTAGGCGTCCTCGATCCCCTTGTGGCCCAAAATGGTGGCACCCGTGGGGAAATCGGGTCCTTTGATGCGCAGCAGCAGTTCCTCGAGCAACTCCTCGCGGCTGGCAGCCGGGTTGGCCAGATACCACTGGACACCCTCGGCTACCTCGCGGAGGTTGTGCGGCGGAATGTTGGTGGCCATGCCGACGGCGATGCCGGAGGAGCCGTTGACCAGCAGATTGGGGAACCTCGCCGGCAGAATCGTGGGTTCCTGGTTCTTGCCGTCGTAGTTGTCCTGGAAATCGACGGTTTCCTCGTCGATGTCCCGGACCATTTCCATGGCCAGCGGCGCCATTTTGGTTTCCGTGTAACGCGGGGCGGCAGCGCCGTCGTTGCCGGGTGAACCGAAGTTACCCTGGCCCAATGCCAGCGGGTAGCGCATGGTCCAGTCCTGGATCAGGCGGACCAGGGCGTCGTAGATGGCTGTGTCGCCGTGGGGGTGGTACTGACCCATGACCTCGCCCACCACTCGGGCGCACTTGTTGAAGGAGCGGTCCGGGCGGTAGCCGCCGTCGAACATCGCATACAGCACACGGCGGTGGACCGGTTTCAGGCCGTCACGCACATCCGGGAGGGCCCGGCCCACAATGACGGCCATGGCGTAGTCCAGGTAGGAGCGCTGCATTTCCGTCTGCAGGTCAACCTGCTCCACTCGGTCGGTCAGCACATCGCCTTCAAGCACAGGGTCCACAGCCCCGGCGGACTCCGCGGGAACCTCGGGTGTTTCGTCACTCATAGTCTGTATTTTCCGTTTCAGGTATATGTCGGTTCTGGAATGTCTCGCGGGCCGGGGGCCTCGCTAGATGTCCAGGAACCTGACGTCCTTGGCGTTCTGCTGAATGAAGTTTCTGCGTGATTCGACGTCCTCGCCCATCAGCACGGAGAAGGTCTGGTCGGCCGCCAGGGCATCGTCCATGGTGACCTGAAGGAGCGTCCGGTGATCCGGGTCCATGGTGGTGTCCCACAACTCGGTGTAGTCCATTTCGCCCAGACCCTTGTACCGCTGGATCCCGTTGTCCTTGGGGATGCGGCGGCCGGCCGCCTGGCCTGCCGTCAACACGGCGTCGCGTTCGCGGTCGCTGTAAACGTAGTCGTGCGGCGCATTGGACCACTTGATCCGGTACAGCGGCGGCTGTGCCAGGTACACATAGCCGTTTTCAATGAGCGGCCGCATGTAGCGGAACAGCAGAGTCATCAGCAATGTGGTGATGTGCTGGCCGTCAACGTCGGCATCGGCCATCAGCACAATCTTGTGGTACCGCAGCTTGCTCAGATCGAAGTCCTCGCCGATTCCGGTGCCGAAGGCGGTGATCATGGACTGGACCTCGTTATTGCCCAAGGCCTTGTCCAGCCGGGCACGCTCCACGTTCAGGATCTTGCCGCGCAGGGGCAGAATGGCCTGGGTCTCCGGGTTGCGGCCACGCTTGGCTGAACCGCCGGCGGAATCGCCCTCCACAAGGTAGACCTCGCACTTGGCGGGATCCTTTGAGGAGCAGTCGGAGAGCTTTCCCGGCATGCCGAAGGACTCCAGTGGGCTCTTCCGGCGTGCGTTGTCGCGTGCCTTCCGGGCGGCCATCCGGGCCTGGGCCGCGGAAATTGCCTTGCGGATCACGTCGCGTGCGGGGCCGGGGTTGCGCTCCAGCCAGTCGCCCAGCCCATCGGTGACCACACGCTGGACGAAGCCCTTGACCTCGGAGTTGCCGAGTTTGGTCTTGGTCTGTCCCTCGAACTGCGGCTCGGCAAGCTTTACCGAGATAACAGCTGTGAGGCCTTCGCGGATGTCGTCACCGGTGAGGTTGTCGTCTTTTTCCTTGATGATGCTCTTCTCCCGTGCATAACGGTTGATGAGCGAGGTCATCGCGGCGCGGAACCCCTCTTCGTGGGTGCCGCCCTCATGGGTGTTGATGGTGTTGGCGTACGTGTGGACGCTCTCGGAGTACGCGTTGGTCCACTGCATGGCCATCTCGAGCGCGATGTGGCGTTCCGTGTCCTCTGTTTCGAAGGCGATGACGTCCTCGTGGACCACATCCACCTTCTTGCTGGAGTTCAGATGCTTGACGTAGTCCAGCAGTCCGTCGTCGTACTGGTACACCACGGTGCGGTATTCAGCGGTGACTTCACCCTCGGTGACCACCCCGTCGAGATCCAGATCACCGTCGGCATCAGGATCCGCGGCGGCGCGGCGCTCGTCCGTGAGCGTGATGCGCAGGCCCTTGTTCAGGAAGGCCATCTGCTGGAACCGGGCGCGCAGCGTTTCGAAGTCGAAGTCTGTGCTTTCAAAGATGGTGTCATCCGGGTAGAACGTCTGTGTGGTGCCGGTCTGGTCCGTTGCTTCGCCCTGGACGAGTCCCCCCTGCGTCTTGCCTCCGTCTGCGAAGGACATCCGCCACACGTGGCCCTGGCGCCAGACCTCGGTGTTCACCCTGCTGGAGAGTGCATTCACCACGGAGATGCCCACCCCGTGCAGACCTCCGGACACGGCATATCCGCCGCCGCCGAACTTACCGCCCGCGTGCAGAATGGTCATGACAACCTCGACGGTGGGCTTGTGTTCGGTGGGGTGCATGTCCACCGGGATGCCGCGGCCGTCGTCAACCACCTTTACGCCGCCATCGGCCTGAAGAACGATTTCGATGTGTGTGCAGTATCCCGCCAGAGCCTCATCAACCGAGTTATCCACCACTTCATACACGAGGTGGTGAAGGCCGCGGGGGCCGGTGGAACCGATGTACATGCCGGGCCGCTTGCGCACTGCCTCAAGGCCTTCAAGGACTGTGATGTCGCTGGCCCCGTATTCCCGGGGCTTCACTGCCGCTGACGGTGTATCGGGTGTACGGGCATCCTCAGTTGCGGGTTCCACTGCCTGGATATCTGCATTGTCGTTAGCCACAGGCGCTTTCGACTCCTCTGTATTCGATGATGGCCGGCCGATGCCGTTTCCCGGGGGAAGGCGTCCGCCAACAGGCACAAACTGATGGCGCACGGTACTTGATTGACTGCGGGGACCGTCTTCCGCACGCTCTAAGCCCGCCGGAAAACGGACTCAGTCAACGTTTCACCGGCGCCCAGTTATCTACAGAGATTCTACCGTGAAAGAGAGCGTTTTCCCGCATTCCTGGACCACAAACGGCCTGCAAGGTGCCTCTGTGAGGCCATTGGCTCCACCTGCACGGCCCCAGCGGTACCGTCTTTGGGTTCCTATACGCCCCAAGGCCGTTTCAACGCCCTACACGCCGTTTGTGGATTTTTCAAGAGGTACGACGGCGGCTGCCTGCCCGGGCGGCCGCCGTGCCTGCCGCTATCCGTAAGTATCGCGGGGGCCGCGGCCGTTGACTGTGCGGCTGCCCTTGCGCCAGTTCGGCGCGGCCGGTCCCAGAACCTGGATGCTGGTGACCACGCCGTCTCCGAGTTCCGTTCGGAACTTCTCCAGCAAACTGATGCTCAGCAGCCGGAGCTGGGTGGCCCATGCCGTGGAATCACACCGGACGTGCAGGGTGGTGTCGGTGAAGCTTTCCGGGGTGCAGTGGGCGGAAATCTCCGGTCCCACCAGGGCACCCCACTGTGCCATCACCGAACCCACCGCCACCGGCGAGGTCCAGCCACGTTCGGCAACCAGGCGGCCCACCACTTTGCCGAGACCCAAGGGATCACGGCCCGTGCCGTGGAACTGGCTGAACCCCCGCGTACTGCGGGCGCTGCGTCCCTGCTTCTGCGGGCTGCTGCCCGAGCGCGGTGCGGCCCGACGGATTTCACCCCGTGCTGCGGCCGCGTCACGCATGCGGTTCAGCGCTGCCTGCGGGGCATCGATGTCGTCGGGATCGCGGCCTGGCTGGAGGCCGCCGTCCTTATCCCTGTTCATCGATTCCTCCCGGGATAACCTTCACGCGCCGCCCGGCCAGTTCTTCCGGAATGTCGGCATCCACCGCTGCGGTCACCAGGACCTGCTCGGCACCGGCCACTATTGCCGCCAGTTTACGCCGCCGCTGGACATCGAGCTCGGCAAACACGTCATCCAGGATGAGGATGGGGGCAGAACCTCCCGTGCGGGCGTCATCGAGCATCACGTAGTAGGAAGCGAGGCGAAGCGACAGGCACATGGACCACGTTTCGCCGTGCGAGGCATAGCCCTTTGCCGGCGCCTCG
This sequence comes from Micrococcaceae bacterium Sec5.7, assembly GCA_039636785.1. Lineage (NCBI taxonomy): Bacteria > Bacillati > Actinomycetota > Actinomycetes > Micrococcales > Micrococcaceae > Micrococcaceae bacterium Sec5.7. Next base: position 3,960,215 of record CP144169.1, on the reverse strand, counting down.
CCCAGGACCAGTTCCAGCTCATCGCGGTGCGGTCCCACGAGCGAAATTCCGCGCTCCAGCTCTTTACGCCGGGACACCGCGAAGGCCTGCACATACCGTTCGGTCAGCTCATCCACCGAAAGCATTCTGAGATCGTCAGCCACGTCCGCAACGGCGGAGGGTTCGCCGACGCGCGCCGCTGGAGCGCCGTCGTCGTCGATCATGCTCTGGATCGTGGAACGGTAAATGGCCCCGGCCTCCTTGGAACCGTCGGTGAGCTGGGCATAGGCCTCGTTGAGGTGCGGCCGGAGCCGCTCCACCAGTTCCAGGCGTGCATGCAGAAGTTCCGCACCGGCTTTTGCCATGTGCTGGTCCCAGACATCCAGCGTTGCCTCATGTCCGGGCGTGAATTTGCCGGCGCGGGCTGATTTCAGGAGAGCGTTGCGCTGTTTCAGGACGCGGTCGTAGTCGCTGCGCGTAGCTGCGTGCCGCGGGACCAGGCTCACCAGCAGCTCGTCGAGGAACCGGCGCCGACTGGAGGGATCACCCTTGACCAGCGCCAGGTCCTCCGGCGCGAACAGTACGGTGTGGCAGATGCCGAGAATGTCGCGGGCACGCACGGGATTGCTCCGGTTGATGCGTCCGCGGTTGGCACGGCTGCCGTTGATCTCAAGTTCCAGCAGCGTGGCCTGCTCACCGCGGACCAGCCTTGCCCTGATCAGTGCGCGGTCCGTTCCGAAACGCAGCAAGGGCACGTCGGAACTGACACGGTGTGAACTGAGTGTGGCCAGATAACCGATTGCTTCCATCAGGTTGGTCTTGCCGATGCCGTTGGCACCCACCAGGACCGTCACTCCGGGTTCCAAGGGGAGATCCACTTGGGCATAACTGCGGAAATCAGTCAGCGAAAGGTGTTCTAGATACACGCCATCTCAGAATTCTCAGAACTCTCCGGAATCCCCGTGAGTGCTATTTGGCCGGACGGGTGGCATGCCCGCCGAACTGGTGGCGCAGTGCGGAAACCATTTTCATGGCCGGGGAGTTGTCCTCGCGGGACGAAAAACGGGCAAAAAGCGCAGCGGTGATGGCCGGTGCCGGAACGGCGTTGGCAATGGCTTCTTCCACGGTCCAGCGGCCCTCCCCGGAATCCTCCACATAATCGTCAATGGATTCCAGGCCCGGATCCTCATCCAGGGCCTTGACCATAAGATCGAGCAGCCAGGAGCGCACAACGGTGCCCTTCTGCCAGGCGCGGAATGTGCCGGGGAGATCTGTGACGATATCCTTCGCGGCCAGCAGTTCGTAGCCCTCGGCGTAGGCCTGCATCAGACCATATTCGATCCCGTTGTGAACCATCTTGGCGTAGTGGCCGGCGCCAACGCCGCCCACATGAACAAAGCTGTCCGCCCGCTCGCCTTCCGGACGCAGCACATCAAAAACGGGAAGGGCACGTTCGATGTCTGCCGCTTCGCCTCCAGCCATCAGGCCATAACCGTTCTGCAGGCCCCACACGCCGCCGGACACTCCGCAGTCGGCGAAGTGGATTCCCTTTTCAACCAATGCAACACCGTGCTTCTGATCCTCTGTGAAACGGGAGTTGCCGCCGTCGATGACCAAGTCACCGTCATCGAGTTTCTCGCCCAGTTCGGTGATCACGGCATCAGTGATCTCTCCGGAGGGGACCATTACCCAGATAAGGCGCGGAACGGGAACCGCAGCGATGAGTTCATCAAGGGACGCTACATCGGTGATGTCCGGATTGCGATCAAACCCCGTGACTTCGATTCCACCCTTGCGCAGTCGTTCGCGCATGTTGAACCCCATTTTTCCAAGGCCGATCAGTCCGATATGCACGCTGGAGCTCTTTTCTGCGCTGGGGTTGTTTACTAGTTGGGCAGGCGCACCGGCATAACCAGGTAGCGATAGTCGCCTTGGTCCTCGCCGTCCGCATCCACCTGGGCGGTGATCATCGCCGGCTTGGGTGCTGTGGTGAAGGAGAACCGGACGTACTTGGTCTCGATCACGCTCAGGCCCTCCACCAGGTAGTGCGGGTTGAACGCCACGGTGATTTCCTCGCCGGAAAGTTGGGCTTCGAGTTCCTCGGAAGCCTGGGCATCCTCGCCTGTACCGGCATCCAGGTGGAGCTGACCTTCAGTGAAGGCAAGCCGCACCGGGGTATTCCGCTCGGCAACGAGGGATACGCGGCGGACCGCTTCCACGAGTTCCTGGGTTTGCACAGTGGCATGGATCGGGGTGGAGTCCGGGAAGAGCGAACGGATCTTGGGGTAATCGCCGTCCACCAACAGGGACGTGGTGGTGCGCCCGCCGCTCTCAAATCCGATAAGCCGGCTGTCGTCGTCGGCAATCGCCAGGTTGATATCACCGCTGTTACCCAGAGTCTTGGCAACCTCGTTAAGGGTTTTTGCCTTCACCAGCGCACTGGTGGAAATACCCGGAGTGACGGGCTTCCAGGGAACTTCGCGCATGGCCAGCCGGTAGCGGTCTGTAGCCAGCAGAGTGATGAGATCGTCTTCGATCTCCATCCTGACGCCGGTCAGGATGGGAAGGGTGTCATCCTTGCTTGCGGCAATGATCACCTGGGAAACAGCCTGCGCAAAAGCGTCGCCCGGAACGGTGCCGCTGATGGTGGGCAATGCCGGCAGTGGCGGGTACTCAGCTTCGGGCATGGTGGCCAGGTGGAAACTGCTGCGGCGGCACGTGAGGGTTACCTTGTTGCCGTCCGTCTCGACATCCACGGGTGCGGACGGCAGGCTGCGGCAAATATCTGCAAGGAGCCGTCCGGAAACCAGAATGGTGCCTTCATCGGTGATGTCGGCAGGGATCTCGAGCCGTGCCGAGGTCTCGTAGTCAAAGCTCGAAAGGCTGACGGTGCCGGCTTCGGCTTTGAGGAGCAGACCTGAAAGGACCGGTACGGGCGGTCGCGGAGACAACGACCGGGCTGTCCAGGTGACGGCTTCTGCCAGGACGTCCCGTTCGACTCTGAACTTCACGGAAGGGTGCCGCCTTTCATTGCTGCTGCTGTCATCGCTGAAACCTCATAGAACGCTGTGGAACTCCATCAAAAACGGAAGTGCATTCATCCCGCAAGTGCCGTGGTCACTGACGTGAATGACAAGTCGGTGTCCGGGATGGACGCACTTGTGACAGCTTAGCCGCAAGATGTGATTTTCTCCCATCCCCGGGAAACCTCCCCGCCGTTCAGGCCGGTGGCCTGGGCTCTGTTCGGACGGGGAAGGAAAATGTTGTTTGAGGGAAAATCAATTATTTGGGATTAGTAGTGTTAATAACTGCTGTGGAAACTGTGGATAACCCTCCCTCGCCGCAGGATTCCGCGGTTAAGGCCTGTTCATGGTTTGTGGGCGGAGCAGGTTTTAAACAGGCTGTGGATGGGGATAACATTTTCGCTCGTCTGGCTCATCCACAGATGCCTTAAGGGTTTTAAGCCCATTAAGTGCAGTTGTCCCCTTAACTATCCACAGGGTTATCCACACGTGCCTGTTAATAAGGTAAGGAAGTGCCGAGCGGAGTCGCTCAGGAATTGCGCTGCTGCTGCTTGATCCGGTTGGTGAGTTCCGTGACCTGGTTGTAGATCACACGGCGCTCGGCCATCAGTTCGCGGATCTTGCGGTCTGCGTGGATCACCGTGGTGTGATCGCGTCCGCCGAGCTCCTGGCCGATTTTCGGAAGGGACATGTCAGTCAGCTCACGGCACAGGTACATGGCAATCTGCCGGGCAGTCACCAGGGTGCGGGTCCGGGACTTGCTGCAGAGTTCTTCCATGCTGAGCTTGAAGTACTCGGCCGTCTGCGTGAGGATCTGGCTGGACGTGATTTCCTGGGCGCCGTCGTCGGTGATGAGGTCCTTCAGCACCATTTCGGCGAGGGCCACATCCACCGGCTGCCGGTTCAGGCTGGCGAAGGCTGTGACGCGGATCAGTGCGCCTTCGAGCTCGCGGATGTTGCTGGAAATCTTGGAGGCGATGTATTCCAGGGCATCGTCCGGTGCTGAAAGACCTTCGTTGAGAGCCTTCTTCCGGAGGATGGCGATCCGGGTTTCGAGTTCCGGCGGCTGGATATCCGTCAGGAGGCCCCACTCGAAGCGGGACTTCATCCGGTCCTCAAAGCCCGCCAGCTGCTTGGGCGGCAGGTCGGAGGTGATAACAACCTGCTTGTTGTTGTTGTGCAGCGAGTTGAAGGTGTGGAAGAACTCTTCCATCGTCCGGTCCTTGCCGGCCAGGAACTGGATGTCATCAATCAGCAGCACGTCCACGTTGCGGTAGGTGGTCTTGAAGCTGGCACCCTCGTCATCGCGGATGGAGTTGATGAAGTCATTGGTGAACTCCTCGGAATTCACGTAGCGGACACGGATGCCGCTGTAGAGGCGGCGGGCATAGTGGCCGATCGCGTGCAGCAGGTGGGTCTTGCCGAGGCCGGAATCGCCGTAGATGAACAGCGGGTTGTAGGCCTTCGCCGGTGCCTCAGCCACGGCAACGGCCGCTGCATGGGCAAAGCGGTTGGAGGAACCGATCACGAAAGTGTCGAAAACGTACTTTGGATTGAGACGGCCGAATTCATGCGAAGTGCTCGGCAGCATGGGCTGAGGCTTCTGTTCGATCAGCTGATCGGATGTGAAGGACTGTTCGACGGCGGGTTCCGGCTCTTCGTGGATGGGCACCAGATCGGTGTCTACATCGATGGCGCAGCGGATGTCGTCTGAAAAGACATTGCGGAGCGCATCATCGAGCGCATCCTTGACCTGCGTCTGAAGGACCTCGCGGGTAAGTTCATTGGGTACGGCCACCAGGAGGGTGGAACCGATGAGTCCCTGCGCCTGGGCGAGGATAACGAAGCCGCGCTGCCGTGGTGAAACACGGTCGTCCTGCTCCAGAAGGCTGACAACCTGCCGCCAGGAACTTCCGACAGTATTTGCGTGGTTGGCTTCGTCTACTGTCATCAATCAGTTCCTCAACACTTGCTTGCCTGCATTACCTGCAGCCACAAGCCCGAAACCAGGGGGCTGGCCCGGCTTCATCCACAGGGTTATGCACAGTCCGTGGATAATCGGCTACTGAGCCACTCTAGGGGATGAAAAGGCCAGAAGACAGCTGGGAAGTAGCTTGTGGATAATTACACTGTTGTGGTTCCAAAACAGGGCCTGTGACCCACTTCATCCACAGGCTTGAGGGGTGAGTTAACCACAGGCTGCGAATGGCGGCCGGGGTTGCCCCGGTTTGACTCAGGGGTGTGTTCGGCCCTAACGTTGTGAAGTCCTTTGTGTACGCTTTTTGACCTCATCTGAATCTCTGAGACGCACTGCGTCTGAACAGCCTGAGGGAAGCGTGCATATACAAACTTAGCGTCGACCAGTTCTTCCCCTTTTTGATCGGGTGGGCGCACCTTTGATCCACTGGAGTAACTAACGTGAGCAAGCGGACTTTTCAGCCGAATAACCGCCGTCGAGCCAAGAAGCACGGCTTCCGCCTTCGTATGCGTACCCGTGCCGGCCGTGCCATCCTGGCAGCCCGTCGTGGCAAGGGCCGCATCGAACTGTCGGCCTAAATAACTGACTCGTCGGTCATCTTTTCTTTGCGAGTTTGAAGGTGCTAGCCACCCGCAACCGTCTGAGGACTGCAACCGATTTTTCAAAGACTGTACGTTCCGGTGTCCGCAATGGACGCCGGAACGTAGTCTTATATACGGCAGCTATCGCTGCTGATGAACCCAGCCGGATCGGGTTCATCGTTTCCAAGAGTGTTGGGAACGCCGTGGCCAGGAACCTCGTTAAGAGGAGACTGAGGGAAGTCGGTGCCGCCTCGTTGAACGAGTACGGTACCGGGTTCGCTATTGTGGTGCGGGCGTTGCCCGCATCCGCATCTGCCAGCTGGGACCAACTGCTGGCAGACTACAACGCCGCTCTGGTAATAAACATGAACCGGCTGGGCAGCCGCCTTCCTCGGGCTGCTTCACAAGGCTCAAATGGAACAACACAGGAAGGGACGCAGCGTGCTTAACCTGACTGCCGCCGTCGTCCGCTACCTTGGACCCGCAGCCCTGACGCTGGGCAGGGTGATCTGGAATCTGCCGCGCAACACACTCGTTCTGTTGCTGCTGGCCTACCGCAAGGTGATCTCACCGTTGTACGGCCAGGTCTGCCGGTTCTTTCCCACTTGCTCGGCCTACGCCCTCGAAGCAATCACCGTCCACGGTGCTGTGAAGGGAAGCCGGTTGGCGGCCAGGCGCCTGTTGCGCTGCCACCCATGGAATGCCGGTGGTGTGGACCACGTCCCCGGCGGACACCGGGAGTGGCCTGAAAACCGCACCCCCACAATTGTTGTGATGAACAATCCGGATATTTATCTGGCTGCTCGGTCTGATGGAGAAGGCCGCTCTGCGGCCTGACGAATAGGGATATCGTATGGACTTCTTTGAAACAATCATGTTTCCTTTCAAGTGGCTGGTGTCCGCCATCATGGTGGGCTTCCATGACGGACTGAGCTTCATCGGTTTGCCGGCTGCCAACGGCTGGACCTGGACACTGTCCATCATTGGCCTCGTGCTGGTGATCCGTGCCGCCCTGATCCCCGTGTTTGTCAAGCAGATCAAAGCCCAGCGCGGGATGCAGCTTCTCCAGCCCGATCTGAAAAAAATGCAGGACAAGTACAAGGGCAAGACCGATCAGCTCTCCCGCCAGGCCATGGCGCAGGAACAGATGGCCCTGTACAAGAAGCACGGCACCAATCCGTTCTCGGCCTGCCTGCCCATGCTGATCCAGATGCCGTTCTTCTTTGCCCTCTTCCAGGTGCTGTCCGGCATCAGCACGGCCAAACAGGGCAGCAAGGGCATCGGTGCCATGAGCGTGGACCAAGTGAAGCAGTTCGATGAGTCGAGCATCTTCGGTGCCCCGCTGTCTGCCTCTCTGCTCCACGGGGGTGCCGGCGGCAATGAGGTTGTCGTGTGGATCCTCTCGATCGTGATGATCCTGGCCATGACGGCCTCACAGTTCATCACCCAGAAGCAGATCATGGCCAAAAACATGTCCGAAGAGGCCATGGCCAGCCCCTTTATGCGCCAGCAGAAGATGATGCTCTACATCCTGCCCGTGGTCTTTGGTGTGGGTGGCATTAACTTCCCCATCGGTGTCCTCATCTACTGGACCACCACCAACCTCTGGACCATGGCGCAGCAGTTCTTCGTCATCCGCCGGATGCCGACGCCGGGATCCCCCGCTGCGAAGGCCCTTGCCGAGCGTCGTGCCGCGAAGGGCCTGCCGGCCCTCCCCATTCTGGGTGGCAAGAAGGTCGACGCCGAGGCAGAAGCAGCCGCTGCTGCTGCTGCCGCCGCGGTGGCGGAGGCCAGGAGCCAGCGTATTCAGCCACAACGTAAGAACAGGAAGAAGAAGTAATGTCTGTCGAAAGCTCCGAACACGCCCTTTCCGCCGAGGTCACTGACGACCAGGACGATTCCGCTACCGACACCGGTACTTCCGAAAAAGGTTCTTCCGCGAGCCGTCTGGAAGAAGAAGGCGACGTTGCCGCCGATTACCTCGAGGAGCTGCTGGACATTGCAGACATAGACGGGGACATCGACATCGAGGTCCGTAACGGACGCACCTATATTTCCATCGTTGCCGAGGAAGAGTCATCGAGCCTGGAAAACCTCGTCGGCCAGGACGGCGAAGTCCTGGAAGCACTCCAGGAACTCACCCGGCTGGCTGTGCTCTCCGCCACGGAAAACCGTTCCCGCCTGGTGCTGGACATCAACGGATACCGCCAGGAGCGCTCCGGCCACCTACAGAAGATTGCAGAGGATGCCGCAGCTTCGGTCAAGGAATCAGGTAAGGCTGTGGCCCTGGAACCGATGAGCGCCTACGAGCGCAAAATTGTCCACGACGCCGTGGCCGATCTGGGTCTCGTCAGCGAGTCCGAGGGTGAAGGCGCCGGACGCCACATCGTCGTTTCCGCCGAATAAGAATTGCTGACTGAGCTAATCATGGTTGAAATTACCGCCGCTGAACTGTTGGCAGCAGAGAAGATTTTCGGTGCACGCCTGGATCTGGCCAAGCGTTACGTAGAGCACCTGGCCACATCGGGGATCGAGCGCGGGCTCATCGGCCCGCGTGAGATTCCGCGGCTGTGGAGCCGGCATGTCCTCAACTGTGCCGTCATTGAAACTGAGATTGCGCACGGTAGCCGTGTTGCCGACGTCGGCAGCGGGGCCGGGTTGCCGGGTCTGTGCCTGGCGATTGCGCGGCCCGATCTTGAGCTGACGCTCATCGAACCGCTCGAGCGCCGGGTAATCTGGCTCCAGGAGGTTGTGGATGACTTGGGCTTGGAAAATGTCACAGTCATGCGCTCCCGTGCGGAGCTCGCTGTCGGACTGGTAGATGCAGACGTGGTGACGGCGCGTGCGGTGTCTGCTTTGACCAATCTGGCCGGTCTGACCATTCCGCTGCTCGCCGGAAAAGGCCAAGTAGTCGCCATTAAGGGACGTAGCGCCGGTGAGGAAATCGAAAAGGCTGCCAAGGTAATCCGGAAGCTCGGTGGCGTGCAGACGTCCGTCGTGACGGTTGGAGAGGACCTGCTGGAAGAACCCACCACGGTGGTTCGCATAGTAGTGAATAAGTCCCAAAAGATTGCATAGCTGAGGCCCGGTGTCCTTGGTCTTTAAGGGGAAGCGGTTAGGCTAGAGAACGGCAGCAAAAGCCGAACGAGAGTGAGTGTGTCCCAGTGACCAGTAGCGAAGCCTCCACACGACGGATACCCCCGTTTGTGTCCTTGGGGTCAGCACGAGCAGTTGCTGCGCCATTCTTGGCTCCGGAACGAAGCTCAAATCACATGAATTCGGTTGTAGACAGCGTATATCTGTCTACTGTTTCACGTGAAACCCCGCTATCCGGTAATGTCCTGGACACTATGGACGATTCAAGCCCGATCGCCCGTGAGTTGGCGCACGAAAACAGGCGCCGCGAGCGGCTCCTTGGACGTGAATTGCCCAAGCCGGAAAAGACCCGGGTCTTCACTGTTTCAAACCAAAAAGGTGGAGTAGGCAAAACCACCACGACCGTCAACATCGCCGCTGCTTTGGCGGCAGCCGGCCTCAAGGTATTGGTCATCGACATCGATCCCCAGGGCAATGCTTCCACAGCACTTGGCATCGAGCACCACGCAGAAGTCGACAGCATTTACGACGTCCTGATTAACGACTTGCCCCTTGCGGATGTTGTGGCCCCGTGCCCGGACATCAGCAACCTGATCTGCGCGCCCGCCACGATCCATCTCGCCGGGGCAGAGATTGAGCTGGTATCCCTGGTGGCGCGCGAGCAGCGTCTCCGGCGGGCGATCGATGTCTACGCGAAGACCAGGGAAAAGAACGGTGAGGATCGTCTCGATTTCATCTTCATTGACTGCCCGCCAAGCTTGGGCCTGCTGACCGTTAATGCCTTCTGTGCCGCAGGTGAAGTCCTCATTCCCATCCAGTGCGAGTACTACGCGCTGGAGGGGCTAAGTCAGCTGCTCAAGAACATCGAGATGATCCAGAAGCACCTGAATGCGGATCTGGTGGTGTCCACTATTCTCCTGACCATGTACGACGGCCGGACTAACCTGGCTGCCCAGGTGGCCGCGGAGGTCCGCCAGCATTTCCCCCAGCAGGTTCTGGGCGCAGTGGTGCCCCGCTCGGTGCGTATCTCGGAAGCTCCCAGCTACCAGCAAACCGTTATGACATACGATCCGTCCTCCAGCGGAGCTCTTTCGTATCTGGAAGCCGCAGCGGAAATCGCTGAACGTTAGTATCTTTCAAGTAGTGCAATAACTGGAGCCCGGCGATGCAGGGCTCTTCCGATGGAGGGATTTATCCATGAGCGAAAAGCGACGCGGCCTCGGCCGCGGTCTTGGCGCACTCATTCCAAGTTCCGCCCCTGCCAACGCTTCGGGTAACGGGACGGCACCGTCACGCCCCGTGGATCTCTTCTTCCCCGAGGGCCGGAAAAAGACAGCCTCCGCCGAAAGCGCTGCTGCAGATGCGGTGACCGCTGAAGCTGTCGTGTCGGAAACACCCGAAATGGCAACCCCTGAAGTGGCAACCCCTGAAGTGGCAACCGTGGACGGTTCCGGTAAGAATAGGGCCACTCCCGCTAAGGTCCCGGTGAAGACCCCGGTGAAGACGGCTGCTAAAGCGCCCGCCCGGAAGCCGGCCGTGGCAGACGTTGCTGATGTGCCAACCGAAGTGGAACTGGTGGAAGTTCCCGGTGTGCGATTCGCTGAAATCCCGGTCACTGATATCCATCCCAACCGCAAACAGCCACGTTCGGTCTTCGATGAAGATGACATGGCCGAGTTGGTCCACTCGGTCAGGGAAATTGGCGTTCTCCAGCCAATTGTTGTCCGTACTTCAACTGAAGAAGGTGGCGAACCCTATGAGCTGGTCATGGGTGAACGCCGCTGGCGTGCAGTACAGGCTGCTGGGCTGTCCACGATCCCTGCGATTGTGCGTGACACCACCGATGACGATCTCCTCCGTGATGCGCTGCTGGAAAACCTTCACCGCAGCCAGCTCAATCCCCTGGAAGAGGCGGCCGCTTACCAGCAGCTGCTGGAAGACTTCGGGACTACTCACGAACAGCTCGCTGATCGCATCGGTCGCTCGCGTCCGCAGGTGTCCAACACGCTCCGCCTATTGAAGCTTCCGCCGCTGGTTCAGCGCCGTGTTGCCGCGAGTGTTATATCGGCTGGCCATGCCCGTGCTCTTCTTGCACTCCCCGATGCTGCTGCAATGGAACGCATGGCGCAGAAGATCGTTTCTGAAGGCATGTCGGTGCGGGCTACCGAAGAGGCTGTGACGCTGTACCAGGACCCGGTGGTGCCGGCCAAAAACAACGTCCCGCGGCCCGGTGCCCGACACGAGCGTCTGGACTATTTGGCATCTTCACTGTCGGACCGACTGGACACGAACGTGAAGATCTCCCTGGGAGCGCGGAAGGGTCGCGTCAGCATCGAATTTGCGAGTGTTGAAGACCTGAACCGAATCATGGAAGTTCTTGCTCCGGGTGCGGAGACCTAGACAGTCCTCGTCATTTAGGCCCTGTTTCACGTGAAACAGGGCCTTTTTGTTGGTTGAGACCCCGGGTTTGTTCGGAAGAATGGATGGCCTTGAGGCACCGGTGAGTGTCGCAAGTGGCTAGCTGACCTGTTGGTGGTCACGGGATGTGCCCACTAGCGCCACGAGTGAGCCCCCTAAATGGGTAGGATCTGATGGCCTGAGTGAGCAGTGGCACCTCGCTGAGAAATTGCCGGGTGTTCGCGCCATCAACGCCGTTCGAGCTATCCCTTAATCCGTTCCGGTGTACGTTCCGTCAAGCGAGGCAATAGTGCCGATCCAACTGGCCCAGACGCTGCGATCCCTTGCTTCCATTGATCAGGGGGTTGCTGCGAGGAGCGTCCTCATCGTTCCTGGGGTCGACCTGCGCAAATGCGTTGCCATCGGAGCCAGTGTGGAGTGGCCGAAGCCAACTTCCCGTGTCATGACGGAGCAAACCGGTCCGTTGGGCCTGGCCACCCGCGGGCACCGCTTGTGGCAATATGGCTCGACTTCCACGAGATCCTAGTGGCCGCCGGTGGGCGCTCTCTCGTGGACGCTCAAACTGGCCGTGTTGTGCAACGTTGCGGCACAGTGTTCCGCGCGTGGCTGATGCACGGAGAAGATTTGGCGGTCAAGTACAGGGAAGCGGAAGAATTCAGGGGGTGGATCCAGCAACCATGTACCTCACCTGGAGGTGTATCGCCGTTTCACGTGAAACATTTCTGTCCTAAGTGCGTGCTCTGTCATATCCATTGGGTGTGCGGAGTGTTCTGAACGTTGCGGTTGTCTACAGTGCCCGGTGCCCGGTGCCCGAGTTCATCCCTGAAGGCGTGCGCAATTGCGCCAAGGATCGTTGTATCGAAGGATCGAGTGCGATCTGGTGGCGTTGCCACAACGGTGCCCGAGGGAATGCCCGGTGGATCCGCCGGGGATGGACGGGTGTCGCTGCCCGGCTTAGGAGCTGACAGTCTCCTACGCGACTCTCCGTCCCATACGGGCTGTAGGTGTCTTCCATGCTGGCTACGGAGCGGCAGCAATCGAATTGTCGGCCCGGGTTGCCAGATATTTGTGTTTCACGTGAAACATCGGGGATATCTCCGTTGTATCCCCAGGGTTCCCCGGTCTTCCCCGAAGTCAGCACTGCTGCGCGGCCGCCAGCACCCATGGAGGCGACATGATCCCTTTCGGAACCAGCCGCACACGATGGGTGCCGCCGTGGGACCGTCCTGGACTCTCAGGACCCTAAGCGCGGTCGTGTCACGTGAGAACCGCGTGCAGTTCATTGACGTACCGTAGGCGGCTCCGAGCCGTCACACGCATACCTTGTTCGGCCCGAACGGGAAGACATTAACTGCTCCAGGGCAGGATAGTTCCGTCCACGCCCACATAGCTGGCGCGCACTACAAGCACTTCCGGCCTTGGAACTCGAACCAATCATCACCTCACGAATACGGGGTCTATCAGGACCTTGCAGCGTGTTGAGCTGGCGATGCCATGCCTCCCGCGACGGCTGGGCGGATGTCCGAGCCTGACTCTTGGGCGAGTGGGTCCGTGCCGACACCGGGTGATGACCTGATTGAGATCGCCCGCAAATTGTGTGGGCGAATCGGGGTCTGCGCAGCCCATGAGGCGCGGCGCCGTGGTGGGATGGACAAGTGGTCGTGGCGCTAAGGTTCCTCAGGTTCCTTCGCTTCCCTATTCCTGGGCTTCCATCGAAGTGAGGACGCCGTTTTTTCTGAACCGGTTATGGTCAGATGTGCCATTGCCCGTGGTTGGTACTGCTATCTGGACCGCGTGCTGAGGAATGGGATATTCGGGCACCCAGTCCGCTACGGCCACTTGATAGGGGGCGACATCGGTATCCGCAAGCCTTGCGAGTCCGTGGTTTCGAGATGCCCGTGAACGCGAGTCCCGCGTTTCGTGGCCGGCCGGTTGTCATCAGGCTGTACTAGCGTGGACCCAACTCGCGGCCACTGGCCTGAAATCACCCTGCCGCGTAGGGATCCCCGCCCAGCGACACCAAGCGCGAGCGAGACATGCTAGAGACAGTGCGGACATCCGGCCACGAGACTGATAGTAAGACAGCGGACTGGAGACGCCAACTGTGTTGGCCGCCTGCGGCTCCGCCAGCCGGCTAGCGGCAATGCGACCTGATGGCTTCTCGGCTCACTACTTTTGGACCTCAGGCTGGTCATCCAGTCGTGAGTTTTGCGCGCCGGCTTAGGTGGATATCGCTGTGGATAACTTTGTGGACAGATGCAGAGATCTGACAGGGAAGTCGTTCGCGCACCGCACGAATCAAGCTTCACGATTCGTCAAGTTTTGGTCCGGTACATAGAAACGCCTCTGCGTGTTTCACGTGAAACATAACTCAGCCGTGATCTACCTTGCCATATCCGCCGAAAACCGCGGTAAATCAACTCGCTGGGCCGATCTGATCGTACTTCGAGCTCATGGCTTCGAAGTTCTGCAGACTCGCAATTCTCAGCCGGTGGGTTTGGAAATCCAGCTCTGAAGCTTTCCATACACTCACAGCAACATTGATGGTGTCGTTCCATTGCCGATCTCGCCTGTGGATAACGCTGTGAATAACTATTGGGGAAAACCCCTCCTGGCACGGGAATCAACGGACTCTGGCGCCCCGGCGCCGACCGTCGAAAATGAGTAGCCTGGATCGCGTCGGTGAACGGAGGACGGTGTCCGGTGATGGCATCGGTCATTCGTCCGGTGTCGCCAGACGAAATCTGGTCTTCGATCTCCGGCACCAAATTCCGCCCCCATCAATGCCCGGACTTCCGCGAGCCGTCATTGGGCTTGAACCAGAGCGTTGTCCTCGCTGGATCCCAAAATTCCTCCGCCCGGATTCTGGCTGTTGCGCTCCTTGGGAATCTGTTCAAGTGAGTGCTCGAAGCCTGTCATCGGCTGAAGGGGATTCATCTTAGCGACCTGCCGTCCCCGATGGCGTGCCCTGGCTCGTCATCTCGGGAAAGCCTGGGCTGACCCGGGACCAGGTAGACAGGGGCTCGTGTCCCCGGGGGAAATGGACCGTGATCGATATGACTTGGCCAGAGGCCGTACACCGTCACTGGGACGCCTCGTCCCCCGGCCAGCGCTCTGTGGCGACAGCGAAGTTGAGGCGACAGAAGAACTGACGAGCGTGAGGCCAAACCAGCCCTGACAGAGGCTTGCTCGCCTGATCCCTGCTGGGCTGACTGCGGTGGGTCACACCGCGCCTTGGAGCTGTGCTCGATCTACGAAGCAGCCCCGTGAAGATCACTGCGCTGAATCTGGCCGCGCTGAGTCTGGCTGCTCTGAGTCTGGCTGCTCCGAGTCTGGTTGCGCTGAATCTGGCCGCGCTGAGACTTCGGCTCCTGGAGCGGGCGGTGCATCTGGAGGACTGGATGGTGGGTTGCGGGCCTGGCAATGACCCGCTCGCGATGAGGATGGACCAGGGCCACCTACCCGTACGCGCAACAACAAACAGCAAGTGCAAACAAGCGAGCCGATGCCGCTGTGGCCGTGATGAGCAACCAGTGCACATGCCTGCATTGGGCGGAGCTCCGGTGTCGAGAACGACACTGTATCCATGGCGGATTGCCCAACGTCCGTGATGGCGCGTCCGTGACGCTGCCCGTCGGCGAGTTTCGATCTGGTCTCTCGGGCCCCACGGGCGTGCCGCGTGCGGGGGGCTCCTCGCTGTGTGCCGCACACCTCACGGCGGAACTGAGGTCGGCATAGAGTGGCAGTCCCAGGAGCGCTCCAGGGCGCCTGCGAGCGGTCAGCGTGCCTGGACGCGTAGTCAATCCGTCCGAGGTAAGAGGGCTCAGAGCATCCCTCGGCCCGTCGTCGGAAGGGGAAGATTCAGAGAGGGCAGGCAACGCGGCACTGTCGTTGGTCCTTGCCTGCTTACTGTGCGTACGCGCAGAGGTTCGTGCATCATCCGACACTGCTCTGCTTACATGCCATCGGTGTGGTGTGGACACATTCCAGCCTGTATAGCCTGAAACTCTGCCGGTTTGTTAGCGCTTTCACAACCGACTGCCGGCATCGAGCGTGTGCGCAGCAAGTATGGGTTCCCGGCACTGGCCGGGAGACGCGAGGCCGACGCATCTGTATTGACTGACAAGAAGGAGTTCACGCGAAGGGCAGGAAATTCCTGTCCAAGCGGTGACCCGCGACCCAAGGGGCGACCTGAGACCGTTTTGAACTGCTTTACGTAAAAATTTGCACTGCTTTACGTAAAAAATGGGAGGCCCTGGCACCGCTGGGATGCCATCAAACCAGGGGTCGGCGGGAGATCAAGGCAAATTTCACGCGTGTAATTTCCGCATTGAATGCTGCACGGTGTGGATCTTCGGCCATGTTTCACGTGAAACAGAACCGTCCGATTCGGGAATTGAGGGCCCAGGATCGGTCACCGGCAGCAATGCAACTCCTACGCTCAAACGGATCGATCTGTGGACGGTTTGGGAGTGTTCTAGCGTTGTCCACCATGTTTCACGTGAAACAAGATCTACATCCACGCGTCCATTGGGAACACTGCCACTGCCGGAACCTGGCCGGTTACCACCTGATCAGCGCGGGCTCATGATATCTCCATGTGTCCCCCAGCCACCTGTTCCCAGCCACCTGTCCCCAAGCCACGTGTGGCCATTAACAAACCCGCTCCTTCGCTGACGGGATAGATTCGGTTGCCCTACGAAGCACGCGAATGAACGACGCATGGTCGTGGATGATCGGCCGGGGACAACCGTTCAAGGGTTGTAGATATTGCTAGGCGATATGCGCTGCTGCGGTTGGAGGATCCTGGCGATGGTGGGGAATCTTCGACTACGACTGCACAGTCCTTCTTCCCCGATTCTCCACGGAGATGACGCTGCCAACCACCTTCAATTTGAACCAGAAAGTGCCCAGATTGCGCCAAAGCGCCGGCCGTGGCGTCTTTTTGTCGTTGTCGTGAAACAGAGAAGGAACGGTTTCACGTGAAACCATTGCTCCGGCGGCTCATTTTTCATGATCATCGAGCCATCGAGCCATCGAGCCATCAGGGATCAGAATCATCAGATTACCGACCCGCCGCTTTTCAGAGACGCTGCCGTGCCGGGGGGCGCGACGGTTGTGTTCGGGGCGACATCGGAGTTCCGTGCAGATCCCGCTACGGTTCCACATGGACTCTTAAGTTGTTGCACTCCGATTCGGAAACTGAGCCGTCAGATCAAGAATCGCCACGCAGGAGACTCTGACATTGGAAGTGCGGCGGGCCGGTTCAGGCTCTGGGTTAACGTCGCGATAGCCGATGTTTCACGTGAAACACTCACCGCGGCTGATGCGAAGTTTTGGGGCCACTTGGGCTGGCGTCTGCGAACTTTCCCCCTACCCCAGGTCGGGAGAAATACTTGGAACTGACCGGATAGGAACCACGGAAAAAGCAGACTATTTTCAACCGAAACACATTCACTGCAGTAAGTGTATGAATCGAGGAAACGCGGCGCCGAACAATTGCCCTCGAGACGCAAAAAAGTGGCCACCACTCCGAAAAGTGATGGCCACTGCTGCCCCGCTGGAGATCCGCAGATCAGAAAGTCCGATCTGGAACACCGCATCCGTGGAACAGTACTTCTGGAACAGTGCGTCCCTAGGAAAGTACGTTCGCAAATTCCTTCTCAAAGAACTGCTTCGGCTTGGCGCCAATTACAGTGCTCTTCACCTCGCCACCCTGGAAAAGGTAAACGGCAGGAATGGAGGTGATGCCGTATTCAGCCGCGATGGCGGGGTTGTCGTCAACATTAACCTTGACGACGCTTATCTTGTCGCTGTACTCGACCGAAATCTCATCCAGGATGGGGCCAAGCTTGCGGCAGGGTCCGCACCATTCGGCCCAGAAGTCAACGATTACCGGCTTGTCGGCGGCCAGTACGTCCGTACTGAAACTTGCGTCTGTTACGTCTTTTGCGTTGCTCATAACCTTGTCTCTCTCTTCGAATGGTTGCTACGCGGACTACGCGTGGTGGTCTGCAAGATAGTGCTCTACATCGATGGCGGCAACACAGCCGGAACCGGAAGCGGTGATGGCCTGACGGTAGGTGGGATCTACGACGTCGCCTGCAGCGAACACGCCCGGGACGCTGGTCTTGGAGCTGCGACCCTCGACCGCAATGGTGCCCGCCGCCGTCAGTTCAAGGGTGTCCTTGATGAGCTCGGTACGGGGATCGTTACCGATGGCCACAAAGACGCCCGTAACGGCGAGTTCGGACTCGGTTCCATTTACCAGGTTCTTGATCTTCAGCCCGGTGACCTTGTCCGCACCCATGACATCGTCAACGGCAGTGTTCCACACAAAGTTGATCTTTTCGTGTGCCTGGGCGCGGTCGGCCATGATCTTGGAGGCCTTGAGTGTGTCGCGGCGGTGCACCACTGTGACCGACTTCGCGAACTTGGTGAGGAACAGGGCCTCCTCCATGGCGGAGTCTCCACCACCGATAACGGCGATGTCCTGATCTTTGAAAAAGAAACCGTCGCAGGTTGCACACCAGCTCACACCGTGGCCTGAGAGGCGCTTTTCGTTGGGGAGCCCCAGCTCGCGGTACGCCGAACCAGTGGACAGAATGATGGCCCGGGCCTGGAATGTCTCTCCCGTAGCGATTGTGACGGTCTTGATACCGCCGTCGAGATCCAAAGCCGTGACATCCTCAAACTGGATCTCAGTGCCGAACCTCGCCGCCTGCTTCTCGAAGTTTTCCATGAGGTCGGGCCCCATGATGCCTTCAGGGAAACCGGGGTAGTTCTCGACGTCAGTGGTGTTCATCAGTTCGCCACCGGCCGTGACGGAGCCAGCCAGAAGCAGAGGCTTCAGATTGGCACGTGCCGTATAGACGGCAGCCGTGTAGCCAGCCGGGCCGGAGCCCACGATGATGACATCACGTACTTCAGACGCGCTGTTTTCTGCGTTGCTCACTGAACGGTGAACCTCTTCCTTAGTCGATGCGCCCGCCTTTCAAGGCCGGCCACATGGCACAACTGATTCTTGATGCTGAATATTCCGGGCGCCGTGGATACCGGAGGAGGAACTACGGGGCGGCAGGTGGACATCATCACAAGACGTCCCATCAGATTACCGTCTTGTGGCGCCTGTGACCGTTCCTGTTACCGGTCGTTCCTTTTGCCCTACCCGCCGTGCCTGTTACCGCGCGTGCCCGCTGTTACCGGACCTGACTGGACGAGGCAGTTACTGGATCTTGATTTCAGCAAGCCGCAGACCGTAGCCGAAGCGGGTCTTGGGTGCAGCCAGTTTGGGAAGGGTCTTGATGGAAACAATCACGTATTGCGCCGTGACGGGTTCGGCCAGCGGCATGGTGAGGTCAGTTGAGGTAAAGCTGTTGGTGCCGACCTGCTTGGCGCCATCCAATGACGGTTGGTCATTGGTGAAAACACTGATGCTTCCACCAGAGGCGCCCAGCTGGCTGAGGGCAATTGAGGACACCTTCGAGGGGTTCTTCAGCTTGATTGCCAGGGGAACCCCGTCACCGGCCAGACCGCCCCAGTCCTCGGTGGCAAACTCCATGTCGGACCAGTAGCTCGCAGCGTTGCCGTCGAACGCCTTGGTGAGATCGTCGTCGTAGGTGGCTGCAAAATCAAAATTCCCAAGCCGGCTGACGCCTTCGATCGACGGCGCAGCGGCCGCCGGTGCTGAACTCTGGGCTTGCGAAGGCGTGCCTGTGGTGGGCTGCGAAGGTGGGGTGGAGCCCGTGGAAGGAACAGCCTGGGGCTCAGACTTAAACAGACTGCCCAGATTGGAAACCGCAAATACCAACCCTGCGATCAACACCGCTGCCAGAAGTCCGCCAACCAGCCAGCGCATGGAGCGTGGCTCCTTTTCGGGCTCGTCGTCGTCGTAGTAATCGCTGGCGGCCGGGGCCGCAGTGGACCGTGCGACCGACGGGAAGTTTCCGGCGGGACGGCCTGTTGCGGCGTCAGCGTGCCCGGGGACCGCGACGTACTGGTCCTGCTGATCATCCTCGGAGTAGCCGTAGTCCTCATCAGACCACAACGAAACCTTGGGGGGCTCGGCCCCGGCGTCGCCGTCACTTGCGGGAGCCGCAGACTGGACGTCGCTGGGCTTGGTTTCTCCGCGCCGAAGCAACGCCTGCTCAACATTTTCGCTTTGAACCGGCTGCGGTGCGGTTGACGGCGGAGAAGACCACGGCACTGCGCTCGTGGCTGCGGCGGCAGTGTCGCCAGACAATCCGGCAGCACCTGCACCTGCACCTGCACCTGCACCTGCACCTGCACCTGCTCCGGCAGCTGCAGCGCCTGCGCCAGCGGCAAGCGGAGCGGGGCCTGCCGGCGGGCGGGGCGGCACCACGGGAGCCCTACGGGCTGGCTGGGCGGAAGGTTGTCCGGCATCCGGGCTGGCCGCGCGAGCGGCAGCGGAGGGCTCCCGGATCCCTGACGGGTGCGGCTTCGCCTGGCTTTGATGATTGTCACCGTAGTTGATGTAGCCGGCATCAACTTCTTCGTCGTCGTCGTACGTTTCCGGTTCATGGGAGCGGGCCTGACCGAAGATCTCGCTGCCCAGCGTATCCGTGAAGAACGGCTCCACATAGGGAGGGTTGGAGGCCACCACAAGATCCAGAAGATCCGCCGCGGAGCTGTGGTTGGTGATGAGGTAGGTGGTGGCTTCGCTGACGCCGAGATCCAGAATCTGGACGTTCCCGGGGCGTTCCCCGGTGGCAACTTCACGGGCGCTCTGCG
The DNA here is from genome assembly GCA_039636785.1 of Micrococcaceae bacterium Sec5.7. Lineage (NCBI taxonomy): Bacteria > Bacillati > Actinomycetota > Actinomycetes > Micrococcales > Micrococcaceae > Micrococcaceae bacterium Sec5.7. The sequence continues at coordinate 3,940,389 of CP144169.1, read as the reverse complement.
CCACCTGTTCAGTGTTGTCCGGGCCGGCAACCAGAATGCTGACCGGTCGGTTCAGGACCTGGTCAACACCATCCAGCACCAGATCCTGGTCATGTGAGGTCAATACGGTGGCGGTGACCTTGTAGCGGCCACCGAGTACTGATCCAACATCGATCGGGTGGGACACGTGTTCCTCCTAGACTGTCCGGGAATTGCCGGCGTAGATGATGCCATCGCCGGTCAGCAGTCCTCCGGCGAACCGGCCGACCCCTGGCCTGCAACTACCCTTGTTCATTTTCGATCCTAGCCGATGGTGTGCAACGGCCGTGTGAGCCCGGCACTCTGAAACCGGGCCGAAATCACTTTTTCTTCGAGCGACGGAGCCTGAAGTACGGGTTGTGGCCCGCGGTGCCCTGGAAGGTTCTGCGGCCAGGCAACGGAATCTCCTCCCGCACCAGGCTGCCGCGGGCAGTGTTGGCACGGTCCTCGGACGGCAGGTAGCCGCCCTCGGGGCCGGGCGATGTGGACGCGTTGTGGCCCGGGCGGGGTTCCGGTGCCGGTCCGGCACGGAACGATGTGGCGTCGAACTCGCCTGAAATCCTGGGGATCAGGCCGGTGTCCACCGAGACCGTGGCGCGTTCCGGCGTCGGGCGTTCACTCTCCGGTGAGCTGGCGGCGTGACCCGGTGCCTCAGCGGAATCGTCTGCAGCGGCGGGGCCCCGCCCCAGCCGTCCGAGCAGCGGGCGCAACAGATCCCGCAGCTCCGTGACACGGAAAGTCTTCAGGAGGAAGAGGTAAACCGCCAGCATGGCGGGCCCGACGACGGCGACAGTCACCAGGGCGGCCGGCCGGCTGCTCCAGGCGAAGCCATCCGGGTTGTAGCTGCCCAGCATCCACAGGGCCGCCGCGCCGGCCACGGCCGAGCCAAGGGCCGCGTAACCCATCCGGATATAGGAGTTGGCGATGCGGGGGCCGTCAAGGTGCCCCAGCAGGCGGCGCAGGAAGAAGACACTGACCACCACGGACAGGATGTTCCCGGCCGTATATAGGGTGGCGATGGCGAAAATGATCTGCGCGAACGGGAGGAACTGGATGGAGAACGCAGCCACCACGTTGACCAGGGCCAGGACGAGCTGGATGTAGAACGGCGTCCGTGCATCCTCGTTGGCGTAGAACACCCGCGACATCATGAAGTTGGCGCTCATGAAGGGCGTGCTGAGGGCAAGGATCGTCAGTGTCTGGGCCAGCATGACGCCGTCCTGTTTTTCTCCGCCGGAGAAGAACATGCCCAGCGGACCGGCCAATGCGAACAGTGCTAGCGCCCCGAAGACGGTGGCCACCGCCATGGTCCTCAGTCCGTGCGAAAGCGCATTCCGCAGTTCGTTATGGTTCCCGTCCTGGGACGCCCGGGTCATCCGGTTGAACAGCACCGTGGCCAGCGACAGGGCAATGATGGAGTGCGGCAGCAGGTACAGCTGGCTGGCGACTTCCAAGACGGCGTTACCGGGCAGCGTGTCCGCCGCGGGGTCACCGGCGTGTTCCAGGCGGAGGCGTTCGGCGCCCGGGATGGTGGCGATGCGCATGACGTACAGGAACGCGAGCTGCCCGACGGCGGCGGTAGCCAGCGTCCAGACGCTCAGCCTCGCCGCCTGGCCCAGCCCCACGCCGCGCCAGCCGAAGCGCGGCCGGATGCCCAGCCGGAGCCGGAACACCGGGATCAGGAGGATGGCGGTCTGGGCGATGACGCCGATGGTCGAGAACCCGGCCACGAGGAAGGTCTGGAAGGAACCCCAGTTATCGAGCGTGTGGGGGTTGTCGACGTTGGCGCCCATGATGCCGATGAACATGCCGAGCCCGGCGATGGCGACGATGTTGTTCATGATCGGCGCCCACATGGCCGGGCCGAAGGCGCCGTTGGCGTTCAGGACCTGGGTCAGCAGGGCATATAGGCCGTAGAAGAAGATCTGCGGGAGGCACCAGAACGCGAAGGAGACGGCCAGTGACTTCTGCTGCGGCGAGTAGCCCTGCGTGGTCAGTTCAATGACCCACGGTGCCAGCAGGGTCACCAGCAAGGTCAGCGTCAGCAGCACGACGATGGCCAGCGTCAGCAGCCTGCTGATGTAGTCCGCTCCCCTGTCCGGCGCCTTGCTGGCCTTGATGATCTGGGGAACCAGGACGGCGTTGAAGACACCGCCTGCCACCAGCAGGAAGATCAGGTTGGGCAGGTTGTTGGCATTGATGAACGTGTCGTTGACGGTGGAGCCCAGGCCGAGGGCCTGGCCCAGCATCCAAGTCTTGCCGAAGCCCAGGAAACGTGAAACCAGGGTTCCGGCGGCCATGATGGCGCTGGAACGCGTTTCTCCGGGCCGGGCTGCTCCTGAGCCGGCTGAGCCGGCTGGGCCGCTTGGGCCGCTTGGGCCTGGCTTCGCTGACTTTTCAGGAGGAGAGTTGGTTGCTGACATTGACTTCATCGTCTCACCCGGGCGCGGTTAATGGTGTGATCCGCAGGCCATGGAATGAGTTACACGCGTCTCAGAGGTGTTCGGGCAGGACTTCCCTGGCCAGATCCGCGATGCGGCGCTCATTGGGGAAGGACAGCTTCCGGGCCAGCTCGTGGATGGGCACCCAGGCCACGTCCACGGCCTCCTGATCGGGATCGTTCTCGATGGTCAGCTCACCGCCGGTGGCCCTCAGGAGATAGTGGTGCACGGTCTTGTGCACGCGGTGTCCGCTGACCGTAAACCAGTAGTCGATGCTGCCCAGCGGCGCCAGGATGAGGCCGTCAATACCGGTTTCCTCAGCGATTTCGCGGACAGCCGCTTCCTCGTTGTTCTCTTTGCCTTCCGGGTGGCCCTTCGGCAGGCACCACTCCAGACGTCCGCCCCTATTAAGGCGGGCGATAATGGCAACCTTCAGTTCGTCGCTGGATGTGTCCACCACGACGCCGCCGGCGGAGATTTCCTCGACCGTGGGCAGGGACGCCGGAGCCGAATGCTGGGCGGGCGCGACATGGCTACCGATTGCCGACGGCAACGGTGCGTTTGTCCTCCTGCCGGGAGCGCTCGGTACGGGATGGGCCATGAAGTCCACTCTAGCTACTCTTGCCCCGTGGTAATGACCGGAACATGACTGCCGGGTGGACGGCGTGTGACGCACTTTGCCAGGATCACGGCGCAATCGTGCCGGGATCGGGCCGTTTTGGTGTGGTTGGGGAGCATTTTCTGACAAGCTTAAGCAACTATGGCGCACGCACATCACAAGACAGATCTCCACACCGTCGATTTCCAGGTGGACCCGGTGGTCCTGGAGCTCGGGCAGCGCTTTGTTGAGGCCGGCCATGAACTGTCGCTGGTGGGCGGTCCGGTCCGTGACCTGTTCCTGGGACGCACCTCCCCTGACCTGGACTTCACCACTGACGCCACACCGGACCAGACGGTTGCCCTGATCAGAAAGTGGGCGGACAACTACTGGGAGATCGGCCGCGCCTTCGGAACCATCGGCATGCGCAAGTTCGGCTTCCAGATCGAGATCACCACGTACCGCGCCGAGGCCTACGATCCCGAGTCCCGCAAGCCTGTGGTGGCTTTCGGGTCCTCCCTTACGGACGACCTGCTGCGCCGTGACTTCACCATCAACGCCATGGCGCTGCGGCTGCCGTCGCTGGAGCTTGTTGACCCGTTCGGCGGCGTCCGCGATCTGCATGCGTCCGTACTGGCCACCCCGGGTGCTCCGGAATCATCCTTCTCTGACGATCCGCTGCGCATGATGCGTGCCGCCCGGTTCGCGTCCCAGCTGGGCGTTTCCGTCCATGATGACGTGCGGCTTGCCATGACCCGGATGGCCGAGCGGATCACCATTATTTCCTCCGAGCGCGTGCGCGAGGAACTGGTCAAGCTGATCTGTGGCACCCACCCCCGCGCGGGCGTGGACCTGCTGGTGGACACCGGCCTGGCCGAGTTTGTGCTGCCGGAAGTGTCCGCGCTCCGCCTGGAATCGGACGAACACCATCGCCATAAGGACGTTTACCAGCACTCGCTGCAGGTGCTGGAGCAGGCTGTGTCTCTGGAATCTCCGGCGGACGGCCCGGTGCCGGGCCCCGATTTTGTGCTGCGGTTCGCCGCGTTGATGCACGACGTCGGCAAGCCGGCTACGCGCCGTTTTGAACCGGGCGGCGCGGTGAGCTTCCGGCACCACGACATGGTGGGCTCCAAACTGACCGCCAAGCGGATGAAGACACTCCGCTTCGATAACGACACCATCAAGGCAGTTGCCCGCCTGGTGGAACTGCACATGCGCTTCTACGGCTACGGCGAGGCGGGCTGGAGCGATTCGGCTGTCCGCCGCTATGTCACCGACGCCGGCCCCTTGCTGGAACGCCTGCACCGGCTGACACGTTCCGACGTCACCACCCGCAACCAGCGCAAGGCGGAGCGGCTTTCCTTTGCGTACGACGACCTTGAGACCCGGATTGTGGCCCTGCGCGAACAGGAGTCCCTGGAAGCTGTCCGTCCAGACCTGGACGGCGCACAGATCATGGCTCTGCTTGGGCTCAAACCAGGACCGGTTGTTGGGCGTGCCTACAAGTTCCTGCTCGAAGAGCGCATGGAACACGGCCCGCTGGACCCTGCCGTGGCCGAATCCAGGCTGCACGATTGGTGGGGACAACAGCCCGAATCCGCGCCGCCGGTTCCGGAGGCTGCAAAGTCTCCTGCCGACGTCGAACTTTCCCGTACCCAGCCTTCAGCAAATCAGGAGTCCTAAGTGAACGCACCAGTCACGAACGCCCGTCCCCAGCTCTGGATCCTCCGCCACGGTGAAACCGAGTGGTCCAAGAGCGGGCAATACACCGGCCTCACCGATCTCCCGCTGACGGTGGAAGGCGAGCAGCAGTCCGTCGAGGCGCGCAAAGTCCTGGACGGGGTGGACTTTGATCTGGTGCTCACATCGCCGCTGCGCCGGGCCCGCAGGACGGCGGAGCTGGCGGGATTCCCCGACGCCGAACACGAGCCGCTGGCAGTCGAATGGAACTACGGGGACTATGAAGGCATCAGCTCGGACCTCATCCGGAAGGACAACCCTGACTACCTGATCTGGACGCACGGTGTGCCCAACGGGGAAGCCCTGAACGACGTCGCTGCCCGTGCGGACAAGATTGTGGCCCGGGTGCTGGAGTCAGGGCTGGACAACGTGCTGGTGGTGGCCCACGGACATTTCTCCCGGATCCTCACTGCGCGCTGGCTGGAGCTTGCACCAGAAGAGGGCCGCCACTTTGTGCTCGGAACGGCGAAGGTCTGTACTCTCGGGTGGGACAAAAAGACTCCGGCCATTGTCCGCTGGGGCCTATAAAGAAAGCTCTATAAAGTTTCTTTGGAAATCTTTGTGAATTGAGTGGTCAACTCGTTCATTCATAGTGTAATTTTATTTATGACCCCAGAGCGTCTTGCCAGGGTCACGGCGCACGTTGTCCGGCCAGTCAGCTGGTGCAGCGGCAGAACAGAAAAGGAGGTTGGGAAAATGATTACTTTGACTAGCGGATGGAAGATGACCATCACTGCGTCCCCGGCCCCTGTTGCTGTCCCGCGCCCAAAGCACGGACTGACTGTCTCCTAGACTCTTTTGCTCCTGGCCGCTGCTGAATACCGCGGCGCAGGTGGAGCGATAGAAAGTTACTGATCCCCCTTCTGTTGGGAGATCCCTCTCGACAGCAGTCTGTTCAGCGGAACCACGCGGTTGCGCACCACCCCATAGTTCGGAACCCAGCTTCTTGTTGGGGTTGCGGCGCTACTGCTTTCAGGGGCCATCTTTCGCCTTTGCGAAATTCATTTATAAGTACCGGGCATTTCTTTGCCAATTTCAGGCTGTTTTCTCATGAATTCAAATGGCCTTAATTGTCATGCCCAATTCCGTTTCCATTTCAGTACCAATCAAAGGATCCATCGTGACCACTGCAAGTACCGCCGCCCGTTCCGAGCCAGCCAACCCATCAACCAGGCACCGAAGGGAGGTAACCAACATGATCAAGAAGCTGCAGGGACTACTGTTCTCCAGCCCGGAGCCCGGCCGGAATGACCGGCGTGAGTTCAACGGCCGGCTGCTGGACCAGGGCCGTGACGACGTCTACGTCCAGATGCACCAGCAGATGGGCGGCATCCGCTAAGCACTCAGTCCTTCGTTCCAGACTTCCCAGCCGGAAGAACGGAACATGCTCATCCAAGGAGGATCTGATGGCTCACATCGGAACTGTTCCGCAAGGAGCCCACGTGGCGACGCGTGGGCTCCCCCTTTTAACGGCGGATGCGTCGGTTTGTTGCGCATGGCGCGCCCCGACCGGACGGGGGGCTCCCCCAAGAAGTTGCCTCCGCCGTCGTCCTTCACGGAAGGCGTGCAGCGCGCCGGTAAGCTCGAGTGCATGCAGGAGACAAAGCCGCCGGCGCACCGCAGACGAGCGCGTCTGGTCGTTCCGAGCCGGAGCGACCTTCTGCTCAGGAACTTCACCGAGCTGATCGGCGGTCCTATGGGGCACCGCTCGGCCCCAGGCATCGTCTCCCCCGGAGTCTTCACGGTGGAACGCGTCCTGATCATCCTCACGGTGCTGGCCGCCCTTGCCGGAATCCTGGTCAAGGACTACTGCAGGGTCAACGGCTGGGCGACGCCCGGCCAGTTCTACTCCACTTGCTACTCGGACTTCCCGGAGCTCTTCCGGAACCGCGGGCTGGGCGATGGAACCTTCCCGTTCTTCAGCCAGGGCAGCTTCTTCGAATACCCCGTGCTGATGGGCCTCATCGCTGGAGCCACTGCGCTGCTGGTGCCCGGGAAGGGCGTGACCGACGCCCGCATTTTGGGCTACTTCGATGTCAACGCCACCCTCATTGCTGCGGTCTGGATCGTCACGGTGCTCGCCACGGCGCGCATGACCCGCCGCCGGCCCTGGGACGCAGCCATGGTGGCCCTTGCCCCCGGCATCGTACTGGCCGGGGTCATCAATTGGGACATGTGGGCCGTAGGCCTGTTGGCGCTGGGGATGTACTTCTTCGCGCGCGAACGGCCGGTCCCGGCAGGGATCATGATCGGCCTGGGGACCGCAACCAAGCTCTACCCGGTGCTGATCTTCGGGGCGATCCTCCTTCTTGCTCTGCGCACCGGCCGGATCAGGGCCTTTCTGATAACGGCGGGTTGTGCCTTGGCCGCCTGGCTTGCGGTGAACCTGCCCATCGCTGCCATGAACCCGTCCGGCTGGAAGTACTTCTACCAGTTCACGGAGGAGCGCCCCGCCGGTTACAGCTCCCCCTGGTTTGCCTACAATCTGGTGGCCGGACGGCTGGGGCTGAAACCCCTGGAGGCAGAAGCCATCAACACGCTTGCCCTCAATCTGTTGCTGCTGGCCTGCGTTCTGATCGCAGTGGTGGCGCTGACTGCTGCCCGCCGGCCGCGGCTCGCGCAACTGGCCTTTCTGATTGTGGCGGCGTTCATTCTCACCAACAAGGTGTACTCACCGCAGTTTGTCATCTGGCTGATTCCGCTTTTGGCCCTCGCCCGGCCGCGGTGGCGGGACTTCCTGATCTGGCAGGCCGTAGAGGGCCTTCACTGGGCCGCGATCTGGATGTACCTGGGGCAGGTCACTAGCGGCGGGGAATCCCAGCACAACATCGACATGCCCTACTACGTCCTGGCAGTGGCCTCTCATATGCTGGTGACGGCATATTTGATGATGCGTGTTGTCTGGGACATTGGGGATCCCGGCTACGATGTCATCCGCCGCCACGGCATGGACGACCCCCATGGCGGCCCCTTTGACGGGGCACCTGACTGGCTCCGGATTGATCTGTTCCGGCCCGCGGAATCCACGCTGCCCTGGCGGCGGGTCAACAGCGACGCCTGACGCCGCCGTCGCCGGCTCCCCAACGGCGTGGTCGCCGCCCGTCCGGCTGGGAACCGTGGCCAGCACGACGGCGTCGTGGTTCTTTGCGATGTCCGTGAACACGGCGCTGTCAGACGGCCAGGTGCGGTTCTCCAAGCTACGGGAGTCTTGTGCAGGTGATCACCCCAAGGTCCTGACCCAGACGCTTCGCACGCTCGAGCTACGACGACACCCAGGACGCCGGGCTGCGGTTACTCTGACGGGCCACGCTAGCTGGGAAACCAGGCTGACCGGCGGAGACAGCGGGCTGCGCCGGTGACATCCGGCCATCGCGCATGGTGGCCACGGAATCGGTCAGGGGCACAAACTCGGTGTCGTGCGTGACCATTACCGTAGCCACGCTGAATTCGTCCGTCACCTGACGCAGCAGCCGCACAATAGCGCCGCTGCGCTGGTGGTCCAGGGCCGCCGTCGGCTCATCCACGAGCAGCACCGTGGGGCTGCCCATCAGCGCGCGGGCAATGTTGACGCGCTGGCGCTGGCCGCCTGAGAGCTGGTGCGGGCGCTTGTGCAGTGACGGTGAGAGCCCGACGACGTCCAGGAGCTCGGCGGCCCGCTTCCGGGCGGCCTTCACTGGCTTCCCCCGCAAGTGATCGCTGATCACCAGCTGTTCGACGGCGGTGAGGGACGGCAGCAGGTTGGGCTGCTGGAAGATGATGCCGATCTTGTCCCGCCGGAGCGAAGTCAGTTCGGAGTCCTTCAGGCCAGTGGAGTCCTGGCCGTCGATGACCACCAGCCCGGACGTGGGCCGGACAAGGGTGGCCGCGACAGCCAGCATTGAAGATTTACCGGAGCCTGACGGGCCAACCAGGGACAGGTACTCCCCCGCGTTGAGCTTGAGGTTGACGCTGTCCAAGGCTCTAAGAGTGCCGTCGCCGTCCGGGTATTCGAGCGTGACGTTGACCAGGCTGAGAGCGGTGTTCATTGAATATGCCTTTCAGAGAATGTTTTGGAATGGGTCTCGACAGGCTCGACCAGCGGCCTGTTCGAAATCCAGGGAGCTCGGCCCGGCGGGAATCAGTTGCCGCCGAGCGCAATCAGTGGATCCACCCGGCTGATGCTGCGGACGGCGAGGGTGGCGCCTGCCAGGCCCAGAAGCACAATGCCGGCGATGGGCAGGAGCGTGGTGGCGGCCGTGACCAGGAAGGGTGCAGCCTGGGCCGCAAAGTACCCGCCGATTACACCCACGCCGCCACCAAAAGCGGCACCGGCCAGCAGCACAATCGCGGCCTGCACCATGGCGTCCTTGAGGACATATCCCGATGAGCCGCCCATCGCCTTGAGCACGGCGATGTCGCGCGTCCGCTGAACTGTCCAGACGGTCAGAAAGGCCACAATCACCAGGGCTGAGATGCCATAGAGGAACGCCTGCATCAGCATCAGCGAGCCGTTCTCGCTCTTATAGGAACCAAGCGCCTGGAACGAGCCCTCACGGGTGGCGCTGACGGTGCCTGCCGCCGCGTTGGCGGCGTCCACGTCAACGGAGGCTCCGGCGTCGAACGTCACAGCGATCACCGTGCCTTTGGCTTCCTTGCTGGTGATGTGCGCCAGCCGCCGCCAGTCCTCGAGGGATGTCCAAACGACGCCGGTGTGCGAGTACCACTGGTCCGGAACCACGGCAGAAACCATCAGTTCCGTGCCGCCCACGGTGGCCCGGCCGCCGACGGTGAGATCCAGATCCTTGGCCAGTGATTCTCCGATGACTACGGTTCCGCCAGCGACCGGGGCGGGGGCGATGTTGTGGCTGCCCCGGTCCTCGCCGACACCGAAGACGGCAACGTTTGTAGTGGCTGCGGGGGCGCCGCCTGCACCGAGTGCCTGGATGCGCGTCTGATTGACCCCCAGGGCCTGCGCGCTGGCAATGCCGCTGCGTCCGGACCACTCGGCCACCTGTGCGGAGGAAACCTCGGACTCGGTGAACGAGGCCTTGGCATCGCTCCCGGCGGGTGCGCCGAAGGCAATCTCATCGGCGGGCAGCGCGGCAATGGCCGACGTCGACTGGTTGCCCAGGCCGGCGGTGAGGCCGGACAGCATCACCAGCAGGAGGGTGATCAGCGCGACCACTCCGCCCATGAGGGCAAAGCGCCCTTTGGCGAAGCGGATATCGCGGATAGCGAGAAACATGTGGTTCCTTTTCGGTGGGTTCGTGGCCTTAATTCCACTGTGCCGCCGAAGGCGGCGCCGTCCATCGGGAGACCGGTTGATTGGACGCGCGCGGATGGTTGATTGGCTCATCAATCAAAAGGTTGATCGGTCCGGGATTCCGCGGAAACCGGCCGGATTTGTCAGTGCCCGCCAGTAGGGTGGAGTGATGCAGAGCGATGCGGAACCCACGGGTGCGGCCGTGATCCTGCGTGTGCTGCGCGTGAGCCTGCACGTGGGCTTCGCCGTGTTGCTGCTGGTGGCGCTGGTGCGTCTATTGGCCGGCGGCCTGGGGACCTCGGGCTGGCTGCCGCTGGGCCTTGCACTGCTGCTGGCCGCCGTGTATCTCGCGGGAACCGTGCTGGAGAAGCGCCATTCAGCGGACTCGTCACGGTTCGATCCGAGGCACTACGCGGTGTGGTGGCTCGCCGCCGTCAGTGTGCTGTGGCTCCTGCTGATCTGGGCCAGCGCCGACTTTGTATGGCTGGCCTTCCCGCTCTTTTTCCTGCAGCTCCATGTGCTGCCGCGGCGCCAGGCGTTGCCCGTAATTGCCCTCAGTACGGCTCTGGTCATCGCGGCCACGTGGTTCCACAACCAGGGTACGGCCGACGCAGCGCTGCAGCTTCCCACCGTTCTGGGACCTGCATTCGGGGCCGCGTTCGCCGTGGTCACCGGGCTGGCCTACCGCGCCCTCTACCTTGAGGGTGAAAGCCAGCGGCTGGCCGCCGAGGAGCTGCGCCGCACCCGCGCGGAACTTGCCCAAAGCCAGCACGACGCCGGCACTCTCGCCGAGCGCGAACGCCTTGCCCACGAAATCCACGACACCCTGGCACAGGGGTTCTCCAGCATTGTGCTGATGGGGCGGTCTGCGGAGAAAGCACTCGGCGACGGCGACGCCGTCACCGCACGGGACCGGCTCCGGACAGTCCAGGAGACGGCGTCCGCCAATCTCGCTGAGGCCCGGAACTTTGTCAGTGGGCTGAGGCCCCCGGAACTTGAACAGACGACCCTGGTGAACAGCCTTCGCCGGCTCTGCGAAAAGACGGAGACCGAGGCAGCCGCACGCGGTGCCGGACTCCGCTGCCGTTTCGACGTCGAAGGTGCCCCGGTGGAGCTGCCGAACGCCTACCAGACCACTCTGCTCCGGGCCGCCCAGGCGAGCCTCGCGAATGTGTGGGTTCACGCAAAAGCGCGCACCGCCGTCGTGACCCTCTCGTTCATGGGCACCGAAGTGACCATGGATATTTACGACGACGGCGTGGGCTTTGTCCCGGCATCCATTGTGGCTGCGGAGGCTGAATCAGGACTGCCACGGGCTGACGGGTCCGGGTTCGGACTGAAGTCGTTGCGGGAGCGGGTATCTGCGTTGGCCGGGAGCCTGGACATCGAATCAGCCCCCGGGGAAGGGACTGTGGTGGCCATCCGGCTGCCGCTGGACCTTCCCCTGAATGAGGACAAGCAATGACCGAGATCCGTGTCCTGCTGGTAGATGACCACCCGGTGGTCCGGGCGGGCCTCCGGGCCATGTTGAGTGATTTCGACGGAATCACAGTGGTGGCGGAAGCATCCGACGGCAGTGCCGCGCTGACTGAGCTGTCCAAGCTCCGCACATTGGGCGAGCCAGTGGACGTGGTGCTGATGGACCTGCAGATGGGCGCCGGCATGGACGGCGTCACCGCCACCGCCAAGATCAAGGGCGGCGAGGCAGGAATGCCCGCCCCTCCGGTGCTCATCCTGACTACCTATGACACCGACGCCGATATCCTGGCAGCGGTGGAAGCCGGGGCCAGCGGATACATGATCAAGGACGCACCGCCCGAACAGATCCGTCAGGCGGTGCTGTCCGCCGCCGCAGGGCAGACGGCGCTTGCACCGGAGGTCGCGGCCCGGCTGATGGGCAGGATCCGGAACCCGGAACCGGTACTGTCCACGCGGGAAGTCCAGCTGTTGGAATTGCTGGCCACGGGCATGAGCAACCGGGCAATCGCCAAGCAGCTCTTCATTTCCGAAGCCACGGTCAAGACGCACCTGGTGCACATCTACGGAAAGCTCGGCGTGGACAACCGCACCGCAGCGATCTCGGTGGCAACGCAGCGGAGAATCATCCGCCACGGCTGAATCCCCCTGGGGTTTTCTGAGCAATTTCGGTTAAACGCTTGACCGCGCGCCGTGAAGCCGTGACGATTAGTGCACGTTCCACTATGTAATAGATCACAATTCGTCGTTCCCCGAAAGTGAGCCCCATGGACGCCCCCTTGCATGGACTGACCGGTCCCCGCCGGAAAACCTCTTCCAGACCAGCCGGACACTTCGCCAGGAAAGCCGCTGCGCTTGGTCTTGCGTCACTCCTGCTGGCGGGTACCCTTCCCGCCCTGACGTTTCCCGGCGTCGCGGACGCAGCTCCGGGTGACCCCGCCGCCGCCAAGGCGGTCACGCCCGAAGTTCCCGTTGAGAGCGGTGGCGTTCCCCTCGGTGCACCGGCTTCAGCCAGTCCAACAACGTTGTTGACCTGACCACCGAGGCCGGCGCCATCCGCGTGACGTACTTGGATGACAGCAACTTCCGCCTCAAAGCCGATCCCACGGGCAAATTCACGGACCCTGCGAATACGGATCAGGGCGACCCGGCCAGGACCGCCAACACTGTGGTTGGCAAGGACAAATTCGCCGGCGCAGCGCCCGTTGTGACCGAGGGAGATTGGTTGGTTCTCAAGACAGCCAAGGTCAGCCTCGAGATCAACAAGGCCACCACGCAGTTCAGGCTGCTCCGGGCCGACGGTTCGCTGGTCTTTGCGGAATCGGCCCCTATCACCTTCGGCTCCAGGTCCGCCACCCAGCACCTCCAGCACCAGGACGGCGAGCAGTTCATCGGCGGTGGCATGCAGAACGGCCGCTCGGTCCACACCGGCGCGCTGATCAACATCGCCCGGAATTTCGACTGGGATGACGACGGCTACCCCAACGCCGTGCCGTACTACATGTCCTCGAACGGCTACGGCGTGCTGCGCGATACGTTTGCCCGCGGTTCCTACGACTTCGGTGGACAATCCACTACCACCCACGAGGAAAAACGCTTTGACGCCTATTACTTTGTGGGCGATTACAAGCAGTCCCTGAACGCCTACACCACGCTCACCGGCCGGCCGCTGATGCCGCCCGTCTACGCCCTGGAATACGGCGACGCCGACTGCTACAACCGCTCCAACCCGGGCTACTCGTCCTCCGGTTACGGGGATCCGGACGGCGCCAAGCAGAAGACACCAGACGCCATCAAGACTGCGCAGAAGTTCGTGGACAACGACATGCCTGCAGGCTGGATGCTGGTCAACGACGGCTACGGCTGCGAATACCAGCAGCTGCCGGAGACCGTCAGCAACATCGGGGAGCAGACCGACCTCAAGGTGGGACTGTGGACCCAGCGCTCACTGACGAATCAGGAATACGAAGTGGGCGAAGCCGGCGTGCGCATGCGCAAGCTCGACGTCGCCTGGGTGGGCCAGGGCTACCGCCAGGCACTCACCGGTTGCCAGGCAGCGCACGATGGAATCGAGCAATACTCCGATGCCCGCGGCACCGCGCTAATGGTTGAGGGCTGGGTCGGTGCCCAGCGTTGCGGCATGCAGTGGACCGGTGACCACGCCGGCAACCTGGATGCCATCCGCTGGCAGGTATCGGCATTGACCGGCGCCGGCAACTCGGGCTTCGCGTTCACCACCGGTGACGTGGACGGAATCTTTGGCGGTTCGGCCGAGTCCTACGTCCGCGACCTCCAGTGGAAGGCGTTTGCCCCGGCCTTGTATTCGATGTCCGGCTGGGCTCCCACTGACAAGCGCCCGTGGCTCTACGGAGCTGAGGCAACTACCATCAACCGCCAGTACCTGCAGCTGCGCCAGCAACTGATGCCCTTCATTTACTCGCTGGCCCAGGAATCGTCAGCCACCGGCGTTTCGATGATGCGGTCCATGACCATCGAATTCCCGGATCAGGACTGGTCCTACGGTGCCGAGGCCAACAACCAGTTCATGCTGGGCTCGGACTTCCTGGTGGCTCCCGTGTTTACACAGACCGACGTCCGTAACGGCATTTTCCCTCCTGCCGGACAGCAGTGGGTGGATTACTGGACCGGCAAGGTCTATCAGGGCGGCCAGATCCTGGACGGCTACAACGCACCGCTGGACAAGCTGCCCATCTTTGTCCGCGCTGGCGCAGTTGTGCCGCAGGGCAGCGTGGCACGCAACGCCTCGCTGGTTCCCGAGGACTCCCCGATTCGACGCCGCCACCACCGGCTGGTACTTCGACGCCGACAACAACGGCACCGTCTATGTCAAGACGGCACCGATCGCTTCGGACAAATCGGCAGCCGTCTTGCGGCAACGGTTGCCGGCGGAGCGTCGGTGACAGCCACGTTTGCGGTGATTCCAGGTGCCAGCGCGAAGGCGGGCCAGCAAACAGTGCGGATCTCGGCGTCGTACGAGTCTGCTGTCGGACGCGCGCAGACGCTTGCAGGAGCCAACCAGATCTACGTGGCGTACGGCTCGCTGGCCGCGGCATACAACACGGTCTCGGTGACCACCGTTGCAAACAAGGTAGTGGGAAACTTCGACGGCGGCGGGGCCACCTTCTCCGCGGAACAGCTGGCCACCGCCACGCTTCCGGCCGGCGGCGTCACCCCGGGCAGCACCGTGACCGTCAACGCGGGAACGCCCAAGCAGGTGGACTTCACCTGGCCTGCGGCGGGACCGGATGTGCCCAACTCGGTGGTGCTCCCGGCGCAGACGATCTCCGTGACCGGAACCGGAACGCATCTGGCGGTCCTGGGGTCCGCGGCCGTGGGCAACGGCATCAGCCCCACGCTGACGCTCACCTACAAAGACGGTTCCACGGAGCAACAGTCCATTTTCTTCCCGAACTGGCTGCAGCCCAAAGTACTGAACGGCGCCACACTGGCGGTGTCCGAGCAGGGGCGCAACAACGCCAACGGCCCCTCGCCTGAATACACCCAGTACAAGTACCAGGCCTTTGCCAACACCGTGCGGTTGAACCCCACCAAGGAACTGTCCTCCGTCACGCTCCCCACCGAAACCCGGGTGAAGTTCTTCGACTGGAAGGTGACCACGCAGCCGCTGCCCGAGGTGCCGCATGGTTCCGTCTACGCGTCCGAAACCCCCTGGGCGCAGGCCGTGAACGGCTACGGCGTGATCGGGCTCAACGTTGCCAACAAGGATACGGCGGGTTCACGGGACAAGCCGCTGGCCGTGAACTACACCGACCCGGCCACGGGGCAGCAGCCCAGCTTCGCCAAGGGCCTGGGCGTCCACGCCGCCTCCAAGATCACCTACTACCTGGGCGGCAAATGCAGCAGCTTCACCTCGCAGGTGGGCCTGGAGAGCGGCTTCGGCGGCACCATCATCTTCAAGGTGAACGCCGACGGTGTGAACAAGTACCAGTCCCGCACCTACACGCCGGGCTTCGCCCCGGAATCCGTGAACGTGGACCTCACCGGAGTGGCTTACGTTGAGCTCGTGGTGGACCCATCGGGTGGAATCAGCGGCGCCCACGGCGTTTGGGGAGAGGCAAAGTTCACCTGCGCTTCATAATCGCAACTGACGTACGACGGCGGCCGGTTGCCTTCGGCCGATGCTATGGTGGGGCTCTGCCGCCGTCGGACGCTATCCGTCCTTTGGCGAGGGCCGCCCGCCACGGCGGATGGGCGGATCCGTCAGGGTGTCCCCCCATTCACCCATGCCGGCCGCGCCGCCAACGAACCCCCAAATTGTCGCGGCTGAATCCTTGCTTCCTCACGAACGAAAGGACACCAGACTCATGCCTGAACTCAACAGGAGGCGCTTCCTCCAAATCGCCGGCGGGACCGCAGGCTCCTTTGCCCTGTCGACCAGCATCGACCGCGCCGCTGCCATCCCCGCGACGCGCAGCTCCGGGACCATCAAGGACGTCGAGCACATCGTCGTTCTGATGCAGGAGAACCGTTCCTTCGACCACTACTTCGGCTCGCTGAAGGGCGTACGGGGATTCGGCGACCCTCGCCCGGTGACGCTGCCCGGCGGGAAGTCAGTCTGGCACCAGTCGGACGGCACCAAGGACGTGTTGCCCTACCACCCGGACGCCGATGACCTCGGCATGCAGTTCATCGCAGGCCTCGACC
The DNA here is from genome assembly GCA_039636785.1 of Micrococcaceae bacterium Sec5.7. NCBI lineage: Bacteria > Bacillati > Actinomycetota > Actinomycetes > Micrococcales > Micrococcaceae > Micrococcaceae bacterium Sec5.7. Next base: position 3,924,188 of record CP144169.1, on the reverse strand, counting down.
ACGATTGGGCTGGCGGTCACAAGGCCTGGAACCAGGGCAAGTACGACCAGTGGATACCCGCCAAGTCCGCGGGGACGATGGCTCATCTGACACGCCAGGACATTCCGTTCCACTATGCGCTCGCTGACAAGTTCACCGTGTGCGACGCCTATCACTGCTCATTCCTCGGTGCCACCGACCCCAACCGCTACTACATGTGGACAGGCCACACCGGCAACGACGGTAAGGGTGGCGGGCCCGTCCTCGGTAACGACGAAGCCGGGTATGACTGGACGACGTACCCGGAGCGTTTGGAGCAGGCCGGCGTCTCCTGGAAGATCTACCAGGACATCGGCGACGGCCTGGACGCGGCCGGCCAGTGGGGTTGGATCGACGACGCGTACCGCGGCAACTACGGCGACAACGCATTGCTCTACTTCAACAAATACCGCAACGCCGAGCCCGGCAATCCGCTCTTCGACAAGGCACGCACTGGCACGAACGCGAAGAACGGCGACGGCTACTTCGATATCCTCAAGACCGATGTGAAGGCCGGGAAGCTCCCCCAGATCTCCTGGATCGCCGCGCCGGAGGCCTTCTCCGAGCACCCGAACTGGCCGGCGAATTACGGCGCCTGGTACATCTCCCAGGTGCTTGACGCGCTCACGTCCAACCCCGAGGTCTGGAGCAAGACCGCCCTCTTCATTGCCTACGATGAAAACGACGGCTACTTCGACCACATCGTCCCGCCATACCCGCCGTCCTCCGCCGCCCAGGGCGCCTCCACCGTGGACGTCGCGCTCGACCAATTCCCCGGAGACAGCAGCCACACAGCCGGACCCTGCGGCCTCGGCCAGCGCGTCCCCATGCTCGTAGTTTCGCCCTGGAGCACCGGCGGCTTCGTCTGCTCGGAGGTATTCGACCACACCTCGATCATCCGGTTCATGGAGCAACGCTTCGGCGTGGCCGAGCCGAACATCTCGCCCTGGCGGCGTGCCATCTGCGGCGACCTCACCTCGGCCTTCGACTTCGGCCTCCGGAGCACCAGCCCGGTCGCGCTTCCGGACACCGACGGGTACGAACCGCCGGACAGCGAGCGGCACCCCGACTACGTGCCGGTACCGCCCGCCAATCCTGTCCTGCCCAAGCAGGAGGCGGGTTCGAGGCCCTCGCGCCCGCTGCCATATGCGCCGCTGGTGGACGGGGCCGCGACGCCGTCCACCGGGCGCTTCACGCTCACCTTCAGCGGAGGCGAAGCAGCAGGGGCGTGTTTCTCCGTCACGTCCGCGAACCGCACGGACGGACCCTGGACCTACACCGCCGAAGCCGGCAAACAGCTCTCCGACACCTGGAACACCGCCTATTCAAAGGACGCGTACGACCTGTCGGTGTTCGGCCCGAACGGCTTCCTGCGCACCTTCAAAGGTCCCGGAACCGCCGCAGGCCCCGAGGTGACTGCCCGCCACAACGCCAAGAGCGGCCGCGTCGAGCTGACCATGACGAATGCGGGAGGCGGCGACTGCCGGCTCACGATCACCAATGCATACGGCGGGAAGAGCGAGACGTACAAGGTGCGCATGGGCGGACGCGTGGCGTACGTGGTGGACCTTCGCAGCAGCAAGCGCTGGTACGACCTGTCCGTGGTATCCGACAAAGACGACACGTTCCTGCGCCGCTTCGCCGGACACGTCGAGAACGGTACACCAGGGGTGAGCGACCCGGCGATCATCACCGCCTGACTGGCCCGATCTACGGTTGACCGCGGGGACGGTGGCCGGATGTGAAGCGACTCCGGCGGCGGCGGCCGGTAAACGGCTGGAATGTGGTCGACGTCGAGGTCCCCCGGGGTGCTGGGCCTGACCCGGCTGGCTGGCTCCCAACTGTTGTTGTGACGAGGGCGCAAGGCGACCCCAGGGGCGAGCCAGCCGGGCAGGCGGGTCACCCGTCGAAGCACATCCGCCCCGGGCATGATCCTGTGACAGGAAGTTGTCGTGGGAAACGGGCATAATGGCGCCGTGGGGAACTCTCAGAAACTTTCGCTTGCACTAGTTGGACTCATTCTCGGCGCCTCGTTGGCGGCCTGCGACGACGGCCGCGGCGGTGCCGAAGCCGCTGCCAAGCAGCTCGCTTCCGCCGTTGCCGCGCTCGACGTCGGCTCTGTCGCCTTTGACGGCAGGGACGCCGCGGTCGCGAACCAACAGCTGAAAGAGGTGTTCAAAGCCCTCGAACCGGCCAAACCTTTGGTGGAGACGGGCGAGCTGAAACTCGAGGCGGACACCGCCAAGGTTCCGTTGAACTACACCTGGAAGATCGGTTCGGTCGAATGGAAATACACCGTTTCCGCTGAGCTGAAGAAGTCCGGTGACAAGTGGCTGACAGCCTGGGAGCCCGCCCTGCTGGTGCCCGATCTGGCGGAAGGTGAGATCCTCAGCAAGGCCGCCGAATCACCTCAACGCGCCGATATCCTGGGCGCGGGCGGGGCCCAGCTGGTCACGTACCGTCCGGTGGTGAATGTGGGTATCGACAAGCCCGCACTGGGTTCTGCCGATGCCGCTGCCTCCGCCACCAAACTTGCCAAGCTGGTGGGGGTGGACCCGGCAGCCTATGCACAGCAGGTGGAAGCATCCGGCGCCGAAGCGTTTGTCACCGCCATCACTTTGCGCGATGACGGCAACCGCACTGTCACAAAGGAGCAGATCGCGGCGATTCCGGGGGCCCGCGGGATCGCGGACACGCTGCCACTGGCACCGACCCGCACCTTCGCGCGGGCGCTGCTCGGCTCCGTGGGTGACGCAAGTGCGGAACAGATCGAGAAATCCGACGGCGCCCTGACCGCCGGCGATGTCACCGGAACCGGCGGCCTGCAGCAGCAGTACGACGCGCAGCTGCGCGGAGCCGATCGCGTAGTGATCCGCGCGCAGAGGTCGGACCTCACCCGGGAGGAAATCCAGGCTGCAGCCCAGGACCCCCGCCGGACCCTCTTCGAGATCCCGGCCAAGCCCGGAACACCACTGAAGACAACGCTTGACCCGAAGCTCCAGGAACTGGCCGAGAGCACCCTGGCCAAAGTAGGCCCTGCCTCCGCGATCGTGGCCATCAGGCCCTCCTCCGGCGCCGTGCTGGCCGCGGCCTCGGGCCCGGGAAGCAACGGCTACAACACCGCCATGCTGGGCCAGTACGCGCCCGGTTCAACCTTCAAGATGGTTGATTCGCTGGCCATGCTCCGCAACGGCATGACCCCTGACTCCAAGGTTGAGTGCACGCCCACGCTCACGGTGGACGGGCGCACGTTCAAGAACGCCGAAGGCTACCCGGACGGTTCGCTGGGATCCGTCACCCTGCGCGATGCCTTTGCGCACTCCTGCAATACGGCGTTCATAGCGGCACGGGAGGGCGTCAGCCAGGCCCAGCTCGAGGCCGCGGCCACTGCCTTGGGCGTTGCGGTTGAGGCTCCCGGGCTGGGTGCAGATGCTTTCCTGGGATCCGTGCCGGGCGAGGCCGAAGGCACTGAGCACGCTGCGTCCATGATCGGCCAGGGCAAGGTGCTGCTGTCTCCGCTGGCAGCCGCCGTAATGGCCGGTTCCGTGGCGAAGGGTTCGCCCGTCTCGCCGCAGCTCGTGCTGAACGCCGAGGCCGGCGCAGCCGCCGGCTCGGGCACTGAAGCGGGCGAGACGCCAGGTGCGGCACCGACCGACGGTGCATCGCCGTCGTCGTCCGCTTCTGCGTTGCCCCCGGCCGCCGCATCAGACAAGCCGCTGACCAAGGAGGAAGCTGCCGCGCTGGCCGACATGATGCGGGCAGTGGTGACCTCAGGGCACGCAGGCTTCCTGGCCGACGTCCCCGGCGCACCGGTGGGTGCGAAGACGGGTACAGCCGAATTCGGCAAGGAGGACCCGCCGAAGACCCACGCGTGGATCGTTGCCGTGCACGGGGATCTGGCCGTCGCGGTGTTCGTGGAGGAAGGCGGACTGGGTGCCACTACGTCCGGGCCGCTGCTGAAGGAATTCCTCACCGCCGCCGGCTGAGCCCGGCGCTCCCCTTTTCAGGCGGAGGCCGTGGCCTGCAGGTAGCTCTCGAACGGTTCCAGAAAGGGTTGTGACGCTGGATCAGCAACGGCAGCAGCCCCCACGGCGCAGGCAAGTCTCAGGGCGTGGGTGTGATCGAGGCCCGAGACCAGTGCAAGCGTGAGAGCGGCCGAAAATGCGTCCCCGGCGCCGACGCTATTGACGGCCGTGGTCGCTGCCGCCGGAGCTTCCGCTATCCGCTCGCCATGGCTGAGCAGTGTCGCGCCCTTTGCCCCGTAAGTCACTGCGACAAGTGGGGCCTTTGACAGCTCCGGGATGAGTTCATACTCCGTCTCGTTGACGATGATGAGCTGGGCGCGGTCGATGATTTCCTGTGGAAGGCTTCGGGCAGGGGCCGCGTTGAGGGCGAAATAGCCGGTTGTCTTGCGCGCCAGCTCGAGTGCCACATCCATGGACGTCTCGAGTTGCGTCAGGACTGCGTCATCCGGGCCGAAGCTCAGGCCATCCAGGGTCACCGACCGGTTGGCGCCCTCGCAGACTGCGATCTGGTTTTCACCGTCGCGGTCAACGACGATGAGGGCCGTGCCGGTGGGCTCGTCGGCGACCGTGACGTGGTCGACACCCACACCGGCATCCTCCAGCGCCTGCATTATCTGGCGGCCCTCGGCATCGTTGCCCACGGCCCCGACCAGCCGCACGCGTGCCCCGAGCCGCGCGGCTGCGGCTGCCTGGTTGGCGCCTTTGCCTCCCGGTTCGCGGTGCAGGGAGCCACCGCCCACCGTCTCGCCGGGCGCGGGAAGCCGCTCCGTGGTAGCGGTGATATCAAGGTTGATGCTGCCCACAACCCACAGGGCCGGATTTGTGATGATGTTCATGTCTTCTTTCGTGAGGTCGCCGCCGGGCGGCTAGTTGGACGATGTCTGGACGATGGACAGCTGCCCCGCCAGTGCCGAGGCAACGCACTTGGCCAGATAGACCGGGGTTCCGTTGTATTGCGCTGTTTGTGTCAGCACCAGGACCGGATCCTGGGCCCGCAGGTTCAGAAGCTTGGCGCGGGCGCCCGCCACGCCCACCGTGATGTCGCAGACCCCTCCGCTGAAGACCGGGCCGCAGAGGGCGATCAGCCCCGCCAGCATCGTCTCGTTGGACCTGGCCGCCGCCTGCAGGTTCCCGGCCAGTTCAGCGCTGATATCGCTCAAGTACCTGCCTGCCGGGAGATGTTCCTGGACGACGGCGACCGGTTCGCCGTCGCGGTGCAACACGCACTCACGGAACCAAGTGTTGGCTTCCGCGTCGAGGGACAGACCCTTGGAAACGAAGTCGGTGGTCGCCTGGATGCTGACATCGCCCGGAACCACCTTCACGGGCCGGTCCTGATGAGCCAGTGCGGACTCGAACGGGCGGAATTCTTCCAGTCCGACGCGTGGAAGGGCTTCCGCGACGAACCTCCCGATGCCGCGCCGCGTCACGATAAGGCCGTCTTCCTCAAGAAGCATGAGTGCCTCGCGGACCACGGTGCGGCTGAGGCCCAGCGCCGTGCCCAGTTCGGTTTCTCGCGGCAGGAGGGACCCGAGCGGGAAGACCTTCGAACGGATGCCCTCAGCCAGCCGCGAATACACGGCAACGCGCAGCGGCTGGCCCAGCGGCGGCGTCAGGGTCGGCGACAGAAACGCATGCACTTCGGTGTTCACGCAACACTCCTTTGACCCGGGTGGCTGATCCCTCAATTGAACCATGGACTTCCGGATGAGACTCATGTCATACTCCAGAGGTATAACATCATACTGCACTGCATTCTTATGCCAGCCGCCCCGCCATGGCCTCCAACGAAGGAGCTTTCATGATTTCCCAAGGTCCAAGCACCACAGTCGCTGCCCCACCGCCTCGCGCCCAGGAGGCCCCACGGCGGGGTCGCGCCGGCGGCCTGGTCGCCACACTGATTCTCAGCGTCGTCGCGTTTCAGCTGAACGCCAGCATGCTGTCGCCCGCACTGCCGGACATCGCCGAAAGTCTCGGAGAGAACCTGGACCAGATTGCACAGGTATCCGCGCTCTTCTTCCTGGCCGGCGCCGTTTCAAGCGTCATCCTGGGCCGTTGGAGCGATGTGATCGGCCGCCGCAACACTCTCCTCATCGTGCTGGGCCTGCTGACCGTGGGAACGCTGCTGTGCATCTGGGCGCCGAACCTGACGGTGCTGCTGATAGGACGGGTTCTCCAGGGGGCGTCCAGCGCCACCTTCCCGCTGGCGTACACGATCCTGAGCAAATCCCTCAGCGCGAAGGCCTTCGGCACGGCATTGGGCCTCATTACGGCAGTCAACGGCGGCGTCGGCGGTGCGGACGGCTACATTGGCGGACTTCTTGCCGATACCCTTGGCTTCCGGTCGATTTTCGTAGGCATCCTGGCCGTCACCCTGATCGCACTGCCCTGCGTGTTCCTGGTCGTCCCCAAGGATGCAGTGGATGACGCGGCCGGGGGCATGGACTGGTGGGGGGCCGCCGCCCTTTCCATGGCTCTGATCTGCATCACGTTCTTTGTCTCGCAGGGGCCAACGTCCGGCTGGCTGGCGCCGATCACCCTGGTGTACCTGGCGGGCACCGTCGTCTCGCTCCTGCTCTTCGGGCTGATCCAGAAGAAGAGCCGCAATCCCCTGATCGCCATCCACCACCTGCGCTCCCGGCAGATGTGGCCCCTCCTCGCCACGACCATCCTGACACTCACGGGAATCTTCGCGGTCATGAACTTCACCGTTGTGCTGCTCGGCCAGGATTCCTCGGCCGGCTACGGCCTGGGCGCGGCAACCTCCGCGCTGCTGTTGCTCACGCCGCCTGCCCTGATTGGCGTCTTTGCCGCGCCGATCTCTGGCTGGTTTGCCGGCAGGCGCGGCTGGTTGAAACTCCTCCGGGCAGGACTGCTGATCAGCGTCCTGGCACTTGTTCTCATCGCTTCGGTCCCGCTGGACCGCTGGGTGGTGGCGGCCGCCCTCGCCGTCCTCGGCGTCAGCTACTACGGCATGGTGCTGACGGCACTCGGCGGCATCAGCGTTGTGCTCTCGCCCGAAGATGCCCCCGCCGCCCTGCCTGCAGTGAACGGCGCGTGCTTTGGTATCGGCGCGGGACTGGGCATAGGCATCGTGGCGCCTTTCGCCGCCCTGGGAACCGTGGACGGTTATTCCACGGCACTCTGGATCTCGGTAGGAATCACCGCGCTGGCGCTCGTCGCAAGCTTCATCATTTCTCCGCGGCCCGGCCAGAAGCTGTGAACCCGCCGCAACCTCCATTTCCGAATAGAACCAAAGGAAAACCATGAACAATTCCGTCAACCCAAGGCCCGTGTACTTCGACTGCGACACCGGCGTCGACGATTCCCTGGCCCTCGCCTACCTCCTCGCCTCACCGGAGATCACGCTCGTGGGCATCGGCACGGTAAGCGGCAACGTCAGTGCCGGCCGCGCCACGGCCAACACCCTCGATCTCCTGGCCCTTGCCGGAATCGGTTCCGTGCCCGTAGCCACGGGAGCACACCACCCCCTGGCTGGAACGTTCAACGGCGGCGTGCCGGAAATCCACGGCGCCAACGGCGTCGGCAACATTGATTTGCCGACTTCGGCGGCCAAGCCGCTGCAGGAGGACGCGGCCCACTTGCTGGTGCAGCTCGCCAGAGAGCACGCGGGGCAGCTTTCCATCGTCGCCGTCGGCTCTTTGACCAACCTGGCCGAGGCGCTGAAACTGGACCCCGGACTTCCGGCGCTGATCAAGGACGTCACACTGATGGGCGGTGCGGCATTGGTCCCCGGCAATGTCACCGCCGTCGCCGAGGCCAACATCCACAACGACCCCGAGGCGGCCAACGCAGTCCTGGCCGCCCCCTGGGACGTGACACTTGTTCCGTTGGACGTGACAATGGAGAACACCCTCGAGGAAACAGACCGGGCGGCCTTGCTGGCCTCGCCGCGGCCCCTTGCACGCGCGCTCGGACAGATCGTGAATCACTATTTCGATTTCTACATCGGCGTTTACGGGCGGCGAAGCTGTGCGCTTCACGATCCCCTGGCGGCCGCGATCGCCGTGGGAGGCATCCGGACCAAGCTCGCGCCGGCCGTCAATGTTGCTGTTGACGACACCCACGGTCCCGGCCGGGGGCAGACGATTTGCGACCTTCGCGGCCAGCGGCTTGGACCCGTGGACCAGGCCGGGGCCCGCACACGGGTGGTGTTGGAGACTGATGCGCCGCTCGCCCCGCACTTGGTGGAGAGGTTGCTGGCCTACTAGCAGGCGCAACGGGATCTCGGCACTTTCCGGCCCGCCAAGTGCCGAGATCCCACGCCCCGACGGCGGCAGCGGCCCTGGCGGCACCTGAACATTGAACTGAGGCGGATGCATGATTGGTTCAACGCTTGTTGAATTAATTCTGGAGGGGTAATGCCAGCACCACAGAAATCCGCCAGGGAGTCGACCACCTGCGTCATTGCCGGAGGCGGGCCGGCCGGAATCATGCTGGGCCTTCTGCTGGCCCGTGCCGGTGTCGAGGTCACCGTGCTGGAAAAGCATGCCGATTTCCTGCGGGATTTCCGTGGAGATACGGTGCATGCCTCCACCATCCGTCTGCTGGATGAATTGGGCCTGGGTGAAGGGTTCCGCGCCCTCCCGCAGAGCAAGCTGGGCAACTTCCGGTTCCCCGTGGGAGACGGAAAGACCGTGCTGTTCGGCGACTTCGACACACTCAAGCCGCCTTACGACTACGTGGCCATGGTTCCGCAATGGGATCTGCTGAATTTTCTCGTGGACGCTGCGGAGCAGGAGCCCGCGTTCACGCTTCGCATGAACACCGAGGCAACCGGGCTGCTGCACGACGACGACGGCGCGGTTGCCGGGGTTTCGTACCGTACCAGGGAAGCCGCTTCCGGCCAGGTGCTCGGCGAAGGCGAGTTGCGCGCGCACCTGACAGTGGCCTGTGACGGCCGGGGATCCGTGTTGCGGGATGCCGCCGGGATGGTGCCGCGTGAATTCCCGGTGCCGTTTGATACCTGGTGGTTCAGGTTGTCCCGCAGCTCGGCCGAACAGGATCAGGTGGCAGCCCTGATTCCGCGCTTCAACGGCACCGAAGTGCTCCTGGGGCTGACGCGCAAGGACTTCTACCAGATCGCTTACTTTGCCGAAAAGGGGAAGGATGCACAGCTGCGGGCGGAAGGCGTGGAAAGTTTCCGACGCCGGATTGCCGGCTTGCGTCCGGACCTGGCGGACCGGGTGGATGAGATCGGTTCCCTGGATGAGCTGCATCTGCTGGATGTGAAACTCAACCGGCTCAGGCGCTGGCATAAACCGGGGCTGCTGCTGATCGGCGACGCCGCCCATGCGATGTCGCCGGCGGGTGGTGTGGGAATCAACCTGGCCATCCAGGATGCCGTGGCAGCAGCGGCCCGGATTGCCCGGCCGTTGGGAGCCGGCGGCCTCACCGAATCGGTGCTGGCCGCCGTGCAGCAGCGCCGGATGTTTCCCACTGTGGTCCTGCAGGCCGCCCAGCGGCTGCTGCACGCGACTGTCTTCAAACCGGCCGTTACGGGTGGCCGCTCCGGAGTGCCCCGGCTGCTGATCTTTGTGGCCGAGCACCTTCCGGCGTTCAGGATGCTGCCCGCCAGGATGATCGCCTTTGGTCCGCGGCCCGAACATGCGCCGGACTTCGCGCGCCGGCAGCCGGAGGGCTCGGATGGCTGACGACGCCACAAACGTGCGGGCCCTTGCAGGGGCGGCCGGCGGACCCAAGAGGCCACATCGAGGTGGTGATGCGCTGGTCCCGGCCGCGGTGAACCAGGCGCTCAAATATGGGCCGCCGGCCAACCCGTACGATTGAGCAGTGGCCCATATAGACGTTTCCGGCATTGACTACTTCCTCTCCGACGGCACCCAGCTGCTGAACGGTGTGACGTTCAAGGTCCCGGACGGCACCAAAACGGCGCTGATCGGGCCCAACGGCACCGGCAAAACCACCCTGTTCCGGATCATCTCCGGAGACCTGGTGCCGGATGAAGGCGTGATCGGACGCTCCGGCAACATGGGCATCATGCGCCAGTTCGTGGGCCAGGTCCGGGACGAGTCCACCGTCCGCGACCTCCTGGTTTCCGCGGCCCCGCCCGTTCTGGCGGCCGCCGCCCGCACCGTGGACGAGGCAGAGCTCGCCATGATGGAGTTCGACGACGAACCCACCCAGATGCGGTACGCCCAGGCCTTGGTGGACTGGGGAGATGCCGGCGGCTACGACGTCGAGACCGTCTGGGATGAGGTCTGCATGGCCGCACTGGGCCTGCCCTTTGACCGCGCACAGCACCGCCCGGCGTCGAGCCTTTCCGGAGGCGAGCAGAAGCGGCTGGTGCTCGAGGCGCTGTTCGCCGGTCCTGACGAGCTGCTGCTTCTTGATGAGCCGGACAACTACCTTGACGTTCCCGGCAAGCGCTGGCTTGAGGCCAAGCTCAACGACTCCAAGAAGACCGTGTTCTTCATCAGCCACGACCGCGAGCTCCTGAACAACGCTGCCGGACGCATCGTCACGCTGGAACCCGGCATCAACGGTGCCGGCGCCTGGATCCACGGCGGCGGCTTCGGCACGTACGTGGACGCCCGCGCCGACCGGAACGCCCGTTTCGAGGAGCTGCGCAAGCGCTGGGATGAGGAGCACATCAAGCTCAAGGAACTCGTCAACATGTACAAGAACAAGGCCGCATTCCGTTCGGATATGGCCAACCGGTACCAGGCGGCCCAGACCAGGCTGGCGAAGTTCCTGGAGGCCGGTCCGCCCGAGGCTCTGCCGATCGAGCAGAACGTGAAGATGCGGCTCAAGGGCGGACGCACCGCCAAGCGTGCGGTGGTGGCGGAAAATCTCGGGCTGACCGGCCTGATGAAGCCGTTCTCCACCGAGATCTGGTTCGGCGACCGCGTGGGTGTGCTGGGCTCCAACGGTTCAGGCAAGAGCCACTTCCTGCGGCTGCTGGCCACCGGCGGCACGGATCCGGAGCGCGAGCACCTGCCTGTTTCCGAGGTGGAGATCGCCGAAGTGCCGCACGAAGGAACCGTTAAACTCGGCGCACGGATCCGGCCCGGATTCTTTGCCCAGACCCACGTCCGGCCCGACCTTTTGAACCGAACCTTGCTGGACATTCTGCACCGCGGCGACGAACACCGCTCCGGAATGGGGCGAGAGGCTGCGGCCGGCGCCCTGGACGGCTACGGGCTCGCCGGGCAGTCGGAGCAGAAATACGACTCCCTTTCCGGCGGCCAGCAGGCGCGGTTCCAGATCCTGCTCCTTCAGCTCTCGGGCGCCACCCTGCTGCTCCTGGACGAGCCCACGGACAACCTGGACCTGCACTCCGCGGAGGCATTGGAGAAGGCCATCGACCTGTTTGAGGGAACGGTCCTGGCCGTGACCCACGACCGCTGGTTCGCCCGGACCTTCGACCGCTTCCTGGTATTCGGCTCCGATGGCAAGGTGTACGAATCGAGTGAACCCGTGTGGGATGAAAAGCGGGTCGAGCGGGCGCGGTAGTATCCGGCAGAGCAAAATTAAGCTACTCCGGGAAGAGCTCCGACGGCTCGTCAGCCTCGGGTCCTGCTGAGCCTCCCATGGCGGCAACCAGCCGTTCCCGGGCGCGCCCGAGGTGCTCATCGAGAAGCAGGGCCGCGGCCTCGCCCTGGCCGGCTTCGATCAGTTCGAGAAGTTTTTGGTGCTCCGCCTGGATCAGCGCGGTGTCCAGCAGGTGCAGCGACTGGATACGGGACATGCAGAGCCGCACCTCCCCCACGAGGGAGCGGTACATTTTGCTGATGCGTTCATTGCCCACGGCGTCAATCAGGCTGGTGTGGAACCGCATGTCCGGCTCCACGACGTCGAGGGGCGCGCCTGTCTTCAACGCGGCGATGTCGTTGTTTGCCCGTATTGCCTCTTCGGGCACGTTCCTGCTGGACGCGAGGCGGCGGAGCACTTCGCTTTCCAGGTACGCCCGGGCCAGGTAGATATCCCGCACCGAGTCCGGGCCCAGCTCGGCAACCCGGGCGGTCTTGTGCACGCCCCTGACCAGCAGGCCTTCGGCCACAAGTTTTTCTATTGATGCCTTCGCCGTGGGCCGCGCCACTTCATATGAGGAGGCCACGTCAGTCTCCGTCAGCGCCTGGGAGGACTCCAACTCGCCTGCGAAGATCCGGCTCCGCAGATCCGCGGAGATCGCTTCAACGATCGAGACTGCTGTAATACGGCTGGGCACCGGGGCTCCGTTCTCGGCAAAAGTTCATCCTGACTCTCTTCCCATCTTGCCAGACAAGACTACAAGTAAGACTTGACCGACATGTGTACTTGTTAGACAATCGAGGGGCGTCACGGTGTTGTGACGCCTAACACAATCTGGAGACACATGTTTCAGCAGATCCTCGACCCCATCGTTGGGTCCCTGGTCATTTCGGCCCTTTGCGCCGCTCTTCCCCTTGTCCTGCTCTTCGTCCTCTTGGGTGTATTCAAGGTCAAAGCGCCCAAAGCGGCGATCGCCAGCCTGGTGCTGTCACTGGTGCTGGCAGTTGTTGGCTGGCGGATGCCGGTGAATCAGGCCCTCAGTGCAACGGCGGCCGGCATTTTCTACGGCCTGTTTCCGATCCTGTGGATCCTGGTCAATGCCCTGTGGATCTACAGACTGACCGTGGCCACGCCGTGGTTTGAAGTCCTGGGACGGACCATCCGCTCCATTTCGAACGACCTTCGCATCCTGTCCATCCTCATCGCGTTCTGCTTCGGCGCCCTCCTGGAATCCTTGGCCGGATTCGGCGCTCCGGTGGCGATTTCCGCAGCCATGCTGATGGCCGCGGGGATGAAGCCGCTGAAATCCGCCATCGTCTCGCTGCTGGCAAACACCGCTCCCGTTGCCTTCGGCGCCATGGCCGCACCCATCATCGCCCTCAACGGCGTCACGGGTCTGCCGCTGCACGATCTCTCCTCCATGGCCGGGCGCCAGACGCCTTTCATCGCCCTGATTGTGCCCCTGCTGCTGGTGTTCATCGTCGACGGCCGGCGCGGCGTAAAGCAGACGTGGCCCGTCGCACTGGTCGCCGGAGCCGCCTTCGCCGTCGCGCAGTTTGTCACGTCCAACTTCCTGGCGGTGGAACTGACCGATGTTGTTGCAGCCGTGGTCACGGTCGCCGCAGTGCTTTTGATGTTGAAGGTATGGCAGCCCAAGGAAACCATCGGCATGGAGGGCGCCGTACATGCTGCGGTGCCGGCGCACGCTTCCGTGGCACTGAGCGCCGGCAGCGCGCCCGTCGGCGTGGGCACTGGCAACGGAAGCGCAACCGCATCCGGCGGAGTTCCCACCGACAACACCAGGCCGGAGCCTCGGCAGGTCTGGATGGCGATCGCTCCCTACCTGATCATCATTGCCGTGTTCTCAGTGGCCCAGATTCCCGTCATCAAAACGTGGCTTGGCCAGGTTGGCAGCGTGACGTTCGCCTGGCCGGGCCTGGATATCACCGATTCCGCCGGCAAGCCCGTAGCGGCCACCAAATTCAAGCTGGACCATCTCAAGGCGACAGGCACGCTCTTGCTGTTCTCCGGCCTGATCACCATGGGGCTTTACAAGATCACGGCAGGAAAGGGACTGCGCATCTACCGGGACACCCTTGTGCAGCTGCGCTGGACCATCGTCACCGTGACCACCGTGCTGGCGCTCTCCTTCGTCATGAACCTGTCCGGCCAGACCAGCACCCTGGGATTCGCCCTTGCTTCCGCCGGCGGATTCTTTGCCATCCTCTCGCCGCTGATCGGCTGGATCGGCGTTGCACTCACGGGATCCGATACCTCCTCCAACTCCCTGTTCGGGCAGATGCAGGCCACGGCAGCGCAGCAGACCGGGCTTTCTCCCGTGCTGATGGCCGCCTCCAACTCGTCCGCCGGCGTGATGGGCAAGATGCTCTCGCTGCAGAACCTGGCCGTTGCCTCGGCGGCGGTTGGGCTTGATGGTGCGGAGGGAACCCTGTTCCGCAGGCTCGTTGGCTGGAGCGTGGGGCTGCTGGCGCTCATCACCGTGCTCATCTTCCTGCAGTCCACGCCCGTTCTTGGCTGGATGGTTCCCTGGTGACTGAACTGAACCTGGCCGCCTTCCGGTCGGCTGTGGCAGACCCCGTCCAGGTGAAAACGCGGCCGATCGACCTGCACGCCAACGCCCACGACGCCTCCCATTTCCTGTTGATACCACAGGCCGTGGTGATGGCCGGGAACGCAGCGGAGGTGGGCGGGCTGTTGCAGGCCAGCGCCGCCCAGGGTGTTCCGCTGACCTTCCGCTCCGGCGGCACCAGCCTGAGCGGCCAGGCGGTCACCGATGGCGTCCTGGTGGATGTGCGCCGCAACTTCAAGGACATTGAAGTGCTCGACGGCGGAGCTCGGGTGCGTGTGCAGCCGGGGGTCACCGTGAGGGCCGTCAACGCGCGGCTGGCCCGCTACGGCCGCAAGTTCGGTCCCGATCCGGCGAGCGAATCCGCGTGCACCATCGGTGGCGTGGTGGCCAACAACTCATCCGGCATGAACTGCGGCACCGTAGACAACGCCTACCGCACCCTGGAGTCACTGACTGTGGTGCTTCCTTCCGGCACGGAAATCAACACCGGTGCGCAGGATGCCGATCAAAAGCTCCGCGCACGGGAGCCGGAACTCTATGAAGGCCTGGCGCGGCTTGCCCGACGTGTGCGGGACAACAGTGACTCCGTACTCAGGATCCAGCAGCAGTTCTCCATGAAGAACACCATGGGGTACGGGCTGAACTCCCTGCTCGACTACGACAACCCGGTGGACATCATGGCCCACCTGATTGTCGGTAGCGAAGGCACACTCGGGTTCCTGGCTGAGGCGGTCTTCCGTACCATTCCCCGGCTGCCGCACGCCGCCACCGGCCTGCTGGTATTTCCGGACCTCGAGGCCGCGAACGCCGCACTGCCCGCTTTGGTGGGAACCGGAGCGGCAACAGTGGAACTCATGGATGCGCTGTCACTCAAGGTTGGTCAAACGCTCAAGGGAACGCCCGCCGTCGTGCAGGACCTGGTGGTCCGGGAGCATGCGGCGCTGCTAGTGGAGTATTCCTCTGGCCGCCCCGAGCAGCTGGCGGAAATCCAGCGCCACGGAGAGGGAATCCTGGGCGGTCTGGGGCTCGCAGCCCCGGCCCGGTTCACCGGAGATGCCGTGGAACGTGGACAGTTGTGGCACTTGCGGAAGGGTCTGTACGCCTCCGTAGCCGGTGCCCGCCCGCAGGGGACCACAGCGCTGCTGGAGGACATCGTGGTCCCTGTGCCGGCCTTGGGACGCACGTGCCGGAAACTGATCGGGCTGTTCGACAAATACCGTTACAGCAACAGCGTGATCTTCGGCCATGCAAAGGACGGGAACGTCCACTTCATGCTCACGGACGGCTTCGCCACTGGGGAAGAGCAGGAGCGCTACAGTGCCTTCACCGAGAACATGGTTGACCTGGTCCTCGGTGAAGGTGGATCGCTCAAGGCCGAACATGGCACCGGCCGGGTCATGGCCCCCTATGTGCGGCGGCAGTACGGCGATGAACTCTACGCTGTCATGCGCAGCATCAAGCAGTTGTTCGACCCCGCCGGGATGCTCAACCCCGGCGTGCTGATGGACGATGATCCGCTGGCACATTTGCGCCACATCAAGACGGCTCCGCCCGTGGCCGAGGAGGTGGACCGCTGCGTCTCCTGCGGCTACTGCGAGCCGGTCTGTCCCAGCAAGGACATAACGCTCACTCCGCGGCAGCGAATCGTCACCCTGCGCGCAATTGAGTCAGCCCGGCTGGCCGGGGATACGGCGCTGGTGAAAGAGCTGGAAAAAGATTATGGCTACGAATCCGTGCAGACCTGCGCTGTGGACGGAATGTGCCAGACCGCCTGCCCGGTGGACATCAATACGGGCGTGCTCGTGAAGGGTATCCGCAGCTCGGATGCCGGTCCGGTGGCGAACCGACTGTGGAACGCCGCTGCCAAGCACTGGGGTGGCCTCACCCGCGGAGCCTCGGTTGCGCTGACGCTGGTGGACAAGATCCCGATCGCAGCAGTGGTCCCGCCGAACAAGGCCGCACGGGCTGTCCTCGGCGCCGACACCGTGCCGCTGTACTCGCCCGAGCTGCCCGGCGGAGGTTCCGTGAGGAAACGGCCGACGCCGGAAAAGGAGGTTGACGCCGTCTACTTTCCTGCGTGCGTGGGCACCATGTTTGGGCCGGCCGGAGCCGGTCAGACGGGTCCGGGCGGTCAGGCTCCCGAAGATGGCCACGGGGTCCAGTACAGCTTCGAACAGCTGTGCGCCCGCGCAGGAATCACCTTGCTTGTCCCGGAAGGAATAGACGGCCTTTGCTGTGGAACTCCGTGGTCCTCAAAGGGCATGGCTGCGGGCCAGAAGACCATGAGGGACAAAACCCTGGCCTCCCTCCGGGAAGCCACCCGGAACGGCGAGGTTCCGATCATCTGTGATGCGTCCTCGTGCACCGAGGGATTGCGCCAGGCCGTCGAGGAGGACGATCCCCCGGCGGGGCAGCGCTCCCTGCGGATGGTGGATGCCGTGGACTTCGCAGCCGAGCACATCCTGCCCAAGCTGCCGGAGCATGGGAAGCTGGACTCCCTTGCCCTGCACCCCACGTGCTCCTCCACCCGGATGGGACTAAACGATGCCTTGGACACGGTTGCCAGGGCCGTGGCCGAGCGGGTGGAAGTTCCCGAGAACTGGGGCTGCTGCGCCTTCGCCGGAGACCGGGGAATGCTTCACCCAGAGTTGACAGCATCCGCCACCCGGAAGCAGGGCGCGGAAGTCGCGGAAATGGGTGCAACTGCCCACGCCTCCTGCAACCGGACCTGCGAACTGGGGATGACCAGGGCCACGGGTGCCGAATACCGGCATGTGCTGGAGCTCCTGGAGGAGGTGACACGATGAACGCACCCGCGTCCGGCGGCTATTTGAACGTCTTGCGCTTCGTCTCTGACCCGTCTGCCGAATAGGTGACCCATTCGCCGACTTTGCGGCCGACGTCGAACGTTCCTTCGTCCATCAGTTCACCGGTGCTGTGCCGACGCTGCCAGAAACCGTCCTGCTGCCCGTCGCGGAATGCTCCATTCTGCAGGAGGCCGCCGCCTTCGCGGTACCAGACGCAGTCGCCGTCCAGCTGGCCATGACTGTAACCGGCGTCGGCCTTGATCCGGCCGTTGCGGTAGTAGAAGGTCCAGCGGCCGTGGCGTTCGCCGTCGAGATACTCACCGATGCCGGAAACCTTGCCGTCTTTGAACAGTTCCTCAGCCATAAGCCAAGATTATCCCGTCACGTTGAGCATCAGAATGATTAAATGATCAAACTAAGTTAGCGTTTGAGCATGAAGACTGAAGAGCGGCACCTTTTTATAGGTGGGCTGCTGCGCCGCCGTGACGAGGTCACGGTAGAAGAATTGATGGCCGCCTGCGGCGCTTCGGGCGCAACCATCCGCCGTGACCTTGAGGTTCTGTCAGCGCACGGCGTGCTCCGGCGCGTCCACGGAGGAGCGAAAAGTCTCGTTGGGCGTGGCGAAAACCCGGGCTACGGGCAGCGCGAGCTTGAAGACCACCGCGTCAAGGTCCGCATTGCTGCCGGCGTTGCGAAGCTCCTGCGGGACCGTGAGCACGTCTGGCTGGACAGCGGGACCACAGCCACTGAGATCGCCCGGAAGCTGCTGCAACGCGATTTGACCCTGATGCCGATGTCGCTGCGGGCCATCAACGTTCTGACGGCGGATGATCAGCCAGCTGGCTACCGCCCTGCCCTGCTGATGCCGGGAGGTAGCCTCATCCCGGGTGAGCTGTCCTTCCGCGGGCCGCTGGCCGAGGCGAACATCCGATCGCTGCGCTTTGATACGGCAGTAGTCACGCCCTGCGCACTGAATCTGAAGGACGGACTGCTGGCCCATGACCTCGAGGACGCGGCCGTGAAACGCGCGGGCCTGCAATCCGCGGGTCGCGTGATCGTCGCCTGCGCCGGCTCCAAGTGGAATGCCAGCGCTGTGGCGCTCGTCGCGGCCCTGGATGCCGTTGACGTGATCGTCACGGAAAAATTCCTCAGCCCGGAAGAACTCGCACAACTTGAAAAACACTCGGTGGAAGTAGTGAACGTATGAGCAGCACAATAACCAGCCCCAGCCTCAAGGCCGCCGCCATTGCCACGTTTGTGATTTTCGGCGCCAACGGCCTGGTGTTCGCGAGCTGGGCGGCCAGGATTCCGGCGGTGACCGAGATCCTGCACCTGACCTCAGGGCAGATGGGCTCCTTGCTGCTGTGCACGGCGGTGGGCTCGCTCATTGCGCTCCCCACGGCGGGACTTGTGGTGGGGAGGATCGGGACGGCCAACACGGTGCGGGCCAGTGGTCTGGTGGCTGCACTGGCGGGGGTGGGCATTGCGCTGTCCTTGATGGCCGGATCCGTCCCGGGGACGGCCGTGGCCCTGTTCTTCTTCGGGATCGCGATCGGGCTGTGGGACGTTTCGCAGAACATTGAAGGAGCCGACGTCGAACACCGCCTGATGCGGACCATCATGCCCAAGTTCCATGCGGCATTCAGCGGCGGGGCATTTCTGGGGGCGCTGATCGGGGCCGGGCTTTCCAACGCTGGCATTGGCCTGCCCGAGCACCTGCTGGTGATTGCCGCGCTCGTGGCGGTGCTGACGTTTGCCATCCCGCGCTATTTCCTGCCCCACACCGCCGCGGTTGCACCTGTTGCCGGTGAAGCGAAACCTGCCAGGGGACCGTCAGCCTGGCGCGACGGCCGCACGCTGCTGATCGGCGTGGTGGTTCTCGGCGCAACACTCACCGAAGGTGCCGGCAACGACTGGATCGCCAAGGCTTCGGTGGACGGCCTGGGCTCTTCCGAGTCCACCGGTGCCCTGATGTTTGCCCTCTTCGTTCTGGCAATGACAGCCATGCGATTCTTTGGCGGGACGTTCATCGACAAGTACGGCCGCGTGGCCGTGCTGCGGGCAAGCATGGCCGCCGCCGCTGCAGGGCTGGGACTCTTTGTGCTTGCGGGCAATATCTGGCTGGCCGCGGCGGGTGCTGCGTTGTGGGGCGTCGGGGCGGCATTGGCGTTCCCCATGGGCATGTCCGCCGCCGCGGATGACCCGAAGCATGCCGCCGTACGGGTTTCCGTGGTGTCCACCCTGGGGTACATCGCCTTCCTGGCCGGCCCTCCGCTGCTGGGCTATCTGGGCGACCTCACGGGAATCCACCTGGCACTGCTGGCTATCGGGGTGCCGATCCTCATTGCTCTGCTGCTCGCCGGCGCCGCGAAGCCCTTGCCTTCCAGGTAAGCAGCCGCCCCGAGTCAATATTCTCCTGGATGCATATGTTCTGGTAAGCCAGCCAGAGCAGCGGCACCACTGCTGCGGCGAGGCACAGGCCGCCCGCGGTATCCATGAGCCACTGAGCCTGCAGGTAGGTCCGGCTGACCATCATGGTGATGCTGCCGAGCACGGCCAGCGCCCACACCCACGCGCGCCCCGCAAGAATGGCCAGCACCAGCAGGAACGCGGCGGTGGTGGCCACATGACCCGACGGGTAAGAGCCCGTATCCGTGAGCACAACCGGCGTGTCCGGGTGCGCCCGGAGGATCCCGGCCTTGAGCAGCTGGGTAAGAAGGATGACGACGGCGCCGGCAACGGCGGTGAATATGGCCGCCTGCGGTCTCCTCCGGACGAGCAGAGCCGCGGCGAGGAGGACGTGCAGGACGAGGATGCCCTGGTATCCCGCAAGATTCAGGAGGCCGTTGACCGAATCCCAGAACGGGCTGTGGCTGGTCGCCATCAGCGAGTACCAGCCGTCGTCGAGACCCTGAAAGGCGGGGTCGGCGACGTCAGCCAGCAGTGAGCCAACGAGCACCACCACCAGGGTGAGCAGCACCGTACACGCAGCGACGGTTCTGCCGGGTGAAAACCGCCGGGGACTCAGCACGCGGATCATGGCTTCATCCTAGCCGGGGGCGGGTGGGCACCCGGCGGTAGGGTGGGGAAATGCGAAGCGTGCTGAGAAAGGGTCCCGGGCGGGTATCCGTCCTGGACCGGGCGCTGGTGCGCGCCGTTTCCCGGTTCCCCGCCGGGCATCACGATACCTACTTCCGCCGGCTTTCCAGGTCAGCCAACGACGGCAAACTGTGGTTCGCCGTTGCCGCTGTCATGTCCGCTTTCCCCGGCAAGCCGCGGCGGGCCGCGCTCCACGGGCTTATCGCCCAGGGGGTGGCATCGGCCGTGACCAATGTGGTGTTCAAAACACTGTTGCCCCGCGCCCGGCCGCTGCCTGAGCACCTGCCCGTGTTCCGTTTCGTCAACCCCCAGCCCACCAGCTCATCCATGCCGTCGGGCCATTCTGCATCAGCGGCGGCGTTTGCGCTGGGAGTGGGGCTGGTCCAGCCCGCAATCGGGGCGGCCATTGCCCCCCTTGCCGCGGGCGTTGCCTACTCCAGGATCCATACGGGTGCCCACTGGCCGTCCGACGTACTCTTCGGCACCCTAATGGGTGCAGGCGCGGCCATGCTTACCCGGAAGTGGTGGCCGGTCCGCCCGCCCTTCCCGCAGACCAGCCGGACTGCCGTCCAAGCGCCGGAGCTGCCAGGCGGCGAGGGCCTGGGCATCGCGGTCAATACCCTGGGCGGTTCCTTTACGGCCGAAACCGCAGGCGCCCTCAGAGAGGTATTCCCCAAGGCGCATATACAGACCATTGATGCCGGTGAGCGCGTCGAAGAGGAGATCCGCGCCGCCGCTGGCAGACCCGGAACCAGGGCGCTCGGCGTATGGGGAGGGGACGGAACCGTGGGCACTGCGGCCGCAGCCGCCGTCGAGCATTCACTCCCTCTCCTGGTGCTGCCCGGCGGGACTCTGAACCACTTCGCGCGTGACGCCGGGACCGGATCCCTCGCGGAGGCGGTGGACGCTGCGGCGAAGGGAGAGGCCGCGCTGGCAGACATCGGAGTGGTGTCCGTGGAGCGAGGACTGGCCGGCAACCCGGAGCTGGCGGAACTGCTCATGCTGAACACCGCCAGCATTGGCCTCTACCCCAACCTGGTGCGGCGCCGGGAGCAACTGCAGCCCGCGCTCGGGAAACCCCTGGCCGGTGTGGTGGCGATGTTCAGGACCTTCGCCGCGGGAACGCCAACAACGCTCACTGTGGACGGTGTCCGGCACAAACTCTGGATCATGTACGTGGGCCGGGGCCGCTATTACCCGCGCGACCACGCCCCGCTCGTGAGACCTGTCCTGGACGACGGGGTGCTGGACCTCCGGATGATCACGGCCGATGAATCCTTTGCGCGGCTCCGCCTGCTGTGGTCCGTGCTGACCGGAACCGTAGCGACGTCCAGGATCACCCACCTCACGGAGGCCACCCGGATCAGGGTGGAATCGAACGGCTCTCCCATGGTGCTGGCCGTGGACGGCGAAGTGATCCCGGGTGTCCGCGCCGCCGAATTCACGGTGCGGCGCGGTGCGCTGACGTACTATTCGCCCCACGCCTGAGCGACAACCAGCGCCAAGAAGCGCCGGGGGCGGTCATCCGTCCGGACTACCCTGATTCACCCCTGAATCATCCCTGAGACCGGCGAAATCAGGACTTTGCGTCGGTAGCGTGGAGCTACACACCAACACTCCGCAGCATCCCGCAGCTACGCAAAGGAACGCTCAATGATCGAGGCACACGGCCTGACGAAGGTCTACGGCGACAAAACCGCCGTCGCCGGCGTCAATTTCACTGTCCAGGCCGGTCAGGTGACCGGCTTCCTTGGCCCCAACGGGGCCGGCAAGTCCACCACCATGCGCATGATCATGGGACTGGACACGCCGACGTCGGGATCCGCCACCGTCAACGGTGTCCCGTTCGCGCAACACAAGGCCCCATTGCGCGAGATCGGTGCCCTGCTCGACGCAAAAGCCGTCCACTCGAGCCGCTCGGCTTACAAC
This sequence comes from Micrococcaceae bacterium Sec5.7, assembly GCA_039636785.1. Lineage (NCBI taxonomy): Bacteria > Bacillati > Actinomycetota > Actinomycetes > Micrococcales > Micrococcaceae > Micrococcaceae bacterium Sec5.7. The sequence goes on along the minus strand of CP144169.1, from coordinate 3,902,205 downwards.
CATCTGCTGGCCATGGCCGCCACCCACAGCATCCCCACCAAGCGCGTCCATGAGGTCATCGAGATGACAGGCCTGGCCGAGGTGGCCAAAAAGAAAGTCAAGGGGTTCTCGCTGGGCATGGGCCAGCGCCTTGGCATTGCCGCCGCGCTCCTGGGCGATCCGCAGACCATCATCCTGGACGAGCCGGTCAACGGCCTGGACCCGGAAGGCGTCGTGTGGGTCCGGAACCTGGTCAAGTACCTGGCATCCGAGGGCCGCACCGTGTTCCTCTCAAGCCACCTCATGAGCGAGATGGCGCTGACGGCGGACCACCTCATTGTCATTGGCCGGGGCAGGATCATTGCCGATGCGCCCATCCAGGAGATCATCACCGGCAAGGGACAGAGCCGCACCAGGGTACGCACAGACCAGCCGGACCAACTGATGAACGTCCTCGCCGGAGCAGGCGTTTCCGTGGAGGTCCGGGAACACGAACTGCTGGAGGTCCAGGGTTTGAACCCGCGCCAGATCGCCCGTGCAGCCCTGGAAAGCCGGGTCATGATCTACGAACTCACCCCCTTGCAGGCCAGCCTTGAAGAGGCATACATGGAACTGACCAAGGACGAGGTCGAATACCACTCACTCATCACAACGGGAGCCCCGGTTTCCGCACAGTCCGGAGGCAACTAAGCCATGAGCTCAACTACTTTGGCCGCGACCCGCGCCGGAAACAACGCCCTCGACAATCCCGGTCCGGGCCCCACTTTCCTCCGCGTCCTGAACTCGGAATTCATCAAGTTCCGCACCTTGATGTCCACGCTGATCCTCCTCGGGTCCACGGCGCTGGTCATGGTTGGCTTCGGGGCGCTGGCTGCGTGGGGCATCGGACAGCTGATCCACGACAGTCAAGGTAATCCACGGGCCGGCGGAGCCCTGGCCGCGCAGGGAGGAGACCCGCTGGCGGTCATCCCGACGTCGGGCATCTCATTCGCGCAACTCATCATCGGATCGCTGGCAGTGCTGCTGATGAGCTCGGAGTTCACCACCGGCATGGCGCGGTCCACGTTCGCCGCAGTGCCAAGGCGGCTCCCGGCTTTCTTCGCCAAACTCGCGGTGGTGGTGGTCTCCGCCTTCGTTGTGACCACAGGCGCGGCGCTTCTCGCCGCCGTTGTGGCGGGCCCGATCCTGAACCAGTACGACCTCAAACTGGATCTTGGAACGGAGCATTCCCTTCGGCTGCTGATCGTCTCAGGGCTTTACGTAGCTGCCGTGGCCGCGATCGGAATGTCGTTGGGTACGCTCATCCGGAACTCGGCGGGCGGGATCATGGCACTCGTTGGGCTGTTCTTCGTATTGCCCATCGCCTTCCAGCTCATCCCGGGTGACTTCTTCGTGGAAGCCCGCAAGTACCTGCCGGACAACCTCTACCAGACCATCACGGCGGCAAACCACGCGGACGGGGCGCTGGAGATCTGGCAGGCAGCTGCCTGGCTGGGCCTCTGGGTCCTGGTGCCGCTGGCGATCTCGGCGGTCCTGCTGAAGAAGCGGGACGTCTAGGCTCAAGCCATGAGTGAAGCAGTGCCAGTGATGGACGCGCCGGCCGGCCAGGCTGACGCGTCCTTCGCGGAAATCACCGCAAGGCGCCGCGGCCGCCTTCGCCGCTACCTGTTCCAGCACCCGCGGGTGATGGATGCGCTGGTGGTGCTGTGCTACGCGCTCCTGGTCACCCCTACCGTGGTGGACGCCGTGCCCGCAGGAAAGTGGCTGGCAGCGGGGCTCCTTGCGCTGGTTGCGCTGTCCCTGTTTTTCAGGCGCTTCCATCCGGTTGCCGTGGTGGCTTTCGTGGCGGTGGTGGAGGTAGCCGTGACGCTGCTCCACCCGTGGGGCTCCAACGTTTCGGCCGGGCTGTGGTTCTCGCTGTACGCAGTGGCCGTGGTCCACACCCGCCGCTTCTCATTCACAACCCTGGCGGTGGCCACTGCACCGTTGGCCCTTTTGTACCTCCTCGCCGCTGTGGGGCCCCTGGAGGATACCTTTCCCACCGACGGCACCGGAAGGCCTGAGGAGTTCCAGCTCATCACCAGCATTGCGGCCGGCGTCAGCATTGCCCTGTCCAACGTGATCGCCACCGGCATTGGCATTTCGGTGCGGCAGCGACGCGAGCATGAACAGGAAATTGCAGCGTGGGCGGCCAGAACGGCGCGGCTGGGTTCCGTTAACGAACGGACCCGGATCGCCCGGGAAATGCACGACGTCGTTGCCCACTCGCTGACGGTCATGATCACGCTGTCTGACGGTGCCGCCGTCGTGGTTAAGAGAAGTCCTGAACGCGCCGGTGAGGTGCTGGGGGAACTCTCCCGGACCGGCCGGACTGCCCTGGCGGACATGCGCCGCGTGCTGGGTGTGCTGCGTGATGAAGGAGGCGGCCAGGCTCCGCGGGAGCCGCTGGCTGCGGGCGACAACCTGGCCAAACTCCTGGAGGGCTTCCGGACCGCCGGACTGCCGCTGCACTATTCGCATACCGGACCTGCGCTGCCGGAGGATGCCGCTTTCCAACTGACCGTTTACCGGATCGTCCAGGAATCGCTCACCAATGTGCTGCGCTATGGCCGCGCGCTGGGCCGGGTGGACGTGGGTATTGTCCGGGATGAATCCACCGTCACCATTGAAGTGCTCGACGACGGCAAAGGCACCGTTGACGCCGGCACGCCGGGCTCCGGTCCGGGCTCCGGTCCTGGCTCCGGCCAGGGCCTGTTAGGGATGAAGGAGCGGGCCCGGATCTACGCGGGTACCGTGGATGCCGGGCGGACCAACAACGGCGGCTGGCGTGTACGTGATTCTTGAGGGCGAGGACGATTTCCGGATCGTGGGCGAGGCATCCGACGGCGCCGAGGCTGTCCGCCGGGTCCGTGAGCTCGACCCCGATGTGGTGCTGATGGACGTCCGGATGCCGGTTCTTGACGGAATCGAAGCAACGCGGGCCATCACCGCCTCCGGATCCTGTGCCCGTGTGATCATCCTGACCACTTTCGACCTGGACGAGTACGCCTTCACGGGCCTCCAGGCCGGCGCCTCGGCCTTTCTGCTTAAGGATGTTGCCCCCTCGGAGTTGATTCACGCCGTGCGTGTGGTGGCCAGCGGCGACGCCGTGGTGGCGCCCCGCGTTACGCAGCGGCTGCTGGAGACCTATGTTCGCGGCCAGAAGCCGGGACCCTTAGCGTCCCAGGGCGCCCCGGCGCACCGTGACCCCCTGCTGGAAGATCTCACGCCCCGCGAAACCGAGATGCTCGAGGCCATGGCGGAGGGGCTCTCCAACGCCGAGATCGCGCACAGATACTTCCTGTCCGAGGCCACGGTTAAGACGCACGTGCGCCGGATCCTGACCAAACTCCACCTGCGGGACCGGGTCCAGGCCGTGGTGTACGCGTACGAGACCGGCCTGGTGGTGCCGAGCAACCCGGACTACTGACGGCCGGTGGCTCGCGGCCCGTGCGGTGAGCCTGCCGAGCCCCCGGTCGGTGAGGTAAAAATGCACAGCGCCCGCACAGGAATGCCCTATGCGCGGCATAGCCGGCGGGCGTTGGATGGGCTCATGACGAAATCATCGCAGCCCCCGAAAGAGCATCAGCCCCGCACGAACCGCATCCCAACCACGACCGCGGCCTGGAATTCGATCTCTCAACCCTTATGAGCCGCCGCTCCCTCGGTTTGTTCTTCGGGGCCGGCGCGGCTGCCGCCGCTTTGGCGGCCTGCACGCCAGGCGGCCCGACCACCGCAACTGACGGTTCGACGGCGGCCGCCACAACGACGGCGCCCGCCGCCTCCGCTTCTTCGTCCGCGTCCGCGACCCCCACGCTCACCCGCGCCATTGCGGAGTGCGGAGTGGAGATCCCGCAGGAAACGGCGGGTCCGTATCCGGGCGACGGCTCTAATGGACCCAATGTCCTGGAGGCGTCCGGGGTGGTGCGGCAGGACATCACATCGAGTTTCGGCAGCTCCACCACCAGGGTCGACGGTGTCCCGCTGACGGTCACCTTGACCTTGCTCGACGGGTCAGCCCGAACCGGGGCGAACGGCTGCGAACCACTCATCGGCGCCGCCGTGTACGCGTGGCACTGCGACCGCGACGGCAAGTATTCCATGTACGATTCCGGCCTGGACAACGAGAACTACCTCCGCGGCGTCCAGGAGGCGGATGCCAACGGCCTGGTCACGTTCACCACCATCTACCCCGGCGCCTACAACGGCCGCTGGCCGCACATCCACTTCGAAGTCTTCGAGTCCATGAGCAGCGCCACCGCAGCAGGTAAGGTCCTCGCCGTCTCGCAGATCGCGCTCACGGACGCCGCCTGCAAGGAGGTCTACGCGTCCGCCGGGTATGAAGCCAGCGCGCAGAACTTCCCCAACACCACGCTGAAATCGGACAACGTCTTCGGCGACGACGGCGCGATCTACCAACTGGCCACCATCGCCGGATCGGTGTCCGGCGGCTACACCGCGGGGCTCAACGTCACGGTCTAGACTCGAAGCCATGCCTTCACAGTCCAACGCCGCAGACCACATCAAGGACCTCGGCGCATATGTCAGCGCGTCGCCGTCGAGCTTCCACGCCGTCCGCGAGGCCGCGCGGCGGCTGGATGCGGCCGGGTTTACCGGCCTGGATGAGCTGCAGCCCTGGGATGCGGCTGCCGGCAGTTTCTACATGATCCGCGACGGCGCCCTGATGGCCTGGGTTGTCCCGGAAGGCGCCGGGCCCACCACCGGCTTCAACATCCTCGGCGCGCACACGGACTCGCCGTCCTTCAAGCTCAAGCCCAAACCGACCATCGGCAGCCACGGCTGGCTGCAGGCCGGCGTCGAGGTTTACGGCGGCCCGCTGCTCAACTCCTGGCTGGACCGCGAACTGCAGCTGGCCGGCCGGCTGGTCATGATGGACGGTACCCAGCACCTGACAGCCACCGGGCCCATGCTCCGTTTCCCGCAGCTGGCCATCCACCTGGACCGCGGTGTGAACGACGGCCTGGCGCTGGACAAGCAGCGGCACATGAATCCCGTGTGGGGCCTCGGCACTGCCGCGGACGCGGACCTGCTGGGTGTTCTGGCGAAGCATGTTTCCGGCGGCGCCGCGGTGGACGCCGCGCAGATCGGCGGGTACGACGTCGTTATTGCAGACACGCAGTCGCCTGCGGTTTTCGGCGCCAGCGGCGAGTTCTTCGCGTCCGGGCGGCTGGACAACCTGTCCGCGACGCACTCGGGGCTGGCGGCGCTGATCGCGCATTCTGCCCGCCCGGTGGCCGAACCTGCCCCGGTGGCCGCGCCGGTCCCGGTGGCCGCGCCGGTCCCGGTGGCCGAACGTGCCGGGACGCCCATCGCGGTCCTGGCGGCCTTCGACCACGAGGAAATCGGTTCGGCCTCGCGCTCCGGCGCCTGCGGTCCCATCCTGGAGGACGTGCTGGTGCGCATCTCCGACGGCCTCGGGGCGTCGGAGGGCCAGCGACGGCAGGCCTTCGCGGCGTCGTTCTGTGTTTCCGCGGACGCCGGCCACGCTGTGCACCCCAACTACTCCGAGCGGCACGACCCGGCCAACCACCCTGTCCTCAACGGCGGACCGCTGCTGAAGATCAACGCCAACCAGCGCTACGCCACCGATGCCACCGGGGCAGCTCTCTGGGCGCGGCTGTGCGCCGAGGCGGAGATTCCGTACCAGGAATTCGTCTCCAATAACGTGATGCCGTGCGGTTCCACCATCGGCCCGCTGACTGCCACCCGGCTGGGAATCCGGACCGTGGACGTGGGAGTGCCGCTGCTGTCCATGCACTCGGCCCGTGAACTGTGCGGCGTCGATGACCCCTACCGTTTGGCAAGCGTGACTGAGCTGTTCTTCCGCACCGGCGTGTGACGTTATTGCCCAGTTACTCCGCTGACACCGGGCGTGTTTCCACAACACGCCGGCGAATTGCCCAGGGCAGGAGGAGTGACCGGGCTGGAGCGTTCTCCCGCACGGCCGCATAATTCTTCAGCTGGAGCCGGTCAGCTCTGGCCTGAGATTTCCGCCGCGTTTCATAATTGCCCACAGGAAAACGTTTCTTGCCTTCCGGTGTTTCGGGCTGTGAGAGTGGCTGGTTTGGCGTGGGCGAAACTGTGTCATTGCACAGGCTTCCAGGCGCCGGGCCGGTCTAGGGTGAAACACGAATGTGGCCCGTGGCACAGCAATGCTGAACGGTTCCGGGCCCGGAAACCAACCAAAGGACGGCGCATCAATGCACGCTGACCAGCAGCTCTCAAAATCACTGAAACCGCGGCACTTGTCGATGATCGCCATTGCGGGTGTGATCGGGGCGGGCCTGTTTGTGGGATCCGGCGCGGCCATCCAGCAGGCGGGCCCGGGGATCCTGATCGCCTATATGGCCGCCGGTCTGGTGGTCATCCTGGTGATGCGGATGCTGGGCGAAATGGCGGCCGCCAATCCGGAAACGGGATCCTTCTCCACTTATGCGGACAAGGCGCTGGGGCGCTGGGCGGGATTCAGCATCGGCTGGCTTTACGCGTGGTTCTGGATCATTGTGCTGGGAATCGAGGCTACGGCCGGCGCGGCCATCATGCACCGCTGGGTGCCGGGGATCGACCAGTGGGTCTGGGCCCTGCTGCTTATGGTGCTGCTGACGCTGACCAACCTCGGATCGGTTAAGTCTTTCGGCGAATTCGAGTTCTGGTTTGCCTCCATCAAGGTGACTGCCATTGTGCTTTTCCTGCTGTTCGGCATCGCCGCCATTCTGGGCCTTGTTCCGGGCGTTCCGGCGCCTGGGCTCAGCAACCTGACAGGAAATGGCGGTTTCCTGCCCAACGGGCCCGGTGCTGTGCTGGCAGGCATTCTGGTGGTGGTGTTCTCCTTCTTCGGGGCCGAAATCGCCACGATCGCCGCCGGTGAATCAGAGAACCCGGTGGACGCCGTCAAAAAGGCAGTGAAGTCCACTGTGTGGCGCATTCTGGTTTTCTACATCGGCTCCATCGCCATTGTGGTCACGCTGCTTCCGTGGAACTCGGCAAACGTGGCCAAGAGCCCGTATGTCGCCGTCATTGAGCTGTTCGGCATTCCCGGGGCGGGCACCATCATGGACATTGTGGTCCTGACGTCCGTACTTTCCTGCCTCAACTCAGGCCTGTACACGGCCAGCCGGATGCTCTTCTCGCTGTCCCGTCGGGGCGACGCGCCCAAGTCATGGATGAAGATCTCCAAGCGCGGCGTTCCGGCGGCTGCAGTGCTGGCCTCCACCGTGGTGGGATTCATTACCGTGGGGCTGAACTACGTGGCACCGGACACTGTTTTCCTCTTCCTGGTCAACACCTCCGGCGCCATCGCATTGTTTGTGTGGCTGGTCATTGCCGCCTCGCAGCTGATCCTCCGCCGCCGCATGGGAACCGCGGCCAAGGACCTGCCGCTGAAAATGTGGCTTTTCCCTTACCTGACGTGGATTTCCATTGCCAGCATTGTTGCCCTGATCATCGGCATGCTCATCCTGGATGCAACCCGTGAATCCCTTCTGCTCTCGGTGGCATTGGCCGCCGTGGTAGTTGGCATCGGAGTGTGGCGGTACCGGCGCGGCGGCGCAGCTGCGGTTCCGGCTGAATCCGCCCAAACAGCCGATGCGGAGACTGACGCTGCTGCTGACGCGCCCGAAGCGGAAGCTGAGGCGGTCCGCACAGGTGCCGGGCCGGCGTCGTAATTCACCGTCTTTGAGCTGTCCGCGCGGCGAGTCGCCTCAACCCGCCGGAGAATCCCGCGCGGGCTGAGCCAAACATGGGGAGAATCCGACGGCGGCATCCGCGCCCATGGGCGAAACGCGTGACTGACTCCCGGAAATGGCGATCAGGACGAGAGTGATGGCGAGCATCAGCATGGCGGCAACAAGGATCCCCCTGGGCTTCATGTTCCTAGCCTAGCTAGGCCGCGAGTCCGAGCACCAGGTTGATCGTGGCCGCCAGGATGACCGTGCCGAAAAGGTACGAAAGCAGGCTGTGCTTGAGCGCCTCCCTGCGGATCCGCGGGTTCTCCAGGTTGGTGTCCGAGACCTGGTACGTCATGCCGATGCTTGTGGCCAGGTACGCGAAATCCGTGTACTGCGGCGGTTCCTCCTGGTTGAAGCTGACCCCGCCCGCTGCCTCGCCGCCATAGTAGTGCTCGGCGTAGCGGAGGGTGAAGAGGGTCTGGACCAGCATCCAGGACAGTGCTGCACTCGCCAGCACCAGCGCGGCGCCGCCCAGTTGGGTGCCGGCACCGCCCCGGTGCGAGTCGACAACGACGACGGCGACCGCCCCCAAAGAGGCGATGTTGGCTATCAGGACGAGCAGGTCAGCTGTGCCGCGCGAGGGGTCCTCGGTGGTGGCGTGGGACTTGGTCTGGTGCGGATCGAGACGTCCGATCACGAGCCACACCCAGAGCACGTAGACCAGGGCGGCTGCGGCCCAGGCCGCCGTTGGAGCCTCCAGCCAGTGGCCTGAAGCGCCTGCAACAAGCGCCGCGGAGAGCCCGGCGAGGATCATGGCCACAAAGCGCAGCCGGCTGCGCCGGACCCTCGGCGGCTTACTCGTCGGGGGTCGCACTTTGCGTGGCCAATCGTTTGGCGGTGGCGCGGATGCCATCCCGCACGGCCGCGGGGATGGTGAAGTAAAGGGCATATAGTCCGATTGCGCCGAACATGACGGTCAGGACCAGGGCAGTGATCGGCGAGGCATCCATGGTCTGTACTCTAACCGCCTAGCTTTGGCGCGGCGCGAACATGATGACGGCGACGCCCACCAGGCAGACCGCGGCGCCGATCAGATCCCAGCGGTCCGGCCGGAAGCCGTCCAGGAGCATCCCCCAGGCCAGTGATCCCACTATGAACACCCCGCCGTACGCCGCCAGGACCCGGCCGAAGTTAGCGTCAGGCTGGAATGCCGCCACGAAACCGTAGATCCCCAGAGCGATGATTCCCAGCCCTGCCCACCACCAGGCTTTGTCCCCGCGCACGGCCTGCCAGATCAGCCACGCTCCGCCGATTTCAGCAATGGCGGCGAGGGCGAACAGGAGGACGGACTTCAGGACGGTCATGGTTCCAGTATTGCGGGATCAGGGACCGGAAGGTTGCTGAAGGCCGGGTTTTCCACATAGCCGGGTCCCTCGCTTCCTCGCGCTCAGCAGGGAGGCCTACCCTGAATCAACGGCGAATCGCCGAAACCGGTCCAAATGCACTAAGATATTCAAGTCTGTGCTGCGCCCTGCCTTCGTTTTGGTGGCGGGGCCGTGCATGGCATCGCAAATGAACCTCCTGTTACGGAAATGCCGTAACCGCTTAGCCCAAAGGAGGTGGGTTCACATATGCGTCCTTACGAATTGATGGTAATCATCGACCCCGAGGTCGAAGAGCGTACCGTTGAGCCGTCGCTTCAGAAGTTCCTGAGTGTCATCACCAACGATGGTGGAACCATCGAAAAGGTTGACATCTGGGGCCGTCGTCGACTGGCCTACGACATCAAGAAGAAGTCTGAAGGTATCTACGCAGTGGTGAACTTCACCGCCAAGCCGGATACCGCCAAGGAACTTGACCGCCAGCTGAGTCTCAATGAGACCATCATGCGGACCAAGATCACCCGCCCCGAAGAGCAGAAGGTCGTTGCTGAGTAAGATTCAGCACCACGCTTTCATTCTTTACCCCGCAGGAACGAACAAGGAGGCAGTAGATGGCAGGCGAAACCACTATTACGGTCATCGGTAATCTCACCAGTGACCCGGAGCTGCGGTTCACACCGTCAGGTTCGGCAGTAGCGAACTTCACCATCGCGTCTACTCCGCGTACCTTCGACCGCCAGTCCAATGAGTGGAAGGACGGGGAAACCCTGTTCCTCCGCGCATCGGTGTGGCGCGAGGCAGCCGAGAACGTCGCCGAATCCCTGACAAAGGGTATGCGCGTGATTGTTTCCGGCCGCCTGAAGAGCCGTTCCTACGAAACAAAAGAAGGCGAGAAGCGCACCGTCATGGAGCTCGAGGTCGATGAAATCGGCCCGAGCCTGCGCTACGCCAATGCCAAGGTCAACCGTACCCAGCGCTCCGGCGGTGGGGGCGCCGGTAACGGCGCCCAGGGTGGCTTCGGCGGCGGCAACAGCGGCGGTGGCTTCGGAGGCGGCAACTCTGGTGGAAACCAGGGCGGCAACTCCGGTGGAACATGGGGCGCCAACCAGCCCGCAGCAGCGCAGGAAGACCCTTGGGCAACGCCCGGGGTCAGCAATGCAGGCGGCGGCTGGGGCAACGGCCCGGATTCCGAACCTCCCTTCTAAAAAACAATTCAGGCCCGACGCCGGAACCCGCCCCGGGTGCCGAAAGGCACCCAGGTGATGACCGCCGTCGGACCACCACCATCCCGTGGATCAATATCCACGGGCTCCATAGAATAGGAGCTCCACGATGGCTAAGGCTGAACTCCGTAAGCCCAAACCAAAGTCCAACCCCTTGAAGGCCGCTGACATCACTGTCATCGACTACAAGGACGTAGCATTGCTGCGCAAGTTCATCTCCGACCGCGGAAAGATCCGCGCCCGTCGCGTCACTGGCGTCACGGTGCAGGAACAGCGCAAAATCGCCCAGGCAATCAAGAACGCCCGCGAAGTTGCTCTGCTGCCTTACTCCGGCGCTGGCCGCGGCTAGGGAAGGGATTAACTAAAATGGCAAAGCTCATTCTGACCCACGAAGTAACCGGTCTCGGTGCTGCTGGCGACGTCGTCGAGGTCAAGGACGGTTACGCACGTAACTTCCTGCTGCCCCGCGGTTTCGCTCTGACCTGGTCCAAGGGTGGCGAGAAGCAGGTTGAGTCCATCAAGGCTGCCCGCGCCGCCCGCGAGCACGCTTCCCTGGAAGATGCTCAGAAGCAGGCCTCCGCTCTGTCCGCCAAGCCGGTCACGCTGGTAGTCAAGGCCGGCGCAACCGGCCGCCTGTTCGGCACGGTCAAGCAGGGCGACGTTGCTGACGCTGTTGAGGCCGCTGGCCTTGGCCGCATCGACAAGCGCAAGGTTGAACTGCCGGCTCACATCAAGTCGGTCGGTTCCTACCAGGCCAACGTCCGCCTCCACGCCGACGTTGCCGCTGTGATCGAACTCGACGTAGTCGCAGGCAAGTAGTCTTCCTGCCAACTGGCAAGAGCGCTGCGCAGTCCTGAACTGCTGAAGGCCCCCGCCTTCGGATTCCTCCGGGAACCGAAAGCGGGGGCCTTTGCCGTGTAACCCAACGCGGGGTCACTTACGGCCCATTTCGGGCCTCGGGATGGGCCGTAGGTGACCCCGCGTTGCGTCAGCCCTGGTGTGGCACCGTGGTCATGTGGCGGTAGCCGGTACGGACCAGCCCGGCCAGCACGGCTTCATCCACATCCTCGAGCTTGTTGACGTAGAGGCACGCTGCGCCGATCTTGTGTTTGCCCAGCCGGGCCAGCAACCCGGGTGCCTCCGGCTGGGACGTCAGCCCGTAGAGGGACAGGCTGCCCGTCCGCGGAGAGAAGCCGACGGCCAGGGAATCACCCTCCCGGCCACTGCCGTACTTGTAGTGATAGGCGCCGAAGCCGACCATCGTGGGGCCCCACAGCACGGGTTCCTCACCGGTGATTTCCGTCATCAGCTCCAGGAGGCGGAGTCCATCCCGGCGCCGGACCGGGTGATCCACGGCGCTCAGGAACTCCAGAACGGATTCGTGCGTGGGTTGGGTCTTGTTGTCAGCCATAACCGCACTCTCGCAGACACCCCGCCGCGTGTCAGCAGCACAGCGCCCGGTGATAGCCTGCTGCGGTGACCCACAACCCAGCCCGCCCGCGCCCCTTCACCCAGGTGGATGTCTTCACCGGTGAGCCGTACCGCGGAAACCCGCTTGCCGTCGTCGTGGATGCCGAAGGCCTCACCACCGGGCAGATGCAGCAGTTCGCCAACTGGACCAACCTGTCCGAGACCACCTTCCTGTTGCCGCCCACCCATCCTGAGGCTGACTACCGTGTGCGCATCTTCACGGGCAGTGAGGAATTCCCCTTCGCCGGCCACCCCACGCTGGGCTCCGCGCACGCCTGGCTCGAGGCCGGGGGAGTACCGAAGCAGGATGGTGTGCTGGTCCAGGAATGCGGTGCCGGACCGGTGCGGGTAAAGCGCGACGGCGGCCGGCTGGCGTTCGCTGCGCCGCCCCTGACTCGCTCCGGGCCGGTGGACGTGCCAGACGCCCACAGGATCGCCGCAGGCCTCGGGTTGCCCCCTGCAGCACTGCTGGACGCCTCCTGGCTCGTCAACGGCCCGGACTGGATCGGGGTGCTGCTGGAATCGGCCGAGCAGGTGCTGGCCATCAAGCCGGACTACAACGCGATGGCCGGCCTGAAAGTCGGTGTGATCGGCCCGCACGCGGAGGGATCTGCCGCGGATTTTGAAGTGCGGACGTTCATCCCGGGCGATGCCGCGGCGGAGGATCCGGTGACCGGAAGCTTCAATGCAGGCGCGGCGCAGTGGCTCATTGGCAGCGGCCGCGCACCGGCGTCGTATGTCGCCGCGCAGGGAACTGCACTTGGCCGGGCCGGTCGGGTGCACGTCGATGCCGTGGGCGGCGACATCTGGGTGGGCGGAAGCTCTGTCAGCTGCATCCGCGGAACGGTGACGCTGTAGCCCTGCCTTTAGCGGGAATAAACGCAGATGATGGCCGGTTAGCTAGGTAGATGCAAACGCATGTATCCTAGTCTTACCACCGATCATCAGGAGCCCGCTGTGGAAACCCGCCGCATAACCGTCCTTTCCGCCGGACTCGGCGTGCCGTCGTCGAGCCGTCTGCTGGCCGATCAGCTCGCCGCATCGGCCGAACGCCAGGTGGCCGCGGCCGGCTATCACGTGACCGTGGACGTGGTCGAGCTCCGCGACCTGGCCGTGGACATCGCCAACAACTTCGTGACCGGATACGCGGCCCCGCGCCTGGCGGACGTGATCGCCGGCGTCGAGGACTCGGATGGCATCATCGCCGTGAGCCCGGTGTTCAGCGCCTCCTACAGCGGACTCTTCAAATCCTTCATCGACGTCCTGGACCCCAAGTCCCTGGACGGGAAAGCCGTCCTGCTGGGCGCCACCGGCGGCACCGACCGGCACCAGATGGTCCTGGAATACGCCATGCGGCCACTCTTCAGCTACCTCCGCACCCGCATCGCCGCCACCGGCGTCTTCGCCGGCCCGCAGGACTGGGGACACACCGACGACGGCGGATCGCCCCTTTCGGTGCGGATCGGCCGCGCAGCTGGCGAGTTCACCCGCCTCCTCGACGGCGTCCAGCCACAGCAGAGACCGGCACCCATGGAGTCGCTGCCGTTCGAGCAGCTGCTGGCCGGGATCTCCGGCGGACGCTGATTCCCCCGTCCTCTGAAGCAGCCTGAGCCGGCGCCGAACTTTTTCGCTTCCGCGCTCGTTGTCCGGGACATGAAGTGTCCTGTGGATTCAATTGACCTGATAATGAGCGAACGCAGTGGTGTGGAGATTGACTACTGCCCGCAATGCCGTGGAGTATGGCTTGACCGCGGAGAGCTGGACAAAATCATCGACCGCTCGGCGGACTCGCTCGGCGGAGCAGCCGCCCCGCCAGCACGACCGCCGGCACCGGCTCCGGGTTCCCCGGTCCCCGCACTGGTCCCGCCGCCGCTGTACCAGAATTTCGAACCGCGGCGCGAGCAGCCCAGTTACGATGACCGGCGCGAGCAGCCCCGCCATGACGACCGCAGCTATGGCAAGAAGGGCTACGACCGCGATGACGACCGCCGCGGGCCCAAGAAGAAAGAAGGCTGGCTGGGGGACCTGTTCGACTTTTAGCCCCGTAAATCAAATCAGTAACAACGAAACAGCCCCGGGAATATCCCGGGGCTGTTTCATTTTTGTGCGGAGTCAGTCGTCCAGGAGGGCGATGAACTCGCGGGCCTGCTTCATGGAGATGTCCGAGTGGCGGGTCAGGGCGGAGGCAGCCGCCTCCGCGTCGCCGCTGCGGGCCAGCGTGCGGATCCTGCCGTAAATCTCGTCGTTCAGCATGTTGCTGCTGACTTCGCGCGTGACGTCGCCTTTACTGGCGATTGCCCGGTAACGGTACGGGAAGCGCTGCGGGGCATCGTCGTCGTCCTGGTCCTCCGGTTCCAGAAGCGGATCGTGGTACTGCTGCGGGTGGGCGGCCAGGGCGCCGACGGCGTCACGGGAGGCCCTCAGGCCCTCACCGGACGCTTCGTAGTAGAGCTTGATGGCAGCCATTGCCTGGCCCTGTGCGATCAGGGCATAGAGTTTTCGGTGCTCTTCCTCCGTCAGCTTGGCGGAAGCCGCCCTCGCCAGCTCCAGCGGCTCCCGGGGAGGCTGGGCTTTGGCTGGCCCGGCTTGCGCCGAACGCCGGCTCATGGCGCGGGCACCCACTGTGACTCCGGCCGCGACGATCACCAGGATGAGGACGGGGATCAGTAACGATTCCATGTTCTAGAGCCGATCTACATACTTCTTGGCGGTGACCAGGTCCGAGTGCGTTGCCTGGCGGAGGAGTTTGATGGCCTGGATCTTCTGGCCGTTGCGTGCCATGGACTGGAGCTGCAGCGCGAACTGGGGATTAAGCAGCCCGCCCGGCAGGAGCGGGCCCTGGTAGCCTTGCTGCCCGACACCCGGGCTTGTGCCGGCCTGGGCACGCAGTGCGGCCCGGGCATGGTCCTCCTGCTGGGACTGCTGCTGCTCGTTCTGGCTGGGCCGGGTGGTTGCATCCACCCGCGCCCGGGCCGCAGTGGCCGCCTGCACCTGCTTCGCATAGTGCTCCGCTGAGCGCATGGCCAGATCCATCTGGTAGCGCTCGGCGTCGGAGATGCCGGAGTGCCGTGGTTTGAGGGCCGTGGAAAGCGCCCAGATGACTGCCGCCAGAATGAGGGCAGGCAGTATCACTATAAGTACGTCGCCCATGTCTAGAGCTTATGCCAGATCACAGTTATCCACAGCATATTCCGCAAATTGCATACAGTCTGGGCCGCCGGACGTCAATTCTGGCGGATTCCTCCGGATGGTGTGAGGTCCATCACAAATCAGGCATACTTTGGGCTTGACGGCTTGGAATTACCCGCCGGTATCCCCAGTGGGCAGCTGCGAGCTGTGGATGAAGGTTTCTCGAAAGAATCTTTACTCCACAGAGTGTTTTGAATGTTTCCGCAGGTCAGAGGCCATTAATGCCACAATCTTTTTCTGTTTCCACAGGTCCGCCCACAGGCTGTGCACAAGCTGGGGTGCTTTACACACAGGTTATCCACAGGCGGTGTTGACGACGGGCTTGGCGGGTGGAGAAAGGGGGGCTACCGTGGCGGGATACCTGTTTTTGGGGTGCAAAAAGCTGTTTTCCGATACTCGGAGATACCTCGGCCGTTCCACTTGAACCGGCCGGCGGCTCTGCCCTGTGGATAACCTGTGGATACGGGAATAGCTAGGGCCCGGACAAGCCGGGCAAATACTGTCAGACCCTGCCGGTACAACTTGAATCAGGCGACGCCCGTCGGGTTTCGTTGCCTTGGGCATCCAAAAGGCACATCGCTTACGCGCCGCGGCAACCGGATATACGCCGCGGCACACAATGGAGGACGGCAGCTTTGTCAGTTACGCATCTGGACTCAATCGAGGGCACTCGTGGATCCGAAGGCAGCCGCAAGCCGCCTCAGGACATCCCGGCTGAACAATCCGTACTCGGTGGCATGATGCTGTCCAAGGACGCCATCGCTGATGTGGTGGAGATCCTTCGTGGCCAGGACTTCTACCGTCCCGCCCACGAAACCATCTATGAGGCCATCATTGACCTCTACGGCCGCGGCGAACCCGCAGACGCCGTTACGGTTTCGGACGAGCTCACCAAGCGCGGCGAAGTCAACAGGATCGGCGGCCCTGCCTACCTGCACGAGCTCATCCAGACGGTCCCCACGGCAGCCAACGCCGGTTACTACGCCGAGATCGTTGCCGAGCGCGCCGTACTGCGCCGCCTGGTCAGCGCCGGCACCAAGATTGTCCAGCTGGGGTACGGCCAGGACGGCGAGGTGGAGGACCTGGTCAACCAGGCCCAGGCCGAGATCTACGCCGTTGCCGAGCGCCGGACAACTGAGGACTACGTTGTCCTGAAGGATGTCATGGAATCAACGGTGGACGAGATCGAAGCCTCGGGTCACAGCGGCCAAGGCATGACGGGCATTCCCACCGGCTTCTATGAACTGGATGAGCTGACCAACGGCCTGCACCCGGGTCAGATGATTGTCATCGCGGCCCGCCCCGCGGTTGGGAAGTCAACCTTTGCACTGGACTTCGCGCGTTCCGCTGCCATCAAGAACAACCTGGCCACGGTGATGTTCTCGCTGGAAATGGGCCGGAACGAGATCGCCATGCGCCTGCTGTCCGCCGAGGCCACCATTGGTTTGCAGGATCTGCGCAAGGGCACCATCAAGGACGAACAGTGGTCCAAGATCGCCACCACCATGGGCCGGATGAACGAGGCCCCGCTCTTCATTGACGACAGCCCCAACATGTCGCTCATGGAAATCAGGGCCAAGTGCCGCCGCCTGAAGCAGCAGCATGACCTCAAACTGGTGATCCTGGACTACCTGCAGCTGATGAGCTCCGGCAAAAAGGTGGAATCGCGCCAGCAGGAAGTCTCGGAGTTCTCGCGTGCTCTCAAACTGTTGGCCAAGGAGCTGCAGGTTCCCGTCATCGCACTGTCGCAGCTGAACCGCGGTTCCGAGCAGCGCCAGGACAAGCGCCCCATGGTCTCGGATCTCCGTGAATCCGGCTCCATCGAGCAGGACGCCGACATGGTCATCCTGCTGCACCGTGAGGATATCTATGACAAGGAATCGCCGCGGGCCGGCGAGGCGGACATTCTGATTGCCAAGCACCGCAACGGCCCCACCAAGGACATTGTGGTGGCGTTCCAAGGCCACTATTCGCGCTTCGCCAACATGGCGGCCGACGCCGGGGGCGGCGGCTTCTAGCGGTTCTTCCGCCTGATGGCGCTCCCGCCTGATCAGCTCTCTGCCGGCAACAGGTGGTTCGGCAGCCTGTTCCCCGGAGCGGTTCCCCGGATCTCCAGCAGCTCACGGGCATGCGCGTGAAGGCGCTTGTCCTCTTCGGACACCGGAACCCACTCCGGGATCGGGACTGAGTTGCCGTCCGCATCCCGGGCCACCATCACGGTGAGGCAATACGTGGTGAGGTTCAGCTCGCGGCCCTTGGGGTCGCCGGACCGGACGTGGACTGCCACGTGCATCCCTTTGGTGCCGGTGTACACCAGCCTGGCCTCAACCTCCACCACGTGGCCGATCAGCAGCGGCCGGTAGAACCGGACTCCGCCGGAGAACACCGCAACGGTGTCCTTGCCGCTGTACCGCGAGGCGCAGACGTAGGCTGCCTCGTCGATCCATTTCATCACGATGCCGCCGTGCACCTTGCCGCCCCAGTTCACATCCGTGGGGGCGGCCATGAACCGCAGGACAACGCGCTCGGCGGTTCCGGCGTCGGTATATTCCTGGGAGCTCATGGCTTCCACAATCTGTTCGCGGACTTTGATCCGGGCCAGAGCATGGTTGCGCTGCTCGACTTCTTCCGGCGTGGACGGTTCGAACTGCCGCACGGGGATGGGTTTGCCGTCCTCGCCCACGGCTACAAAAATCACCATGCATTGGCTCCGCATGGTGGCCGGGCCGCCCTTGGGATCGCCGGAGGACACAACCGTGCGAATGTGCATGGAGGACCGGCCTGTGTAAACGATCGTGGCGGTGACCTCCACCATGTCGCCGCTGTTCACGGGATCGGCGAAGTGGATGTTGCCCACGTAGGCGGTCACGCAATAGGACTTCGCCCAACCCACCGCGGCGGCGTATGCAGCTTTGTCCACCCATTCCAGGACAGTGCCGGCATCCACGGAACCGCTGTGGCCGACGTCGGTGGGGGCTGCAAGGAAGCGGAGGGTCACGGAATTGGCGGCAGTCTCACTCATCCCGCGATTGTACTGACGGCGCAGGCTACCCGGCGGTCGAAAAGACACAAACGCTGTCCAGCCCGCCATAAGCGGACGGGACGGCGTCACGTGGAATGCATCACCAAATAACGTGTTCGGACCGGTCAGCCGAGCGAACGGATGGTCTGGATCAGGCCGCGGACGATTGCGGGATCGGTAACGGTGACTGTCCCGGCGCCGCCGCCGGGGCCCGAGGGATGCGGATCCGACACATCCCGCTTGCCGGAGAAATGGATGGCACCGACGCCTGAGGCGATCAGCTCCCGAACGGATTCGGCACCCACCCCGCCACCGGCCATGACCTGAACACCCTCCGGGAGCGACTGGACCATCCGCCGCAGCAGGGCGGCGCCGCCGCCGGCCCTCGGGGATCCGCCCGAGGTCAGGATCCGGATGGCGCCAAGCCGGGCCGCGGCGGCCGCAGTGCGCACCGGGTCCGCAGCGGCGTCGACCGCCCGGTGGAAGGTGGCCGGGGCGCCTGAGGCGGCGCCGATCAGGGCGGCCGTCGCTGATTCATCGATCCCGCCGTCGGCCGTCAGGGCCCCCACGACGACGCCGTCCGCGCCCGCCGCCAACAGGCACCGGATATCCCTGGTCATTACCAAGAGTTCGTCCGCCGAATAGACATAGCCGCCGGGCCGCGGCCGGATCAGGACCTGGACGAAGCCGGAGGCGCCGGCTGTCCGGGCCAGCCCGGCGGCGGCTTCAACCAGCCCGATGCTGGGGGTCAGCCCGCCGGTGGCCAAGGCAGTGCAGATTTCCACCCGCTGCGCCCCGGCCTCCAGGGCGCAGCGGACACCGGCGATGTCCTGGACGCAGATTTCAACCTCAACCATGGAACCGTGCCTCTTCTCTTCCCGCGGGTGCCGTGGCTAGGTCCCGGCGAGGACGGTGCGCAGGCACAATTGCCCGGCGCCGAGCATGCCGGCCTGCGAACCGGCCAGGGATTGTTCGATGGTCAGCTTTTTCGTCGCCAGCGGATGGCAGCTCTCATAGAGCTGGGAGCGCACGGCGGCAACGAAGGGCTCCACCTGGGAGAGCCCGCCGCCGAGCACCACCAGGTCCGGATTTATGAAGTTCACGACGGCACTTAGTGTCTGGCCCAGAATGCGGCCCGCGGTGCGCACCCGGGTGGTGGTCTGGGCGTCGCCATCGAGGGCATTTCGGATGATGTCCTCGATGCCGTTCCCCGGCACTCCCGCCTCGGCCAGCTGACTCATGATGGCTGTCCCGCTGGCCACGGTCTCCAGGCAGCCGCGGTTGCCGCAGGAACACGGCCGGTCCCCGGCCGCCGGTACCTGGACGTGGGCGATGTCCCCGGCCGCCCCGGTGGCGCCGCGGTAGACCTGGCCATTGAGGATCAGTCCGCAGCCTATGGCGGCCCCTGCCTTCAGGAACAGCGTGTTCTGTTTTTGTTTGCTGTCCGGCGCATCGTGCTGGCGCAGCACATATTCGCCCAGCGCCATCATGTTTGCGTCGTTGTCGACCACGGCGATGGTCCCGAATTCCTCCGCCAGCCAGCGCTGGACGTTGAAGTTGTGCCAACCGCGCATCCTCGAGGGGGAATCCAGTGTGCCGCGGGCGACATCCACTGGCCCGGGCAGCGACATGCCCACCCCGCGCAGCGGCGGGTCGTTGTCATCGGTCAGGGCGCGCATCATCGCGGCAACGTGCCCCAGCACGACGTCGGGACCGTCGGCGATGTTGATGGTCTCCAGCTTCGAACAGGTCAGGTAGCCGGAGATGTTCAGCCTTCCGACCCAGGCATGGTGGGCGCCGAGGTCAGCGGCGAGGATGTAGCCGGCGTCGGGCACCAGATGCAGCAGCGTCGGCCGGCGGCCCCCGGTGGCTGAGCCGGAGCCGCTCTCGCTGATCAGCCCCGCCTCCAGCAGCTCCGCGACTTTGATGGTGATGGTGGAGGGCGCCAGGTTCAGGGCACGCGCCAGATCGGCCCGGGACGTGACGCGTCCGCCGGCAATCAGGGAGAGGATATTGGAGGACGATTCGGTCAGCGCGACGTCCCGGGGGCCCGTTCTCTTGACCTGTTTGGCGTAGGACGGTTTGTAGCCCACGATCCTGCCTCCACTCTGTCGATCGACTATTTACCGGCTGCACGGGCACCGGCCGCACGGCCCGGGGTTTCCCCGGAATGCGGATTCTTCCCCTCGCAGACTAGCCGATTCCCGGGGAGCGGAAAGGTCCGGAACTTAGTTTGGCCCTGAAGAATGTGCGGGGCCATGGGGGCCCCGTGAGGATGCGCCGGCTGCACCAGCTGGCAACGCCGGCGGGCTAGCCTGCGGCCAGTTCCCGGGCCTTCAGCGCCGCCCCGACCATGCCCGCCGCCGAACCAAGCGCGGCCGTCACCAGCTGCGGCCGCCGGTGGAAGCTGAGCACGGATTCCAGCCGCCGGGCGACGGGCTCAAGCAGCGCATCGCCGGCCTCGGCAAGCCCGCCGCCGATGACCACAATTTCCGGCGCCAGCATGGCCACGTTCTGGGCAAGAGCCAGCGCCAGGCCATCAAAGGCGCGGTCCATGACCAACTGCGCCGCGCCGTCGTCGTTGGCTGCCGCCGCCATCACCTCCTTGGCGCCGGGCACGTCCCGGCCTACCGCCGCGGAATAGTGCCGGGCGATGGCAGAGGCCGAGGAGACGGTCTGCAGGCAGCCGGCCGCGCCGCAGGGGCAAAGGATGGCGGCCGCGCTGCCCAGCGGTTCGATCCGGGAGTGGCCGATTTCACCGGCGTAACCGTGCCCGGAGTAGATCTGCCCGCCGAGGATGATGGTGCTGGCAATGCCGGTGCCGATCACCACGACCAGGGCATTGTCGAAGCCGCGCGCCGCGCCCAGGCGGTGCTCGGCGAAGCCTGCGGCCTGGACGTCGTGGCCCAGTGCCACCGGCAGGCCGAGCCGGGATTCGAGCAGCTCCTTGAGCGGAAAATTGCTCCAGCCCAGATTGGCGCTGGTGACCACCACGCCCGTGGCTTCCTCCACGATGCCGGGGACATTCACGCCCAGGGCCGCCGGCTGTTGCTGCGGATGGCTGATGCGCGCGTCCTCCACCAGGGCGGATAGACGGTCGATCATGGTGCCCGGGTGGTTGGCCGCGGTCGGGATGGATCCGCTGTGGATGAACGCGCCGCCGGGGTCCGCGAGGCCGTATTTGATGTCGGTCCCGCCGATGTCGATGGCCAGCACCGGCGCGCCGGAGCCCAGGGATTGTTCGGTTGTCGTTCTCATGGTGGCGCTGGCCGCTGGAAAACCCTGCATCTCAGCCCTTCACGGCTCCCGCCACCAGGCCCTGGGCCATCTTCTTCTGCACGATGACGAAGAGAATGATCACGGGAATGGCCATCAGGGTGGAGCCGGCCATGATGCCGCCCCAGTCCGTGGCCTGGTTCTGGCCGCTGAAGCCCTGCAGCCACAGCGGCAGGGTCTTGCGGTTGTCGCTGCTGAGCAGCACCAGCGCAAGGGTGTACTCGTTCCACGCAGCCAGGAAGGCAAAAATTCCCGAGGCCACCAGGCCGGAGCCCAGCAGCGGGAAGGTGACCTTGAAGAACGCCCCCATCCTGGAGCAGCCATCGATCATGGCCGATTCCTCCAGCTCCACCGGCACGCCGTCCACGAAGCCCTTGAGCATCCATATGGTGAACGGGACAGAGGCGCCGATGTACAGGATACTCAGGCCCAGCACGGAGTTGAGCAGATGCCAGCCGTCGATCATCTTGTACTGGGAGATGAACAGGGCCTCGGCCGGAATCATCTGGACCACCAGGACGGAGATGATCAGCGCCCGGCGGCCGCGGAAGCGGAAGCGGCTCAGCGCGATGCTGGCGAACAAGGCCAGGAGAAGGGCCGCCAGCACCACTATCAGCGCCGTGGACAGGCTCATCCGCAGTGCCGACCAGAAGCGCTCGTCGGCCAGGATCTGCCCGTAGTGTGCCCAGGTGAAGTCCAGCGGCAGGAACGACGGCGTCCGGGCCTGCAGCGTGTCGTCGGTGACCAGTGAGTTGTTGATCAGCCAGTAGACGGGGAACAGCCAGAGCAGCCCGAAGACCAGGGCAATGATGTTCAGCGTGATCCGGGCCGAGGTTTTCTGTTTGCGGGCCATCAGAGTTCCCCCTGTTTCATGACCTGGGAGATGTAGCGCCAGGTCAGCACGAGTGTTATGAGCAGCATGATCAAGGCGGTGGCGGAGGCCACCCCATAGTCGCCGCCGGCCAGACCCACCTGGTACACGTAAGTGCCCAGCACATTGGTCTGCTCCGTGATGCCGCCGTTCTTTTGCAGGATGTAGATCTGGGTGAAGACGCGCAGGTCCCAGATGATCTCCAGAATGGTCACCAGCAGAAGCACGGGGGCGATGGTGGGGGCTATGATTTCGCGGAACTGGTTCCAGCTGTTGGCGCCGTCGAGGGTGGAGGCTTCCAACATCGACTCGTCGATCTGGGTGATCGAGGCGTAGACCATGAACACCACAAGCGGCACGCTCATCCAGGTGACCAGCAGGCCGGCCACGAGGAAGAACGGTACCGGACTGGCAAACCAGTTGAAGTCGGCCATCGAGGCGAAGCCCAGCCGTGCGAGCAGCCAGTCGGCCACCCCGGAGCGGGAGTCGAATATCCATTGGAAGACCTGCAGCGAGGAGAGCACCGGCATCGCCCAGGCCAGCAGCATGACGGCCTGGACGAAGACGGAGACCGCGCGGGAGACCTTGGTCAGCAGGACCGCCGCCGCCACCCCCACGAGCATGGTCGCCGCGGCGCAGGAGATGCAGAACATCAGCGAACGGCCCAGGGTGAGCCAGAAGGACGTATCCGTCAGGACCCGGGCAAAATTGCCGAAGCCGATGAAGTCCGGGGCCTTGCCGAACTGCTGCTCCAGGGAGAAGTGCTGGAACGCCATGATGATCTGGCGCACCAGCGGGTAGCCCATGGAGAGCAGCACGACGGCCACGGCAGGAAGCAGCAGGAGATAGGGGAGCGGATTCCTTTTCCGCCTGGCACGTCCCCGGGCGCGGGGTTCCGTGGTGTCGTCGGGAAGCGGCGCTTTCCGAAGCGTATTAACCGTCACCGGTAGGTCCTTTCTGCGTCCTGCCTGGGCCTTCGTGGCCGTGCAGGTCAGCCGATGGGGCTAGTTGCTGTTGAGGATGGCCGTCATTTTGTCGTCGGCGGTCTTGGCCAGGGCCACGGGATCCTTGCCGGCGCCCATGGCGACGAAGAAGTCGTCCACTGTCTTGGCGCTCTCCACGAGGGCCCAGTTCTTGGCGGCCGGTGTGCCGACGGAATTGCGCACGGCGTCGACGGTGATCTTGGAAAGCTCGTCGGTGCCCAGCGCGTCCGCGTACTTCAGGTTGCCGGGCACCCAGCCGCCCTCGGTGGCGAAGAACTCCTGGAACTCCTTGCTGAAGATCAACTTCAGGGCCTCCTTGGCCAGGCCGGGGGCCTTGGACTTGTTGGAAACGGCCACGTTGGAACCACCGGCAAAGGGGTGGCCGCCGTCGCCGGACTTGGCGGCGGGGAAGCTGAAGTAGCCCACCTTTCCGGCGTCGACGAGTTCCTTCTTGATCTTCTTCAGATGGAAATTAAAGCCGAAGAACATGCCCGCTTCATCGGTGTTGAAGGCCGTGTAGGGCTGGGACCCGATGGTGGAGTCCGTGACCGTGCCGGTGGTGGAGCCGGTCTTCCACAGCTGCTGCAGCTGGGCGATCGCCTTCTGGCTCTCCGGGGAGGACAGGCCTCCCTTCCAGGCACCGCCCTCCTCGGTGGCCAGCCGGCCGCCGTTGGTGAACACCCAGGCAAAGGCCGACTGCGACGAGATGCCGGGCAGGAACAGCCCGGAGAAATGCGGGTTCGCGGCGGGGTTGGCGGCCTGCAGGGTGGCGGCCGCCGCGGTCAGCTCGTCGATCGTCGTCGGGACCTTGACCCCGGCCGTGGCGAAGAAATCCTTGCGGTAGAACATGATCCGGCTGCCGGCGTAGAACGGGGCGGCGTACATCTTGCCGCCGGAGCTGCCCAGATCAACCAGCGACTGGGTGAGGTCGCTGCCGCCGAGGGTGCCCTTGATCTCCGTCAGGTCCGCAAGCGCGCCGACGGCGCAGAAGGTCGGGGCCTGGGTGTTGCCGAGTTCGATGATGTCCGGGGTGGACTCCGCGCTGGCCAGGGCCGTTTGCAGTTTGGGCACGATGCCGTCCCACTCCTGCTGCTCGATGGTCAGCGTGGAGCCTGGGAACTTGCTTTCAAACTCGCTCTTGAGCCAGGCTTGTGCCTTGTCGGATACCGAGTCCTTCATGAACCAGACGCGCAGCTTGGCCGGGGTGCCCGTGTCGTTCGAGGCTGCCTGTTCCCCCGTTCCGCAGGCCGCGAGCAGTGCCGCGGCACCGAGTGCCCCTCCGAGTCCGAGCAGACCCCGCCGGCTGAGTTCTTTCATGATTCCTCCATCTTTCGTCCGGGGCCGAAGGAATTCGTGGCCCGATAGGAGCAAACCAACCACACCGGCGGGGGCTGTCGAAAGATGTTGTAGTTAGTTCGGTGGCGAACTTAGTTGGGCCAAAATGCCGTGCCCCGGCCCGGCCTTACAGCCTCCGGCCAGACCTCGCCGCCGCGGGCCAGGCCTTACCGCCCCGGGCCGCGTCCGCTGCCCTGCCCGCCGGTTCATTGGAGGCCGGGACCAGCCGGGCCGACAGATCCGGCCGGAAACCGCCGTCGTCGTACGGAAACATCGGACGGAGGATGCGGCGGTGCCCCAGCCGCTGAAGATCCTGGTCCACGCCGCCGGGGGTCAGTGCCAGCATCCAGCCGGCGGCCATGGCGAACAGGTCCGGCTCCAGGTATCCGATCTTGACCACCACGATGTCCGCCTGCCGCGGCGCCAGGGAATTGCGGACGAAGTCCTGCTCCAGATGGTACGGCTTGCGTCTGCGGGTCACGATCACCTGAAGCCCGCCGATGCGCACCACGGCCTCCGCCCCGGCCACCGGGTCGCCCTCGTGAAGATGCTCCACGACGCCGTCCAGCATGATGGGGCCGGAATGGGTCGCGTCCACCCGGGCCCCGGCCAGCACGCGGACCCGCTCGCCGACGCCCGCGGCCTGGCAGGCATCGAAGGCGCCGGCGTCGGGGATGGAGGCGTAGATCACCCGCAGGCTGCCGTTGCGGATGCGCGGATCGCTGAGCAACTCCTGCAGCGTCCAGGTTACGTCTCCGGCCCCGCCAGCGGTCGGATTATCCCCGGAATCGCTGATGAAATAGGGCCGCAGCGGGCTGCCCGCCGCGGTCTCCAGGCACTCGGCGAGGTCTCCTGCCGGGGCGACGAAGCCGAAGTCCCGGCGGTGCTCCCACATGCGTTCGGCCAGGTCCTCCGCCCGGGCGCAGATGGCCGGGCCGTCGTCGCCGGTCACCATCACCACCGCATGGTTGCGCGGTTCATCCGCCCAGGCATAGCCGATCCACAACGCCGCGTCCAGGATGCCAGGTGCCTCGGCGGCATCGGCCACGGCCGCATAGAGGCTCTTCGCCGGTTCGATCCGGGTGCTGGTTTTCTCCCCGGGCAGCAGGATCGGCACGGGTATCCAGGCCTTGAGCGGACGGCGCTGCTCCGGGGCCAGGGCCAGCCGGACCAGCAGGTTGGCTGCGGCCCGCTCCTTGGTCTCCAACCAATCCTCGTGGGGTGCCATCCGGTAGCAGCCGGCGATATCCAGCTGGTGGGCCAAGGTCCAGGAAACGTTGCCGTGCAGGTCCATGCCGCTGCTGATCAGGGTGTCCGGCCCCACGAGATCGCGCAGCTCCTGGATGAGGTCGCCCTCCGGGTCGTCCAGGCCGACGACGCTCATTGCCCCGTGGATGTCGAGGTACAGTCCGTCCAACGGACCATCGGCCAGGCACTCACGCAGCCCGGCGGCAATGATCCGCTTCATTTCGGCGAAGTCCTCCGCTGGCACCGCGCCGCCGGGGATGGCGCGGAAATGGGTCAGGGGTAACCACCTGGCGGCCTCGCGCACCGGCTGGCCCGGGGCGAAGAAGGGGTACTGGTCGAAGATCTCCGTGCCGTCGCGGCGGACAAAGTCTCCGATGTTGGTCCGGGCCGGGGAATAGGTGCTCGCTTCCAGGGCGATTCCGGTGATGGCGATGCGGGGCAATGTGGCTCTCATCCTGACACCCTATGGAGCTTTGCCCGACGACGGCATGGCTTTGGCCGGGGCAAACATAGTTCAGTTCCGAAAAAAGGTCCGCCCCCTCCGTTCGCCATTTGCCGCACATAGTGTCGTAGGAACCGAGGAGAAAGGTTTCAACGTGAAGATAGGTCTTAGTTCATACAGTCTTGCCGGGGCCCTGGCCGATGGCCGGCTGGGCGTTGCGGATCTGGTCGACTGGGCGGCCGATGCCGGGGCCGGGCATCTGGAGCTTGCCGACGCAGGACTGGGGGCGGATTTGAGTGAATCGCCCGCGCTGCGCACCGCGGTGACGGAGCGGGCAGCCGAGCGCGGCATGGAATTGGGCAACTATGTGGTGGGCGCGGATTTCAGCGGACCGGACGCACCGGCGGAAGTGGCCCGGATCAGGAAGCACCTCGATGCCGCGGCCGAGCTTGGCATCACCCGGTTCCGGCACGACGTCGTACCCTGGGGCTGGCAGCCGGCGGACCACCGCGAGTTCAGGGAGGCCTGCGACGCCGTCGTCCCCGCCTGCCGCGAGCTGGCGGACTACGCCGCAGATCTAGGGATCACCACCAGCGTGGAAAACCATGGCATGGCGTTCAACCTCAGCGAACGTCTCCTGGCGCTTGTGCATGCGGTGGACCGGGAGAACTTCCGGATCACCTTGGACATCGGCAATTTCCTCTGCCTGGACGAGGCGCCGGAAGCGGCCATTCCCCGGCTACTGCCGTACGCCTCCATCGTTCACCTGAAGGACTTCTACATCCGTCGGAGCGCACCCGGGGCCGGCTGGCTGAAGACGGCCGCCGGCAACTACATCCAGGGCTCGGTGTTCGGGCTGGGGGACCTGGACATGGAGCGGATCGCGGGGATCATCCGGGACTCCGGCTACGACGGGCCCCTGTCGATTGAATACGAGGGACGCGAGGACTGCCTGACCGCGGTACCCGACTGCCTGGAGAACGCCGGCCGTCTCCTTCAGGGGAGTGCGGCATGAGCGTCGTCAACGTCGGGGTGATCGGCCTGGGCACCATCGCCGATTCCCATCTGCAGTCCTACAAGGATTCGGCCGGTTCCGACCTCGTAGCCGTCTGCGACATCGACTCACCGCGGGCGCACCGCCGGGCCGGGGAGTACGCCGTGCCCAAGGTCTACACCGACTACCGCCAGCTGCTGGCCGATGACCAGGTGCACGCGGTGAGCATCTGCACCCGCAACGACACCCACGCGGACATCGTGATGGCTGCCCTCGACGCCGGCAAGCATGTGCTGATCGAGAAGCCGATGACGGCGACGCTGGCCGAAGCCGAGGCGGTCATGGCAGCCGCCTCGGCCGGCAGCGCCAAGTTGCAGGTGGCCTACGTCCGCCGGTTTTCGCCCAATGCCCAGGTGCTGCGGAAGTTCATTGACGCCGGAGACCTCGGGGAGATCTATTACGCCAAGGCAAGCTGCCTGCGCCGGGTGGGCAACCCGGGCGGCTGGTTCGCCGACAAGGCGCTCTCCGGCGGCGGGCCCCTGATCGACCTCGGCGTTCATTTCATTGACATCTGCTGGTACCTGATGGGCTGCCCGGAGGTGGCCAGCGTCTCCGGAAGCGTCTTCCACAAGATCGGCAACCGGGCCAATGTGGCCCACTACTCCCGTTACCTGTCGGCGGACTACGACCCTCAGCGGAACACCGTGGAGGATCTGGCTACGGCGCTGGTCAAGTTCCGCAACGGTGCCACCTTGCATTTCGACACCAGCTACTCGATGCACGGCCAGGACGAGGTGAAGGTCCAGCTCTTCGGCGACAAGGGCGGGGCGCAACTGGAGCCGGAGCTGAAGCTGTTCACGGAAAAGCACGACACACTGCTGAACATCGCCCCGCAGATCGACTCGCTGACCTTCGACAACATTGCCTACCGTAATGAAATCGAGCACTTCCTGGCCACCGTGCGCGGCGACGCGGAGGAAGCGGCCCCCGCCGCCCACGGCCTGGAGTTGATGAAGATCATCTCCGCCATTTATGAATCCAGTGAGACCGGACGCGAAGTCGTGTTCTAGCCCATCTGGTCCGCGTCGAGGGCCATTCCCGGATCTTGGCGGGATCCGCGCCGTGGGCCCGGAATATCTCAACGGGCGCTAATGCCCGACGGCGGCTGCCCACCTGAGGAGCGCGGCCGCCGTCGTACGTGTTGTGCCGGAGGGGCGGAACCTAGGCGAGGACGCTCAGCCTGGAGCGGCTGCGGCCAAAGAGGGCACGGTCCAGCGAGAGCCGGCCGGCTCCGGCCAATGCGACCGCCAGTGCGCCGGCCGCAAGGAGCAGTACCAGCTCGTAGCCGCCGGTAGCCGCAAAGACCCCCGCGGGGGCGTGTACCAGAAAGAGCGCACCGAGCATGTCCAGCGCCAGAAGTGCCGCAAACACACGGGCCAGGACGCCCAGAATCAGTGCGACGCCTCCGGCGAGTTCCAGAGTGGCCACTACCGGAGCGGCCACGCTGGCTGCGGGGATGCCCATCTGCGCAAACGAGGCCTGGGTTCCGGCAATGGTCCACTCAGTGAATTTCTGCCAGCCGTGGGCAGCAAAGAGGAATCCGACTATGACGCGCAAGATTGTGAGGGCTGTGGTGGTCAGGTTGGACTGGTTCATGGGAGTTTCACCGTTTCGGATATCGGTTGGGGCTGTCTGGGTACAAGCGATCCAGGTCGCAGCGTTGAAGCTTCAGTGTCCGAGTCTCCCCTGCTCATAGTTGAAGTGTCAACTATTTGAGGCGGAATGAGTCCTTCGTCGCCGCTGTTCCCGCCGGCCCCGGGAGGTCCGGCCCCGGGAGGTCCGGCCCCGGGAGGTCCGGCCCGGGACTCGCCGGGAGGTCCGGCCCGGGACTCGCCGGT
The DNA here is from genome assembly GCA_039636785.1 of Micrococcaceae bacterium Sec5.7. NCBI lineage: Bacteria > Bacillati > Actinomycetota > Actinomycetes > Micrococcales > Micrococcaceae > Micrococcaceae bacterium Sec5.7. The sequence continues at coordinate 3,873,166 of CP144169.1, read as the reverse complement.
AGGCTGAAACCGTGCCTGACTCCCCTCCCGCCACAGACGTGCCCGTTCAGCCCAGCCACCCCGCCAAGAGCCACAGCCGGGAGATCCTGCGCCTCGCCGTGCCTGCCTTCGGTGCGCTTATTGCCGAGCCCCTGTTCCTGCTGGCCGATTCGGCGATCGTGGGGCACTTGGGTGTCGCGCAGCTGGCGGGCGTGGGCCTGGCTTCCGCGGTGCTGCACACTGCTGTTGGCCTGATGGTGTTCCTGGCCTACTCCACCACCCCGGCGGTTGCCCGTGCCGTGGGCAACGGCAACATCGGTAAGGCCCTCGGCGCCGGGCGCGACGGCGTCTGGCTGGCGCTGCTGTTGGGAATGGTTCTCGCGGCCGCCGGGTTTGTTGCCGCGGAACCGCTCGTGGAACTGATGGGAGCCACCGGGGAGGTGCGCTCCTTCGCGGTGGACTACTTGCGCTGGTCGATGCCCGGGCTGGTAGCAATGCTCCTGATCTTCGCCGGGACCGGGGTGCTGCGCGGGCTGCAGGACACGCGGACCCCGCTGGTGGTTGCCACCGCGGGCTTCGCCCTGAATATCGTGCTCAATCTGGTGCTGGTCTATGGCCTGAACTGGTCCGTGACAGGTTCCGCGGTGGGCACCAGCATTGCGCAGTGGGCCATGGCGGCCGTGTACCTGGTCATGGTCCAGAAAAACGCCCGCCGGCATGGGGTTTCGCTATTCCCGGACTGGCATGGAATCCGGGCCATGACCAAGGTGGGTTCGTGGCTGATGCTCCGGACGCTCAGCCTGCGCCTGGCCATCCTGGCAACGGTCCTGGTGGTCACGGCCCAGGGCCCCGTGAACCTCGCCGCGCACCAGCTGGCCATGACCATTTTCTCCTTCCTCGCCTTTGCGCTCGATGCCTTGGCCATCGCCGCCCAGGCGCTCATCGGCAAGGAATTGGGCGCGTCCAATCCGGCCAGAGCGCGGCTGCTGACCCGGACCATGATCCGCTGGGGTGCCTGCTTCGGCGTTGTGACCGGGGCGCTGCTGGCTATTGCTGCGCCGTGGGCCGGCGCTCTGTTTACCTCCGACGCCGGTGTCCAGTCCGCACTCACCCTCGCACTGTGGGTGATGGCCATAGGCCAGCCCATCGCCGGCTACGTGTTTGTGCTGGACGGGGTGCTTATTGGCGCCGGCGACGCGAAATATCTGGCGATTGCCGGCGTCGTCAATCTTGTGGTGTATCTGCCTCTGCTGCTGGCTGTCCGATTCTCCGGAGTCGACGGCGCGGCGGGGCTCGTGTGGCTCTGGGCGGCGTTTTCGCTGGGCTACCTGCTGGCCCGCGCACTGACTCTGGGGTTCCGGTCGCGGACGGACCGCTGGATGGTGCTCGGTTCGCACTAGGTCGACGGCGCACTAAACTGGTCCGGTGACTCAACCAGCAATCCCGGCAGAATCCGCCCCCGCGCCCGGCCATCGGGCCGACCTGTGGCAGCCGGTCCTGCTCCGGGCCGCCGTGGCGCTCGTGTTCGGTGCGCTGACCATCTTCTGGGCTTCGCCGTCAGTCGACGTGATGGGCTGGGCCGGAGGCATCTACCTGCTGGCCACCGGGGTGGTGTTGATCTGGACCATCAGGAAGGCGGGCTTCCGCAGCGAAGTGCTTCCGGGCCGGATCCTGTCCGCGGCAGCATCCGCAATGACCGGATCGGGCATTGCGGTGGCCGCGCTGCGCGGGGATCTGCTGTTCGGCGTCATCGCAGGCCTGGGACTGGGGCTGATGGGTGTGGCTGAGCTCTACTTCGGCATCAGGTTCCGCGGCCGCCACGTCCTGGCGCGCGACTGGCTCACGTCAGGGTTGCTCGGCATCGGCACAGCCATCGCGCTGCCGTTTTTCATTGGCATGGGCGCCCATGCCTTGCTCGGTGTTGCCGGCGGCGGTGCCATCATCTCGGGCGTGCTCTGGACGCTGGCAGGCCTGAGCCTGCGGCACGATGCGCGGACGGCCCCTGCGAAGGCCGTAAACTAGAGGCAGAGGTTCTACTCCGTGTAGAACAATTTCTGTTTGGAACAACCGCACATCAAAACGGGCAGGCCCACGGCCAACGCCCCCACGGGAGGAAGCACCTTGGCAAACCAGAAACCAGGAAAACCGCGCAATCTGCGGACCTCGGTGAAGGGACCGCTGATGTTTTCCGCGTTCTGGGCCGTGCTCGCCTTCTTCGCCGTCCTGATCTTCGCGTCCGGCGGAAGCGCCCGTACCCCTCGTTTTGACCTGGCCTTCACTGGCGCCGGCATCGCGTTCATTGTCACCCTGGTGGTCGCCGCCATGCTGTCCATGAGCTACAAGGAAAATGCCGAGCATCTGGGCAAGGGCTCCGGCGTAAACCTGAGCTCCAAGAAGTCCCCCCACGGGTCCGGCGGCCACGGATCGACGTCCGGCACGCCTGCCCCGGACAGCGACGATACTATGCCCGACGCCGGCTCCCGCTAGTTTCGGCTTCGCCCCGTCTTTGGGGCCGTCACGCGGCGCGCCTTTTTGGGCCGGTCCGAATCAGCGTGCCCCGGATTTCCGCGGTCCCGTGCCGGGGGTGAAGCAATATTCTGCGTGGCGTGACGCGCTGTGACGCCCCGACGGCGAATCCCGACGGTGCATCCCGACGGTGCATCCCGACCGTGCATCCCGACGGCGGCTAGCCGGCGGCCGCCTGGCGGGCCCGGTACGCCGCCACATGGGCGCGGTTGGCGCAGTTTCCGGTATCGCAGTACCTCTTCGAGCGGTTCCGGCTCAGATCTAGCACAACGGCGTCGCAATCGCTCGCTGCGCAGACCAGCATGCGGTCCATTTCCATGCTGCGGATCACGTCCACCAGCGCCATGGCCGCCTCGGTGCCCATTCTGTCGGACAGCGGAGCTTCCCCGGTGGTTGCGTGAAGGTGCCAGTCCCACTGGTCATGTTTCATCAGCTGGGGGAGTGCGTGGGCCTCCCGGAGCATCTGGTTAACGGTCTCCACCGCGGTGTCCTCATCGGCCGTCCAGAGAGCCGCGAGCTGGCTCCGGAGCTGGTGCACACTGGCCAGTTCGGCCGCGTCCCGAGCCCTGGACCCCGTGAATCCTTCGGCTTTGAGGAACCTGTCCAGGTCTGCGAACGTCCCCAGGGTTTCCTCCTCGTTGGCGGCGCTGTTGATCAGGTTCACCACGGTGCGCAGGGCAACTTCGGTGTCAGGTGCAAAAACCATCTTGACTCCTTACATGGCCGGGCGTAATGTCATGACCATAACCCTACTTTACTCCTGACAGGAGGCAGCCGTGCCTGCCGCAATCGCTCCCGCCGGACCGCCGGCTTCAGCCCTGAAGGTGCGCACTCCGGTTGGCGGCGCTGCTGGCTTCATGGCCTCCGGTTTGGGGATTGCCCTGTTTTCCTCTGCCGTGTTCGGGATCTCCGGCTCTTTCGCCAAGGCCCTCCTGGAAACCGGCTGGTCCCCGGGTGCCGCGGTAACAGCGCGCCTGACCGGGGCTGCCCTTATCCTGGCGATCCCGGCCATTCCCGCATTGCGCGGACGGTGGCACCAGCTGAAGGACAACTGGGTGACCATCCTGCTCTTCGGCCTGATCGGTGTGGCCGCCTGCCAGCTGTTCTACTTCAACGCGGTGGCCCGGCTGTCCGTGGGCGTGGCCCTGCTGCTCGAGTACCTGGCCCCCGTGATCATTGTGCTGTGGCTCTGGGCGGCCGGCCGCAGGCGTCCTCGCGCGCTCACTTTCGGCGGCACGTTGCTGTCGCTGGGAGGGCTGGTCCTGGTGCTGGATCTGACGGGCGCTGTGAAGATCGATTTCATCGGTGTCCTCTGGGGAATCGCGGCGGCTGTCTGCCTGGCCATCTACTTCTTCATTACGGCCAGGGAAAATGACTCTCTGCCGCCAATCGTCCTGGCCTCCGGCGGGCTGATGGTCGGCGCCGCGGCGATGTGGCTGGCAGCGGCAACGGGGCTCCTGCCCATGGCCTTCAGCACAGCCGATACCAAACTCGGCCCGTGGGTCACGCCGTGGTGGGTGTCACTTGCTGGTCTGGTGGTGCTGGCAACCGTGGTTGCCTACGTTTCCGGAATCGTGGCCGCGCGCGCCCTCGGTTCGAAGGTGGCGTCCTTTGTTTCGCTGACCGAGGTGCTGTTCGCCGTGATCTGGGCGTGGCTGCTGCTGGGCGAGCTTCCGGGCCCCATCCAGTTGCTGGGCGGCGTCCTGATTGTTGGCGGCGTGATCCTGGTCAGGATGGACGAGCTGCGCGGTGCTCCCGGTGTCAGCCCGGCTGCCGGTTCAGGCGCGGACTCAACTCCCGCTCCCGTGCACACACCGCTGAACCGTGCGAACGACGTCGAGCCTGCCCCCCGAGGGTGACTGTCCTTAGCCGCGGGACCCGGAGGCGGCGCTCAACCTGCTTGCGCCGCGTTTGCCGGCATGGACCGGCCACGCACTGCGAGCAGGCTGAAGAGCAGGGCCAGCAGGGCAGTGACGACGAGCAGGAGCAGGCCGATTGAGTAGCTGTTGGTCTCGGCATTGTAAGTGGCGCCCATGACCAAGGGCGGAAAGTAGCCGCCGAGGCCGCCCGCAGCACTGACGATGCCGCTGATGCTGCCAATTTTCCCCTGCGGTGAAAGCACGCCAACCCAGGCGAAGACGCCACCCGTTCCGAAGCCCAGGGCCGCAGCCATGGCCACGAAGGTCAGGCCGGCGGGCACATCGCCATCGGGACGCAGATTCACGATCCAGCCGAGAACCGCGACGCCGGCCAGCGCCACAACGACGACAGGCTTGGGACCGATCCGATCCGCCAGCACACCCCCGACGGGCCGGGCCAGGACGGCGGCAAAGGGCGAAGCCAGCGGTCCGGGCGCCCGCTTCGCTTGGATCGAAGTGGTAGACATCCTTCAAGTAGGTGGGCAGATAGGTGGCGAAGGAAACAAAACCGCCGAACACCACGGCGTAGAGGAAACACATCTTCCAGGTGACCGCCGTCCTGGCTGCGTCGGCCAGCTTCGGTGTGACCAGTGCGGTATTTGGGGACCAGCCGGGTGCCTCCTTCATGAGGAACCAGACCAGCGCAGCCATGACAATCAGGAGCACGGCGATCAGAATGTGCGTGGGGACGTAGCCGATCGAGGCCACCAGCCGGGGATTGAGAAAGGCCGCAAGGGCGGTGCCACCCATCCCTGCGCCGAAAATCCCGGTGGCGAACCCGCGTCTGGCCGGTTCGTACCAGGCACTGACGGAATGCCCACGGCAAAGACGGTGCCGGCGACGCCCAGCAGCAGTCCGGCGATCAGCACCAGAATGAAGGACTCGATGGTGCCTCCGAGGACGACCAGCAGTACCGGCCCCACGGTGGCCAGCAGCACGAAGGTAAACATCACCCGTCCGCCGAACCTTTCTGTCAGCGTTCCGACTATGATCCGTCCGAGCGATCCGACGAACACGGGCATGGCGACGAGAACGCCGGTGGTGGCGGGGCTCAGGTGCAGCTGCTGCGTATAGCGGGCGCCCAAAGTTGCCACAACATTCCAAGCCCAGAAGCACACGACGGAGGCGGCGGTGGCCAGGACCAGGTTCGGCGTCCGGCCGCGGACCGTGAACGTGATGTGCGGTGCTGAGTTGGCCACGGTTTTCTCCTGGGTGTCAACGGTTCCGGGTATCTCGGTCCCGGGTTCCGACCGCGGACCATCCGCGGCGTGCCGGTGCGCTGGACGTCCGGCCCTTGTCCCTGGACCGGTAGACGATGTACGGGCGGAAAAGCTAGTGGAGCGGCGCGGTGAAGGCGTGGACCAGGCGCGTGAACGGCCAAATGGTGAAGAGAACCATGCCCACCAGGGTGTGAAGATGGAAGGCGAAGGGGGCACTGGCCATGGCGGCGATGTCCGGCTGGAAGATGAACAGGGAGCGGAACCACGGAGCCACGGTTTCGCGGTAGTTGTGCCCCTCTCCGCCCTGCAGGACGCTGGCCAGAGTGGTCCAAAGCCCGAAGATTATGGCCGCGGTGAGGACGACGTACATAGCCTTGTCGTTCTTGGTGGTGGCCATGAACACCGGTCCGGTCTTGCGGCGGCGGTAGATAAGAATGATGATGCCGCCCAGTGTGCCGACGCCGGCGACGCCACCAACCAAGAGGGCGTTGACGTGGTAGAACTCCTGGCTCATCCCTACCGCCTGGGTCCATGACATGGGGATGACCAGGCCGAAGAAGTGGCCGGCGATGACGGCGAGAAGGCCGAAATGGAACAGGGGGGAGCCGATGCGCAGGAGCCTGGATTCGTACAGCTGCGACGACCTGGTGGTCCAGCCGAACTGGTCGTACTTGTACCGCCAGATCAGGCCGCCGACGAGAACCACCATCATGACATAGGGGAGTAGGTGTACCTGGAGAAGGCCGCGCCGCGCGGGCAGCCCCGCGGCTCGTACTCGGGGCTGTCCGGTCCCACGGAGGGGTAGTCCGTCTGCTGGGACTCCCAGGTGATGATTCCGTCTTTGACGTAGACCTTCCACGAGCAGGACTCGGTGCAGTTCACACCATGGGTGGACCGGACCACCTTGTCGTGGCTCCACCTGTCCCGGTAGAAGACATCGCCTTTCCTACCGCCTTCCCGGAAGACCGCTCGTCCATCGTGCGTCTCGTCCCACTTCGTGAAGAAGCGACCAAGTTTCAGCATTGCTTCTGACGCGGGTCCATCAAGGCCCGCAACAAACGGTCCGGCAGCCATGCTCACACCATATGGGCTGCCCATCCGCCGCGCTACGGCACGACGATTTGTCAACAAGAACGTGTACTAATTGCCTGTCGACCGGCATTTTTCCACGGGGGTGAGAATCGTCGCGGGCCTGGGCAGGCGTGGCGGCCAGGCACCGGCGCAGTGGGCACGTTCCTGGTGGCCGGGCTCCGGAAGATCCATTAGCTAAAGCCGTTCTGCAGCCCGAAACAACGTCGATGGGCACCGCGCCCCAAGCAGCAGTACCCATGGTTGCGGGCGCCATTCGCCGTGCCGGGAAGAGGGTCGATCTCAGGCGTTCCAGAGCCTAGCATGTTGATATGTGCCGGAATATCCGAACCCTCCATAATTTTGAGCCCCACGCAACCAGTGCCGAAGTTGAGGCGGCCGCGCTGCAGTACGTGCGCAAAATCAGCGGCAGCACCAAGCCTTCCAAGGACAACGAGGAAGCCTTCGAGCGGGCTGTGCACGAGATCGCGCATGTCACGCAGCACCTCCTGGATGCCCTGGTGACTCATGCACCCGCCAAGGACCGGGCCCAAGAGGCCGCCAAAGCCAAGGCTAGAGCGGCCATCCGCTTCGGTACAGCCTGACCGTGGCCTCCGCACCCAACTGACTCGCATTAGGTGTCGTCTGGAGGCCTCATAACGACAACAATTGCGAGTCAGTTGGGGCCGGGCGGCGCTACTTTCCGAAGTTGCGCAGCCGCAGCGAGTTGGTCACCACCAGCACGGAGCTGGCGGCCATCGCCGCGCCCGCGATCATCGGGTTGAGCAGGCCCAGCGCCGCCACCGGGATGCCGACCGCGTTGTAGAAGAACGCCCAGAACAGGTTGGTCTTGATGGTGGCGAGGGTTCTGCGCGAGAGCTCGATCGCCAGCGCCACGTGCCCGAGATCATTGCCCATCACCGTCAGATCAGCGGCTTCAATGGCCACATCAGTGCCCGATCCCATCGCGATGCCGAGATCGGCCTGGGCCAGCGCTGCGGCGTCGTTCACGCCATCGCCCGCCATGGCTACGGTGGCGCCGCCGGCCTGCAGCTTGCGGACGGCGTCCACTTTGCCTTCCGGCAGCACACCGGCAAACACATCCCCAGCGGAAATCCCGACGGCGGCACCCACCTGGGCGGCCACCGCGGCGTTGTCTCCGGTCAGCAGGATGGGACGCAGGCCAAGCTTTTTGAGCCGGGTGATGGCCGCCGCGGAGCCTGGCTTGATGGTGTCGCGCAGGCTGATGATGCCTGCGGCATCCCCGTCTACGGCAACCCAGATGGCGGTGGCACCGGAATTCTCGGCGGCCCTGAGTGCTTCGTGCTGCTCCGGCGTAATGGCGATGCCGTTCTCCTGCAGCCAACCGGTCCGCCCGGCAACCACCGGCCGCCCTTCCACGGTTCCCACCACTCCGCCGCCGGGAGCGGAACGGAAGTGCCCGACGGCGGGGAGCTGCGCGCCGTCGTCGTGCCGGGTTGCCACGCGGCTGACAGCTTGCTGGCTTTCCGCGTGGAGTGCAGCAGCAGCGATGGCGTGGGCGATGGGGTGTTCGGAAGCAGCCTCGACGGCGCCGGCAAGACGCAGTACGTCGGCCTCATCAAACGACCCGAACGCCAGCGTGTTGTCCACGGCGAGCTGCCCGGTGGTCACGGTACCGGTTTTGTCCAGCAGGATGGTGCCCACGGTGCGGGTGTCCTCGAGGACCTGCGGGCCCTTGATCAGGATGCCCAGCTGCGCGCCGCGGCCGGTGCCGGTCAGCAGGCCCACCGGCGTTGCCAGGCCGAGCGCGCAGGGGCAGGCGATCACCAGTACAGCCACGGCTGCAGTGAACGCCGCGCGGAGTTCGGCCTCGCTGATGGCAGGCCCGGCGATGAGCAGCCACACAACGAAGGTGAGTACTGCGATGGCCAGAACTATGGGAACGAACACGGCACTGATGCGGTCCGCGAGCCGGGCGATCGGGGCCTTGCCTGTCTGCGCCTGGGACACGAGCCGGCCCATCTGGGCAAGCGTGGTTTCGGACCCCACGCGGGTGGCACGGACTATCAGGCGGCCGGAAGTGTTGATGGTGGCGCCCGTGACCTGGCTGTCCGGGCCCACTTCAACCGGCACGGATTCGCCGGTCACCAGAGAGGCGTCGACGGCGGAGGTCCCCTCGATCACCACGCCGTCAGTGGCGATTTTCTCACCGGGGCGGACCACCATGACGTCGCCCACGGCGAGCTGATCTGCGGGGATCTTGTGCTCGGCGCCGTTCTCCAGGACGGTGGCGTCCTTGGCGCCGAGGTTCAGGAGCGCCTTAAGGGCGTCGCCGGCTTTCCGCTTGGCGTTGGCTTCAAGGTAGCGGCCCAGGAGCAGGAAAGTGGTGACCACGGCTGCGACCTCGAAGTAGAGACCGCCTGCCATGCCCTCCATGCCGGGGTGCTCGGTCAAGCGGGGGTCCGCGAACAGCTGCCACGCTGAGAATACGTAGGCCGCGATCACGCCGATGGAAACCAAAGTGTCCATGGTGGAGGCAAAATGCCGGGCGTTGACGGCAGCGGCCCGGTGGAACGGCCAGGCCGCCCAGCTGACCACCGGCAAAGCCAGCGCGCCCGCCACCCAGCCCCAATTGGCGAATTGGAAGGCCGGGAACATCGAAATCGCGAAGACCGGAACCGTCAGGATGGCCGCGACAATCAGGCGCGGGCGGAGCTTCGAGGCCGCCGGGCCATGGGCCATATGGTCGCCGTGAGCGGCGCCTACGGCGACTTGCTGCGCGTGCTCGCCAGTCGCGTCGCCACCGGCGACATGCTCTGCATGCTCGCTCGTGCCTCGCTTAGACGCATGCTGCCGCATATCCCCGGCGTCGCCGCTGCCAACATGTTCTGTTTCGCGGCCGCCATTTGCACCCCGGATGGTGGCTTTGTAGCCTGTGGCGTTCACTGTGTCCACGATTTGCTGGTTGGTGACATGGGCGGGGGCTGTGACGTGGGCGGATTCGAGGGGGAGGTTGACTGTAGCCTCCACGCCGTCGAGTTTGCCGAGCTTCTTTTCCACGCGGTTGACGCATGAAGCGCAGGTCATGCCCTCGATATCAAGTTCAATCACCCGGCTCCCGGGCTGGTGAAGCAGTTGCTCGTTGCTCATGGGCGCCTAGGCCTCGTTGGCTACAACGAGGTAGCCGGCCTCGGCCACGGCTTCGCCGATTTCCGAAGGGGAGAGCTCCTGGGTGGAGGTGATGGTGACGGTGGAGATGCCGCCGGCGTTGAGATCGACGTCGACGGTTTCGACGCCGGCCAGCGATTCAAGTTCCTCGCTGACGGATGAGACGCAATGGCCGCAGGTCATGCCGGACACATTGACGTTGGTGGAGATGGTGCTCATGGCTGGCTCCTTGTTGATGGGCTGATGGGGGTTGATCAGCTGGATGGTGTGGTGGGTGGTGTTGCCGCTATCGCAGCAGGCGCCCGATGGCATCTGAGGCCTCCTTCACCTTGAACTCGATGGCCTGGGCGCGCAGTGCGGGATCCGGCTCGGAGGCAGCGCCCACTACGCAGTGGCCGATGTGCTCCTCCACGAGTCCCAGGCTTACGGCGTGCAGCGCCTTGGTGACGGCGGAGACCTGGGTGAGGATGTCTATGCAGTACTTGTCTTCCTCGACCATCCGGGCGACCCCGCGGACCTGACCCTCAATGCGTTTGAGCCGGCGCAGGTACGCCTCTTTGTTGGAGGTGTACCCGTGCTGAGGAGGTGTTTCCACATCCGCTGGCCGTGTGACGGCTTCTTCCGGTGCGTTCATAGCTCCAAAGTATACCCCCTAGGGGTATGAGTCAAGTACCCCCAGGGGGTATGCCGCACGAAGTGTGAACGCCAGACCGGTAGCCTGTTGATATGAACGCCGCTTCCGATTACTTCCGCGCCAAGCTTCAGTTCGAGATCGACGTCATGGATGTTGCGGAGGAGCTGCCCGGCGGCGGCTTTGTGCTCGTTGACACCCGACGGCGGGCGTCCTGGGACCACGGCCACGTCCCGGGCGCCATTCACCTGCCGACGGCGGAAATCCCGGTGCGGGCCCTGGAACTGATTCCGGCGGGCAGCCGCGTGGTGGTCTATTCCTGGGGGCCCGGCTGCAACGGCAGCACGTTCGCGGCGCTTGCGTTCGCCGAGCTCGGCTATCCGGTCCGCGAGATGATCGGAGGCATCGAGTACTGGGCCAGGAACGGGCTTCCGGTGGAAACAGCAGACGGCGTCAGCACGTTGGCAGCAGACAGGCTGGTAACCGCCCACGGGCCCGCCGGCCAGGAGGCGCCGCCGTTGTGATTGCACGGCCGGTAATCCGGCGCCGCGACAGGACCGGGGCCTCGTCCTGGCTGCCGCTGCGATGGTGCTGGCGGAACTGCGACGGGGAGCGCCCCGTGCGCCGGGACAACAAGCGGCTGAAGTATGCCGGATCGTCATAGTCGACCGGCCGGGGGATGCGTTCAATCGAATAATCGCCGTCTGCGAGCAGGGACTGCGCTCTGGACATCCGCAGCTGCAGGTCGAACTCCTTGGCCCCACTCCCGTTGACGACGGCGGGACCTCCCGCCGTCGTCCTCTGCTGTCAGGCGCCGTTGCAGCCTGGCTGCAACCTTTGAATCCCTAACATGGGATCCAGGACGAAGACGTCTGTTTTCCAGAGGAGTAACCATGACTGTTTATGTACAGCCCGGCCAAGAAGGATCCAAGGTCCAGTTCAAGGACCGCTACGAAAACTGGATCGGCGGCGAATGGGTGGCCCCCACTACCGGCCAATACATCGAGAACGTCTCCCCGGTAAACGGCAAGCAGTTCACCGAGGTGGCCCGAGGCGCCGCGGCGGACGTCGAGCTCGCGCTGGATGCCGCCCACAAGGCCGCACCGGCCTGGGGCAAGGCCTCGGCCACCGAGCGCGCCGCGGTGCTGAACAAGATCGCCGACCGGATCGATGCGAACCTCGAACTGCTTGCCGTGGCCGAGACCTGGGACAACGGCAAGCCCATCCGCGAGACCCTCAACGCCGACATCCCGCTGGCAGCGGACCACTTCCGCTACTTCGCCAGCGCCATCCGCGCCCAGGAAGGCCGGTTGTCCCAGCTCGACGAGGACACCACCGCCTACCACTTCCACGAGCCCCTCGGCGTCGTTGGCCAGATCATCCCGTGGAACTTCCCCATCCTGATGGCCGTCTGGAAAATGGCTCCGGCCCTGGCCGCCGGCAACGCCGTGGTCCTCAAGCCCGCCTCCAACACGCCGGCTTCGATCCTGGTCTTGGCCGAGCTCATCGCGGACCTGCTGCCCGCGGGCCTGCTGAACATCGTCAACGGCTTCGGCTCGGAGGTCGGCAAGCCGCTGGCATCCAGCCCGCGTATCCGCAAGATCGCCTTCACCGGCGAAACCTCCACCGGCCGCCTGATCAGCCAGTACGCCAGCGCCAACCTGATCCCGGTCACGCTGGAGCTCGGCGGCAAGAGCCCCAACATCTTCTTCAACGATGTTGCAGATTCCAACGACGCGTTCTACGACAAGTCGCTCGAAGGGTTCACCCTTTATGCCTTCAACCAGGGCGAGGTCTGCAGCAGCCCCTCCCGCGCGCTGGTCCAGGACGGCATCTACGATTCCTTCATGGCCGACGCCGTGGCCCGGACCGCGAAGATCATCCAGGGCAACCCGCTGGACACCAACACCCAGATCGGCGCCCAGGCGTCGATAGGCCAGATGGAGAAAATCCTCTCCTACATCGACATCGGGCTCCAGGAAGGTGCCACGATCCTCGCTGGCGGGAACCAGACGGAGCTCGACGGAGACCTGGCCGGCGGCTTCTACGTTCAGCCCACCATCTTCGAGGGCAACAACAAGATGCGGATCTTCCAGGAGGAAATCTTCGGTCCCGTGGTTTCGGTGGCACGCTTCACCGACTACAACGACGCCATCAGCATCGCCAACGACACCCTTTACGGTCTCGGTGCCGGTGTTTGGTCCCGCAACGGTAACGTGGCCTACCGCGCCGGCCGCGAGATCCAGGCCGGCCGCGTCTGGGTCAACAACTACCACGCGTACCCGGCCGGCGCCGCGTTCGGCGGGTACAAGTCCTCCGGCATCGGACGTGAAAACCACTCCATGATGCTGGACCACTACCAGCAGACCAAGAACCTCCTGGTCAGCCACTCCGAAAACAAGCTCGGCTTCTTCTAAAGTCCGCTGAAGACCGACGCACGCTCGCAACAACGGCACCACGAAGGGTTATTTGAATGACGAGAATGCTGATTATTGGCCCTCCGGGTTCCGGCAAGGGCACCCAGGCGGAACGCATTTCGGAGCGCCTCGGCGTTGTTGCGATCTCCACCGGCGATATCTTCCGCGCCAACGTCAAGGGTGAGACGCCGTTGGGCGTCGAGGCCAAGAAGTTCATGGACGCCGGGGATTTCGTTCCGGACAGCGTCACCAACAAGATGGTGCGGGACCGCCTCAGCGAGGGCGACGTCGACGGCGGCTTCCTCCTTGACGGTTACCCCCGCACCACCGCGCAGGTGGACTACCTTGACCAGATCCTCGCCAACACGGCGCAGAAGCTGGACGTCGTCCTGCAGTTGACGGCGGACGACGAGGAACTGGTCACCCGCCTGCTGGGCCGTGCCAAGGAAACCGGCCGGAGTGACGACACCGAGGCCGTTATCCGTCACAGGCTGGACCTCTACCACGAGCAGACGGAAGCCGTGGTGGCGAAGTATGCCGAGCGCGGCATCCTGACCCAGGTTGACGGCATCGGCGGCATCGACGAGGTCACCGACAGGGTGATGCGCGCCATCGAAAACCCGAGCAGGGTCTCCGTCGTCAGCGGCCGCTAGTCCCAGGTCGCAAAAGGCGAGAGGACGACGGCGGTTCCTCCCGCCGTCGTTCTCTCACCGCGGTTGCTCGACGCGCTAACCTATTGCCGTCGTCGTAATTCAACTCAGTGAAGAACTACGCGGTAACCGCCAGGGCGTCAATCTCCACCAGCATCACTTCGTGCGGGAGGTCAACGAAGACCGTGGTGCGGCTGGGGAGGGCGCCGCTGGGGACGTTCTCGCGGATGAACTCGCCGTAGACGTCGTTCATGGCCGGGAAGTCATCGCGGGTGGTCAGGTAGACGCGGAACATCAGCACGTCTTCCACGGTGGAGCCGCCGGCTTCCAGGATGGCCTTGACGTTTTCGAGGGTGCGGCGGGTCTGGACGCGGACGTCGCCTTCGCCGATGTACTGGTTGGTGGCGGGGTCCATGGGGCCCTGCCCGGACACCTGGAAGAGTCCGCCCTTCTGGATGCCCTGCGAGAAAACGTGCGCCGGGGCGGGCGCGTTCTCCGTCAGTACTACTGTCTTTTCACTCATGAGGTGGTCCTTTCGTGGTTGGTCCAGCCGAGGTCATGCGAGATGGCATCGGTGCTGGCTTTGAGGCCGGGAAGCAGGCCCAGCAGTCCTTCGTGGCTGAGCATTACCACCGGCACCGAACATGAGGCGGCAGCTACCACTGCACCGCTGGCATCCCGGATGGGTGCCGCGATGCAGTGCACAAAGGCCTCATGCTCGGCGTTGTCCTGCGCCCAGCCCTGCAGCTTGACCTGCTCCAGTTCGGCGAGCAGGGCCTCGGGCGAGGTCAGGGTGTTGTTGGTGACCTTGACGTAGTCCAGTCCGGCGGCGATCCGCTCCTGCCGGCTGCGCGGCATATCAGCGAGCAGCACTTTGGCGACGGCGGCCGAGTGGAGGGCCGCCGTGAGCCCGATCCGCGAGTACATGCGGACCGGGTGGTGGGATTCGAACTTGTCGATGTACACCACTTCATTGCCTTCGAAGGCGGCAAGGTGAATGGTGTGTCCGGTGCTGGCATTGAGCTCGGCCAAGTGCGGACGGGCCACAGCGCGGATGTCCCGTTGTTCCAATGCCAGCGAGGAGAGTTCGAAGAACTTTGAGCCCAACCGGAACCGTTGTTGCTCGTCCCGGACCACAAACCGCTTCTCCTCCATGGCGTGCAGGAGGCGCATCACGGTTGTCTTGTGGACCGAGGCTTTGGAAGCGAGTTCGTCCAGCGTGGCTGGCTGGGCGGCGAGCTCGGCCAGCAGGTCGATGGCCCGCATCAGGCTCTGGCTCATGGTGCCACCTTTCCGTTCAGGGTTGATTCCAGTGCGGGCGAACTGAATTGCCCGGCCGCAACATGGGTTTCCGCCCAGTGAGTATCGCTGCATTCCAGGATGGCGGACATCAGGCCGGCCTCGGGAAGCGGGCCGCGGTCGCCCTGGACGGTGAGCGTGCAGGCGGCGCTGACGTGGCCCCTTCTGAGGCTTGCTTTCTGATTGAGTCCGGACAACATGCCACTCAGGTAACCCGCAGCGAAGGAGTCGCCGGCACCCACGGGTTCCAGCACCTCCACGGACAACGCGGGCACTTCCTCGCGCCCGCCGTCGTGGCTGAGCGCTATGGCGCTGATGGCTTCATTTTTGATAACCAGCACCTGCGGATCCGGGAGCAGGCGGCGCAACTCGGCCTCATCGGTGGTGCCGAAGGCATGTTCGGCTTCGTCCTTGCCCACCAGCACCACGTCTGCGAGGTTTGCCAGGTGACGCAGCGCCGAGCGGTCCTGCCCGGACCAGAGGGCGGCGCGCCAGTTGACGTCGAAGCTGATGATGCGGCCGTGCCGTGGTGCTTGGAGGATGGCTTCGATGAGGACGCGGCAGTCGGCCGAAAGCGCTGCCGTGATACCGCTCAGGTGGATGAGTCGGGCGTTCTCCAGGAGCCCGGCGACAGCCGGGTTGTCCAGCAGGCCGGGACCCATGGCCGAGGCAGCGGAACCCTGGCGGTAGTACAGAACTGAACTGCCGCCGTCGGCCTCCGGAACCGGCGCCGGTACCTGTGCCGGTACTTGTGCCGGTACTTTGACGTACAACCCGGTAGGCAGCTTGGGGTCTATTTCCACTCCGGAAACCCCCACGCCGTGGATGCGCAGCTCGTTCAGAATGCGTGCACCAAAACCGTCGTCGCCTACCCTGCCTACCCAATGGGAGTCCAGGCCCATGGCAGCGAACCCCATGGCCACGTTCGATTCGGCACCGCCGACGCCGAGGTGCAGCGACGTGGCCTGGTGCAACGGCACGGGCTGGTCAGGGGTGAGCATGGCCATCGTCTCACCAATACATACGGCTGAAAGCATGTAATTCCTGCACTCCCTCTTGCGCTTTGCAGCGGCACTCAGCAAGCCGCGGAGCATCCTGTCCGACGGCGGAATGGGAACCTTCCGGGTATGCCCCGGCCTTGACTCCCTGTCCGGCACCATGTTAGACATATCACTAACAGATTTGCAACACGCGTTGCAAAATACGCAACGCTAGATAAATCATGCTCCCCTGAAGGGACCCAACCCTGTGAATACCTCCACTTCCGGCAATGGTGCCGCCGCTGCCGCCGCTGCCGCACGTCCAACCGCCCCTGGTGCCGCGCCCATCGCGGCGGAAACCGTGGCGGAGCTGAATAGCATCCGCCTTGATTGGCGGCATAAGGCGATGCCCGCCACAGCAGCCGGGCTCGCGGCAGGGGACTTCATCACGGCCGGACACCGGCTGGGCGAGCTCCAGACCCCGCTCCTCACCCTGGATGCCAGGGCGATGCGCAACAACGTGGAACGGCTGGCCGCCTGGTGTGACCAGCACGGAGTGCTGCTTGCACCGCACGGCAAGACCACCATGGCCCCCCAGCTGTGGGCCGAACAGCTCAAGCGCGGGGCCTGGGGAATTACCGTGGCCAACTTCGCCCAGCTCCGGGTGGCCCGGGAATTCGGCGTGCGCCGGCTCCAGCTGGCCAACAGCCTCACCGATCCGCACGCCATCGAATGGGTGGCCGGGGCAGCGAGTGCCGGGCAGCCGATTCTGTCCTGGGTGGATTCCACCGCCACAGTGGACGTCATTGAACACACCCTCGAGGCCGCCGGAAGCAGCGCCGTGCTGGATGTGTTGGTTGAACTTGGTGGCACCGGCGGACGGACCGGTGCACGCGGAGTTGACGCAGCCCTGGAGGTAGCGCGCGCCGTTTCAGCGTCCCGGCACGTGAGGCTCGTTGGCGTGAGTGGCTACGAAGGTTCGCTGGCACATGCCGCCGACCCGGACAGCCTGGCCGCAGTGCGCGGCTACCTGGGGCAGATGAAACAGCTCCACGAACAGCTCCTGCAAGCCGGCCTGTACGCCGTGGATGCCGATATTATCCTGACCGCCGGCGGCAGCGCCTACTTCGACGAGGTTGTCGATGTGCTGTCGCCGTGCATCTCGGCAGGCACCGCGACAGGCGTAGCAGCCGACGCCGACGCAGGCACGGCCGCGGCCGGCGCCGGTACCGGGGGCCCCGCCGTCGAGCTGATGATCCGAAGCGGCGCCTACATCATCCACGACGACGGCTTCTACCGCGGGATCTCGCCATTCTCGCGTGACGGAAGCGAGCCGTTTGCTGCCGGTATGCACGGCTGGGCACGGGTGGTGTCCCAACCCGAACCCGGCTTGGCCATTCTCGACGCCGGCAAGCGTGACCTTCCGGTGGACGAAGGCCTGCCGCAGCCCCAGCTGATCGGACCCGTACTGGGCGGTCCCATGCAGCCGCTCAAGGGAGCCAGCATCACTGCCGTCAATGACCAGCACTGCTTTATGGCGTTCGACGCCGGCACCACCGCTGTGCGCCCTGGGGACGTTGTGCGGCTTGGGCTTTCACACCCGTGCACGGCCTTCGACAAATGGACCCTGATTCCGGTGCTGGCCGACACGGACCGGGACCAGACCGTGGTGGACCTCATCCACACCTTTTTCTAGGAGCACCCGGATGAAAACACTCATCAGCAACGCCATCCTGGTGGACGGCACCGGTTCGCCCCGCCGTACGGCAGACGTTCTGCTGGACGGCACACTGATTGCGAAACTGGCGCCGGCCGGATCCCTGACGTCGGAGAGCGCCGGCGCGGACCGGACCATCGATGCCACCGGACTGGTCCTCAGCCCCGGCTTCATCGACATGCACGCGCACTCGGACCTGCAGCTGCTGATCAATCCGGACCACTACGCCAAGCTCAGCCAGGGGGTCACCACCGAACTGCTGGGCCAGGACGGGCTGTCCTATGCCCCCGTGGACGACGTCACGCTCGCGGGTGTCCGGCAGAAGATCGCCGGCTGGAACGACAACCCCGAGGGCTTCGACTTCTCCTGGCGGACCGTGGGCGAGTACCTGGACCGGCTGGACCGCGTTGATCCGGACTGCCAGGATCAAACGGCAGCCGGCGACGGCGGCCGGATCGCCACCAACGCCGCCTATCTGGTGCCGCAGGGCACCGTCCGCGCCATGGTGATGGGCTTCACGGAAGGAGTCGCCACCCCGGGGCAGCTGGAGCAGATGCAGGCGATTATCCGGACCTCCATGGAGGAAGGCGCCGTGGGCATGTCCTCCGGCCTGACCTACACACCGGGAATGTACGCCAGCACCGAGGAACTGGCGGAACTCTGCCGGACGGTCGGGGAGCTGGGCGGCTTCTACGCGCCGCACCACCGCTCCTACGGCAAGGGCGCGCTGACGGCCTACGCGGAGATGATCGGCCTGAGCCGGAGCACCGGCTGCGCCCTGCACCTCTCCCACGCCACCATGAACTTCGCCGAGAACAAGGGCCGGGCAGGCGAGCTGCTGGACCTCATTGACGAAGCCCTCGACGGCGGCGTGGACATCACCCTGGACACCTACCCCTACCTGCCCGGCGCCACCACACTCTCGGCAATCCTGCCCAGCTGGGCCTCCTCCGGCGGAACCGAGGCCACGCTGGAGCGGCTCGGTGACGCCGGCACCGTGGAGCGGATCCGGGAAAGCGTGGAAATCTACGGCTCGGACGGCTGCCACGGCGTGGTGGCGGAGTGGGAGACCCTGGAAATCAGCGGAGTGCAGAACCCCGCACTCGCTGGTCATGTGGGCAAAACCATCGCCGGCATAGCGGCTGGATCCGGCGCGGCGCCCTTCGATGTCTTCGTGGATATTCTCCGCGAAGACAGGCTGGGCACCGGCATCCTGCAGCACGTTGGCCACGAGGAAAACGTGCAGACCATCATGATGCACCGCAGCCACACCGGCGGCAGCGATGGAATCCTGGTGGGCGCCAAGCCGCACCCCCGCTCGTGGGGAACCTTCACCCGCTACCTGGGCCACTACTGCCGGGACCTGGGACTGCTCTCTCTCGAAGAGACCGTCCACCATCTCACCGGCCGCCCCGCGGCCCGGCTGAAGCTGCACCGGCGCGGACTTGTCCGCGAAGGATATGCGGCGGACCTGGTGCTGTTTGACCCGGACACCGTCCGCGATGAAGCCACGTTCGACAACCCCCGCCAGGCATCCGCCGGCATCCACTTTGTGTTCGTCAACGGCACGGCAGCGATCGACGGCGGGCAGCCCACCGGCGCCCGCGCCGGACGGGCCCTCCGCCGGCAGCGCGACGGACGCACCCGAATAGGAAGTACCGAAACCCATGACTCCTGAAGATTTCATCCGGCAGCTCGAGGCCGACCGCACCCTCGCGGTGGTCCGGGCGCCCTCCATCCCCGACGCCGCGGAACTCTGCCAGGCACTGGCCGACGGCGGCATCCGCACAGTTGAACTGACCTTCACCACCCCGGACGTACTCCGGCACGTCAAACGGGCGGCGGAGACCGCCGCCCGGCATGGTGCCGCCGTCGGAATCGGCACGGTGCTGACCGGCGATCAGGCCCGCGCGGCCATTGACGCCGGCGCGCAGTTCCTGGTGACTCCCGGCCTGCGGCCGGACGTCGCGGCGGTTGCCGCGGCCGCCGGGATCCCGTTCAGCCTCGGCGCCATGACCCCCACCGAGGTGGCGCAGGCCCTTGATCTGGGGTCTCAAGTGGTCAAAATCTTCCCCGCCAGGCAGCTCGGCCCGGCCTATCTCAAGGACCTCCAGGGCCCGTACCCCGGAATCCGGCTTCTTCCCTCCGGCGGCATCGATGCCGCCAACGCCATGAGCTATCTCGACGCCGGCGCCGTGGCCGTCTGCTGCGGAACCAGCGTTGTTCCCCCGGCAGCGGTGGCAGCCGGCGAGTGGGCCGACATTACGGCCAGGGCCGCCGCCTTCACCGGCACCCTTAACTGATCCTTCCCAGAAAGAACCCCCCATGAACGAGTTTTTGAACTGGCTGCGGCATGACACCGCCGGCCTGCTCCTCCTGGCCGGAGTGGGCATTGCCCTCCTGCTGTTCCTGATCATCAAGGTCAAACTGGAGCCCTTTATCGCCCTGGTGGGCACCGGTGTGATCGTGGCCCTGGTGGGCGGGGTCTCCGTGGAGGCCCTGGTGGGCTCCGCCACCAAGAGCAGCGACGCCCTGATTGAAAAGGGGTTCGCCGGAATCCTGGGTCACATCACGGTGATCATCGGCCTCGGAACGGTGCTGGGTGCCATCCTTGAACGGTCCGGCGGCGCCGAGGTGCTGCTGGGCCGCCTGGTGAAGATCTTCGGCGAAAAAGGCACCCCGCTGGCCATGGGCATTACCGGCTTTGTGCTCGGCATCCCGGTGTTCTTCGACATCGGCATCTTTGTCCTGGCGCCCCTGGTCTACGTGGCGGCGATCCGCGGCGGGAAGTCCCTGGCACTGTACGCGCTGCCGCTGCTGGCCGGCCTGTCCGTGACGCACGCCTTCCTGCCCCCGCACCCGGGACCTGTTGCTGCGGCCGGCCTGTTCCACGTTGAGCTGGGGTGGATCATCATCATGGGCCTGGCCTGTGGCATTCCGGCCTGGTTCGCGTCGGGCATCCTCTGGGGAACCTGGATCGGCAAGCGCGTGATGATCGACGTTCCCGAGGACCGGATCATCGATGAGGCCGAGGAAGCCAGGGGCCATGAGCCGTCGATCGGACTGGTGTTGCTGGCCATCGGCATGCCCATGATCCTGATCCTGGGCGGCACCTTCGGAAACATTTTCGCCCCGGATGGTCCGATCAAGTCCACGTTGCAGTTCTTCGGCAACCCGGCGATCGCCCTGACGGTGGCTGTCCTTCTGGCCATGTGGCTGCTGGGCACACGCCGCGGCATGAGCTCCGCCGAACTGAGCGAGATCACTTCGTCCTCGCTGCGCCCGGTGGGCATGATCCTGCTGGTTGTCGGCGCGGGTGCGTTCTTCGGCGCGGTGCTCTCGGCCACCGGCGTGGGCACCGCAGTGGCCGGGTCGCTTTCCCAGGCCGGCCTTCCGATTATCGTCTCCGCGTTTGTTATCAGCGCAGGCATGCGTATTGCCCAGGGATCCGCCACGGTGGCCATTGTCACCACCGGCGGAATCCTGGCCCCCGGTCTGACCACCGGCGACTTTTCCCAACCCCAGCTGGCGCTCATTGTTATGGCCATCTCCTCGGGCTCCATCATCGCCAGCCACGTCAACGACGGCGGTTTCTGGATCATCTCCAAGTACTTCAACATGTCCGTCAAGGACACGCTGAAGACCTGGACTGTCCTGGAGACCGTGCTCTCCGTTGTGGGCTTCGGGATGGCCGCGCTGATCTACCAGTTCGTCTAATACGAAAGTAGGGTTGGTCGGGCTGCGGTGGCCGGGGTGATGGTGACGTTGAAGCCGAGGCTGTTGAGCTTCTTGATGGCGTTGTTTTTTGCTTTGACCGGGTCCAGGCGGGTGAAGTGGTCCGCGCCGGGGTCGGCGTAGCATTCGCCGTCGGCAAGCATGTGCCAGACCGCGCTGAGGATGGAGTGCTCCACCGCGACGATGGCTTTCATTGGTCCGCGGCGGGCGGCGATGCGCCGGTATTTGGCGGCCAGGTAGGTGTTCTTGGACCGGGACGCGGACAGGGCCGCGATGCCAAGGGCTGCCTTGAGGTATTTGTTGCCGGGCAGGATGTGGGCGGATTTGATCCGGCCGGCCGATTCGTTGGAGCCGGGACAGACGCCGGTCCAGGACGCGAGCCGGCCCGGGGATTCGAAGACGGACATGTCCGCCCCGGTTTCGGCGATGATCACGTCGGCGACTTTGAGTGAGACTCCGGGGATGGTGGCCAGGAATTCCCTGGCGGCACGAAAGGGTTCCATCGCCTCCTCGATCCGCCCGGTGAGCGCGTCGATGATGCCGGACTGGGCATCGATCTGGTCCAGATGTAGCCGGGCCATGAACGCGTGATGTGCCTTGAAACGGCCCGTCAGCGCATCCACGAGCTCGGGGATTTTGGACCGGAGGGTGCCTTTGGCGAGGCCGGCGAGGACCTCGGGATCCCGTTCACCGCTGATGAGGGCCTCGAGCATCGCCCGGGAGGAGACCCCGGTGAGGTCCGCGACCACGGAGGAGAGCTTGATGCCTGAGCCTTCCAGGAACTTCTCCAGGCGCTGGATTTCACGGGTCCGGTCACGGGTGGCAATCGCCCGGGCCCGGGTCAGGTCCCGCAGTTCACGGATCGGTTCCGGCGGGACAAAGGAACCGCGCAGGAGGCCGTGCGCGCCCAGCTGGGCCAGCCATGCCGCGTCGGAGACATCGGTTTTGCGGCCCGGGATGTTCCGTGCCGCTTTCGCGTTGACCAGCATCACCGGCAGGGTGTCCTCCAAAAGATAGAAGAAGGGCTTCCAATAATCACTGGTGGCCTCCATGACGACCGTGGTGACGTGCTCGCGTTCGAGGAAGTCCCGCAGGGCAAGGATCTGGCCCGTGGTCGCGCCCCAGGTTGTGACCGTGGAGGTGTAGGTTCCGGCCCGTTGCCCGGGTAGTCGGAGACAGACCTTCGCGTCGCGTTTGGAAATGTCCAAACCGGCAGCCCGCTCGTGCACGATATCCATGACTGTTCCTCCTGACACCTTGACCTGGTTATGTCGGCGTCTGCCGCGGGGAGGACAGGGAAAACAGAGGAATCTAACACTCGTGCTCCAAAGGCAACAATCCACGGTTCCCGTGGAAGCCCTCCGCGCCACGCTAGCCCACAGGCTCAACCACAGCACCATAGACGAACCGGCGTCGACCGCGGCAGACACCTCCATGATCTGCCCGAAACCTCATCCGCGGCCAGAGCCCGAGGCGAGGCAACCGCGAACTTTCTCCCACCACGGCGCGACAGCGACGCTGGACCGCTAGCCCAAGGCTGGCGGCCCGGATATGCTGCGCTACTTCACGGGCTCGAACTTGCGCCCGGTTCGCGGCCCACCGTCAAAGAGCACCCCTAGGCGCACCGCACCTCCATCCGCCTGCAGGGACGGGATCAGGTAGCGCCGGCTTGGAGTGGGGCCTAGCTGGCATGGCAATACTTTGATAACGAAATTATAACTTTCGCGTGTTGTTGATTAGAATTGGAAAAGTACATGCCTCAACGGGGTATGCGTGTGACCGCTTCGCCAGACCCCGCCGGCCGTCCATGAACATTCAGTTATTAGGCGGGGGCGGAGGACCCACAGACGGTGCCATGGTGCACCTTGGGGTGAAGCCAGCTCTGTGATTGCACGCCCGTCAGGCGTCCAGCAGGGCAGTCCGGAGAGTCCACTCGTCCGAATCCGACAGCTAACTTCGCCGGCGCCGAGAGGACCCACATTTTGTTTTCCCACCGTAATCACGGCCGTCGCCGTGCCATTTCAGCGTCTTCGTCAAGCAAGAACCGCCGCCGTGTGGCTGCATGTACCGAACCAACACGGAAAAGCCGCGGCCAGCAGCTTGGCGTGGCAGCGGCGTTCACGGGACTGGTTGCCATGACCGCCTTATCCGCTGCACAGGCCGACCCGGGCCGGCTGGCCGCTGCGCTGGAACGTCCTGCCGTATCAGAACCCGCGGCAGCCACGCCGCCGGCGGTCACGGCAGATGCAAGCGCAGGCCTTGCTTTTGTCCGCCCCGACGTCAGCTCCACATCGGCACCCGCACCTTCAACCAAAGTCCAGTCAGCGGGAGCAGTTCCAGCGCCGGCAACGCCCAAACCGGACACCAGTAAGGCAGCTGCGCCAAAGGGGTTGCGGGCGCCGCTTGCCTCGATGACCGTCAGCTCGCCGTTCGGCTACAGGTTTAATCCGCTGACCGGGGCAAGCGGAGAACTGCATACGGGGATGGACGTGCCCGCACCTGCCAACACCCCCGTATCCGCCGCGGGCGCAGGGACGGTGACCGAAGCAGGATGGAGCCAGTTTGGCGGCGGCAACAGGATTGTCGTCGACCACGGCAATGGCCTGAAAACCACCTACAACCACTTGGCTACCATCGGTGTTTCCGTCGGGCAGGTTCTCGCCCAGGGTGCGCAGATCGCCGGAGTGGGCACCACCGGGAACTCGACCGGAAACCACCTCCATTTCGAGGTCATGGTGAATGACCAGGTGGTCAATCCGGCCACCTTTATCTGAGGAAACTCTCCCGGTCCAGTCCATCCAGCTGGTCATCCGTGGGTCTGACGAAGGCGGCAAGGACGGTCAGCAGCGCGGAATTCAGGCATTAAAAAGCTCCGGAGTGCGTTATTGGGGGATACGCACTCCGGAGCAGTCTTTGGGCAGGGCTTACATCCTCCTGCTTGGTCCAGCTTACTTGCCGGTAATGCCCTGCGCCAGCATGTCGAATAACTACTTTCGCTTTACTTTCCAGGGGCCCGGAATCACGCCGATTTCTGCCGGAACCCGGCATCATTGCTGCCTTGTTCCGGGTCCAGACTGAGCTGAAGGGCGTGAAAATCGAAGTGCTTAATGGGGTATTCGTACACATCTGACAGCGACATCCATGGCTTGAAGAACGGATCCCAGCGGTCCGGAAATGCCATCCGCCTGCGTAGCGATGCAGCGCTCTCCCGCGCCAGGTTCCGCTGAAGCGAGGCGGTGACGCGGCGCAGCTTCGCGGCCATGCGCTTTCTGTTGAACACGCGGGCCGCCGCTTTCGAACCGAGATAATTGACGACGTCGAACGGTGCAGTTCCGGTGTTGAGGAGCCGGGCGAATCCGCGGCTGATCGGTGGCAGGAGCCGCCCGAAGAACCTGACCAGCGGCAGGAGCGCCTGCACCACCATGTAGCCGAACACCATGTGGAACAGCAGTTCCTCGTTGGTCCAGCGGGTGCCCCTGCTCCGGCGCGTCAGGTCTTGGCGAGAGGCGGCAGCCAGCCAGCGCTCCAGTTCCAGGCAGTTGCGCAGATACCCGGCCGGAACCGGATCGATGCCGGACACTAGTCGTGCAGCTCTCCGTGAGCCGGCATCCTGTACGGCACCACGAGCACAGGATGGCTCTGATGATGGCTCAGCCACGCGGCAACCGAGCCATTGAGCGCCTCTGATATCCGGTGGCCCAGGCCCTTCTCCGACGTTCCGACAATGATCATGGGGGCGTTGCTTTCAGCTGCGAGTCTGGCCAGTGCCCGGGCGGGATCGCCGGCCAGGGTACGCAGGGTCCAGGCCACGGAAGAGCCTTCGGTTGCCGTGCCGATCACCGACTTGAGGTCCTGCGTCACAGCGCGGATATCGGCGTCGTCCTTGTCGGGGTGCAGGGAGAGCCTGTGCGCAGAACGGGCCGGATCCCACTCCACGAGGTAACTGGCTTCATCAACGTAGGCGCAAAGGAGCGGCGCAGCGAGCTTGCCGGCAAGCATGCCCGCAGTCCGGAGCACTTCGGGATGCTGGCCAGGCATCACACCGACAAGCAGGGGAGGCGGACCGCTGAAGAGTTCGGGAGACATACTCAATTGTGTGCCTACCCACCCTGCTTGAACAGGGCTGCCGCCCGCAGTCGCCGGCAGTTTTGCACCACTTTGCACTGCACTCCCGGGCTGCAGGTGCGGGCATCCGGGGTGCGCACCGCTGCCTGCTGCCGGAAGTGCTGCAGAAATGCGCGGGCCCAGCGAGCTGACCGCCCCGCACGGCCCGCCGGAACTGTCATCGGCTATGGTGCTGAATTCACCACTGACGTCTGCACGGAGGTCCACGACGTTGCGGTGCCGGCCGGAAAATCAGCCAAGGCCTCACGCGATGCCGACTTCGCCAGTGCCTTCAGCATCAGGGATTCGGCTCTGTGGTGCCGGCGGAGCAGATTGGTGGCGATGCCGAAAAGCCAGGGCCGGGCGTCGTCTCTGCCGTGATCAAAAGTGTCCATCCGCTCAAAGGCGACTAAGAAGGTCTCCGAGGTGACGTCGTCGGCCGCGAAATCCCCCGATGGCAGGAAAAGGGTTCACGGCCACAACCTGGCTGGCCGGATGCTCAGAATCGCGTTCACCCGACGAGCCTATCCCTTGGAAATCCGGGTCAGCGGGAGGCACAGAACGAGGGGGCAAGACGGGGGACAAACAGGGCGGGTCAGTCCCGGCCGGCGGCCAGTTCAGTGTGCAGGGCCTCCACACGGGTCTTGATGTCATCGCGGACCAGCCTCATTCGCTCCGTTCCTTCGATTCCGCGAAGCGATGGTTCGTCTATCCCCCAACGTTCAAACCGGGTGCCGTCGCGCCGCCCCAGTTTCGCTTCCGTGCCCAGAACAACGACGACGTCGGCAGCGGCCAGGGCTTGCTCGGTCACCGCCTTGGGGTGCTCCTGGCTGATATCGATGCCCAACTCGGCCAGCGAGTCTACGGACTCCGCATTCAGGTCGTTTCCCGGTTTGGTGCCCCCGGACGAGACCTCCACAGTCCCACCGGCCAGCTGGTTCATCAGCGCGGCGGCGAGCTGGGACTTGCCGCCGTTTTTGCTGCAGACAAACAACACACTGGGTTTCTTCACATGGTTCGGTTTTGATTCGTCGGTCATGGGGCTTCCTTCGGTGGTGGGTTTCGCTGACTCAATTGTCGCCGGAACGGCCGTGTGCCATGCCGGTGGAGAAGCCGATGAGTACCGGTTCCGGGGTAACGCAGCAGCCTGCGACCGCTGTTTCTGACACGAACTCCTCGGGGGGCGCATCGAAACTGGTGCCGGCGTCCGAAGAGCACACCCCGGTTTCCGGCAGCTCAAGCTGCACCGTGTCAGCGGCGGTGCGGTCGCCGGCCAGGGCAGCCGCCACGGAACGGACCTGCTCATAGCCGGTGGCCAGCAGGAACGTGGGCGCCCGGCCGTATGACTTCATGCCCACAATGTAGAAATCCTGCTCCGGGTGGGCCAGGAGCCTGGCGCCGTGCGCCGGAACCGTGCCGCAGGAGTGGAACTCGGGATCGATCAGCGGTGCCAACTCACGCGGAGCCTCAAATGCCGGATCGAGTTCGAGCCGCAGCTCACGGAGCATGTCCAGTTCGGGGCGGAAGCCGGTGCAGGGAATTACGACGTCGGCGGTCAGTCCGCGGCCATCGGCGGCTGTCAGGGTGACTCCGTTCTTGGTCAGGCCCACGTTGGCGGAGTTCCCGGGCCAGGCTGCGGACACGGCAGCGATCCCGAAGCCGGCATGCAGCTCAATGGTTCCGGCCTCCACAAGACGGCGCAGCCGGCTGCCCAGCTGACCCCGTGCTGGAAGGCCGTCGGATTCGCCGCCGCCATAAACTTTGGAGGCTGAGGCGCCACGGACTGCCCACAGGATCCGGGTGTCCGGAGCGTCCTTGGCCAGCCGGGCAAGATTGATGAGCGTGTTGGCGGCCGAATGTCCCGCGCCCACAACCAGCACCCTGCGGCCGGCAAAGGCCGAGCGGTGACTGCCCAGAACATCGGGCAGCGGCGGGGAGACGGGCGAGCCGGCCATCGCTCGGGCTTCCGGCTCGCCCGTGGCCGCAAGCCCCGAGGTGCCCAGCGGATTCGGTGTGGTCCACGTGCCTGAGGCATCTATGACGGCCGAGACAACGTGCTCACTCAACCCGCCGCCGTCGTGCTCCACGCGGACAACAAACGGTGCCGTCTCCCGGCCGCGGGAGTGCGTTTTGTCCATTCCCTGCCGGGCCACGGACACTACACGGGCGCCGGTGTGCAGACAGGAGGCCACCGCCGGCAAAGCTGCCAGCGGTGCCAAGTAATCGTCCACGAGCTCGCCGCCGTACGGCAGCGCCGTTAGCCGCGGGGATTCCCAGCCGAAAGCGTCCAGCAGGCGGACGGCGGCGGCGTCGAGGTTAAACCGCCACGGTGAGAACAGCCGAATGTGGCGCCATTCCTCGATGGCCGCGCCCGCCGTCGGGCCCGCTTCGAAAATCATCGGCTCCAGGCCGCGTTCCAGCAGATGCGCGGCCGCGGCGAGCCCTACCGGCCCGGCACCGATCACGGCGACGGGCAGCTTCGCAGGGCTTTTGAACTGTGATTCAGGCATGGGTTGGCTCCTCCACGAGTGGCTGATGGACGGGTGCCTGCCGGGCCAGGGTGGGTCCGGCAAGCGTGCTGGTCAGCAGCAGCCCTGCCCGTTGGCAGCGCAGTCGTCTTCGCAGCAGTCCTGGCTGTTGCCCGTGCAACAGCCAGGATCGGCGTATCCGGTATCCATTCAGCTCACCTCCTCTCCTTCGCTTGGGGTATGGGCGTGGGTGACAGCCGCTGATTGAGGTCACCGGCGCCGGTTACTTGGCGGCGGGGATGAGGGAGTCGATCAGGCCTTCGATCCGGGCCTTGATCTCGTCCCGGATGGGGCGGACGGCCTCCACTCCCTGACCTGCGGGGTCCTCCAGTACCCAGTCCTCGTAGCGCTTGCCTGGGAAGTACGGGCATTCGTCGCCGCAGCCCATGGTGATCACCACGTCGGACTCCTTGACGGCCTCAGTGGTGAGGATTTTGGGGATCTCGGCGGACATGTCGATGCCGAGTTCCGCCATGGCCTCGACGGCGGCCGGGTTTACTTTGTCAGCGGGCTGGGACCCGGCGGAGCGGACCTCGATCCGGCCCTCTGAGAGGGTGGTGAGGAATGCCGCGGCCATCTGGGAGCGTCCGGCGTTGTGGACGCAGACGAAGAGGACGGAGGGCGTCTTTTCGGTCATCTCGGGGTTCCTTTGCGGGTTCATCGGGCTATCCGGGGTCAGCTGGTGAAAAAGCGATTGCGGGCCCACAGCGCCCCGTACACAAGTGCAACAAGTACCGGTACTTCGATCAAGGGCCCCACGACGCCGGCCAGCGCCTGCCCGGACGTCACGCCGAAGGTGCCGATCGCCACGGCGATGGCCAGCTCGAAGTTGTTCCCGGCGGCGGTGAAGGCCAGGGTGGTGGTTTTGGCGTACCCCAGGTCAAGCCAGCGGCCGATCAGCATGCCGGCGCCGAAGACCACCAGGAAGTAGACCAGCAGCGGCAGCGCGATCCGGGCAACGTCCAGGGGACGGGCCACGATGGTGCCGCCCTGCAGTGCGAACAGCAGGGCGATGGTGAACAGCAGGCCGTACAGGGCCCAGGGGCCGAGCTTGGGCAGGAACTTGTTCTCGTACCAGTCGCGGCCCCTGGCGCGCTCGCCGATGGTGCGGGTGAGGAAGCCGGCCAGAAGCGGAATGCCGAGGAAGATGAGGACGGATGCGGTGATGGCCCAGAAGGAGAAATCGGCGCTGGTGGCGGGCAGGCCGAGCCATGAGGGCAGCAGCTGCAGGTAGAACCAGCCCAGGGCACCCAACGCGATGACCTGGAAGACCGAGTTGATTGCTACCAGCACGGCAGCGGCTTCACGGTCACCGCAGGCGAGGTCATTCCAGATCATCACCATGGCGATGCAGCGGGCCAGGCCAACAATGATCAGGCCGGTGCGGTATTCGGGCAGGTCCGGGATGAAGATCCAGGCCAGCGCGAACATGAACGCCGGGGCGAGGACCCAGTTGAGCACGAGCGAGGTGATCAGCAGCTTCCGGTCACTGATGACCTGGTGTGTCTGGTCATAGCGGACCTTGGCCAGTACCGGATACATCATCACCAGCAGGCCGACGGCAATGGGCAGCGAGACCTCGCCGATCTTCACTGCCTCCAGCGCGGTAGCCAGTCCGGGCAGAAGGTTTCCGAGCAGCAACCCGCCGGCCATGGCGGCGATGATCCAGGCGGGGAGGAAGCGGTCCAGGGTGGACAGTTTGCCGGGGGCGGCTGCAATTTCAGCTCCGGCTGGTGCCGGTGTACTGGTTTGGATTGTCACGGTGCTCCTGGCTGCTTCGGGTCAAGATTGATGTTTGTCGATATATGAAGTATTCACAGATATATCGATGAATGTCAATCTATGTGCATAATGGAGGTATGACTGCCGTCCAGATGCTGGAGATCACCGAGGTTGACGCCTGCTGCGTACCTGCCGGCGCCCCCGCGCTGGGCGCCGAGGAAGCACAAGGCAAAGCGCAGCTGTTCAAGGCGCTCGCTGACCCGAACCGCCTGCGGCTCCTGTCCATTGTCAAGGCGTCCGACGGCGGCGAAGCCTGCGTCTGCGATCTCACCGAACCGCTGGAGCTGGGTCAGCCCACAGTCTCGCACCACCTCAAAATCCTGGTGGACGCCGGCCTGCTGCACCGCGAAAAGCGCGGCACCTGGGCTTACTATTCGCTGGTTCCGGGCGCACTGGACTCGTTGGCGAACGGCATCTCCGGGCTGTAGCCAGAGTATTCAGACGGCCCGTGGCGCTCCTGCCCGGTTGCCTTTGTCCAATCACGCCATGGCCCGGCGTGTCGCTCCAAACACGCCGGCCACCCCAGCCAGTAACCGGGCAGGGACGTTCCCGCGGCGCCCCGCGGGAATGTCCCGGCGGGCCTGGGCCTGAGGCTCTGACGCCGGGGTGCACCGTAGCTATTGAACCCGGTAACACCGACGCCTAACGTTGAGGCATAGGAAGGGATGGTTAGCCGTGGAAATCTTCATGTGGTGGCTCGACTTGGATCTGAACACCAAGCAATGGCTGCGCGACAACCTGGGGGCGGGGGAACTCCCGCTGTCCGTGCTGCAGGCCATTGCCGAGGCAGGCGGGCCGCATCCCGACACCGTGTCAAGTGTGCTGACGGAGGCGGACTGGGACTTCATCGAGACGCAGTCCGAATTCGTCGACTAGCCTCGCCGGCGTTCACCCTGCCGGTGGGGACTTTCGCGCTGGCGGCAGCAGGTTCGCGCGGCCGGCAGCAGCGCGCCGGAGTCAGGCGAGGGTGCTGAAGTTTTCGGCCTGGGTCTTGCTTCCCTGCACGATGATCTGATCATCGTCGTACAGAACTGTCTGGGCCGTGGTGTGCCCCCACACGCCTCCGGTGCGTTTGACGGCGACGATGGTGATTCCGTACTTGTCCCTGAGGCCCAGCACACCGAGTGGCCGGTCACGGGCCACCGCAGGCGGGCTTGTCCTTACCATCACGAAGTCATCCTCGAATTCGACATAGTCCAGGATCGACCCGCGAACCAGGTGGGCAACGCGTTTTCCCATGTCATGCTCGGGGCGGATGACGTGTTCCACGCCGAGCTGGCCAAGGATTTCGGCGTGGGGTTCGCTGATTGCTTTGGCCCAGATCTGCGGCCGGCGGAAGGTGATCAGGCGGGAGGTGGTCAGGATGCTGGCCTCAATGTCGGTTCCGATTCCCACCACTGCACGGTCAAACTCGTGGACTGAGAGCTGGCGGAGCACTTCTTCCTTGGTGGAATCGGCGCGTACCACGTGCGTGAGACGGCCGTTGAAGGACTGGACGATTTCTTCGCTGAAGTCGATGCCCAGTACATCGGTGCCCTGAGCTTCGAGCTCCAGTGCCAGTGAGCCGCCGAAGCGGCCCAGCCCGATGACGACGACGGAGTCCGCCTGGGCGAGGCGCCCTGCGGTGCGGGAGGAGAACATGTTCTTAGCCAATGAGTGGCCTTTCCTTCGGGTATTCATAGAGCACGGGTCGTTGGCGCAGGGCCAGGGCGGCGCCCAGGGTGACGGGGCCCAGACGGCCGATGAACATCAGCAGAATCAGGACTATCTGCCCCGCCGGGGGAAGGCCGGCGGTGATGCCGGTGGAGAGGCCCACCGTTGCAAAAGCCGAGATCACCTCAAAGAGAAGCCGTTCCTGCCCGAAGTCCGTGATCAGCATGAGAAACATGGTGGAACCGACCACGAGGGCGATTGCCAGGAGGACAACGGTGATGGCCTGGCGGTGCACGGCGCGGGAGAGTCTTTTACCGAAAATGTTCACGGCCGTTCCGCCGCGGACTTCAGTGGACAGGATGAAGAACAGCACCGCGAAGGTGGTGATCTTCAGGCCACCGGCCGTGCCAGCCGGGCCGCCGCCGATGAACATCAGGATATCCATGCCCATCCAGGACACCGGGTCCATCTTGCCGATGTCGATGCTGTTGAAGCCGGCCGTGCGGGTGATCACTGACTGGAAGAAGCCAGCCAGTACCCGCTCCCCGGGCTTCAGCCCACCGAGTGTTGCCGGGTTGGACCATTCGACGGCGGTGAGGAAAACCGTTCCGCTGACCAGAAGAAGGGCGGACCCCACGAGAACCAATTTCGTGTTCATGCTCCAGTGGACGGGCCGGCGGTACTGGCGGCGCAGTTCGAAAAGCACTGGAAACCCCAAACCGCCGATGATCACAGCGGCCGCGATCGGCAGGCAAACCCAGGGGTCACCCACGAACCCCATGAGGTTGTCCGAATACAGCGCGAATCCGGCGTTATTGAAGGAGGACACCGAGTGGAATACCCCTTCCCACAGAGCCTTGCCCGCGGGGTAGCCGTACCCGGCCATAAAGCGGACCATCAGGATCAGCGCCAAAACCGCCTCCACGGCCAGGCTGATGGACAGCACGCCGAGCAGGACCTGCCGCACGTCACCAAAACCTGTGGCCTTGGTTTCGGCTGCCGCGGATATGCGGGACCGCAGGCCCAGCCTGCGGGCGGTCAGAACGCCAAGCAGTGTGCCGAAGGACATCACCCCGAACCCGCCGATCTGGATCAGCATCAGGATGACCACGTGTCCGAATCCGCTCCAGAACACCGGGGTGTCCACAGTGATCAGGCCGGTGACGCAGACAGATGATGTGGCGGTGAAAAGTGCCTCCAGCAATGTGGCGCCACCCGATCCCTGCTTTGCCGCCGGAAGCATCAGCAGCGCAGTGCCTGCAGCGACAGCCGCGGCGAACCCGAGGACAATCACCTGGGCAGGGTGGCGGGGCGCGAACGCCTTTACGGACTTCAGGACGCCCGCTGCCAGAGGCGGCAGCAAGGCTGAGAGTCTTCCGACAAGAGCGGCGAGGCTGCGCTGCGAGGCGGAGACGAGGGCGGACATATGCGTCACCGTACCACCCTGCGGGACGCCGCCCAAGGCAGATGCCCGTCCCGCGTAGCAGCGTCAATACCGGGCATCAGCCCGGAAAACCATTGCGGCCTCCGGGCATGAGTGGTTGCATGGGTTGCATGGCTACCGCAGAGAGTTATGTCTTAGCGATCGGGACCAAAAAAGGCCTCTGGCTGGCAACCAGCCAGGACCGGCACGAATGGTCCCTCTCCGGCCCGCACTTTCTGATGAGCGAAATCCCCAGCATCGGAATAGATACGCGGGACGGCCTGACCAGGATCATGGTGGGAGTGCGCTCCGAACACTGGGGCCCCACGGTTGTGCATTCCGATGATCTGGGCGCCACGTGGACCGAGCCCGAACAGGGCGCCATCAAATTTCCCGACGACACCGAGGCCGCGCTGGAGCGCATCTGGCAGATTTACCCCGACGCGGAGTCCCGGCCGGGCGTTGTCTGGGCCGGCTGTGAGCCGATCTCCGTGTGGAAATCCACAGACGGCGGCGAGCACTTCGAGCTGAACCGGGGACTGTGGGACCACCCGCACCGCCAGGAGTGGGGTGCCGGATACGGCGGAGCAGCCGCGCATTCCATCGTGGTGAACCCTGCCGGAGACAACGTGCACGTGGCCATGAGCACCGGAGGCGTCTACCGCTCGCTCGACGGCGGGATGTCCTGGGAGCCCCGCAACAAGGGTATTTCGGCGTACTTCATGCCCGATCCCAACCCCGAATTCGGACAGTGCGTTCACAAGATCGCGGCGGATGCCGCCGTCGAAGGCCGCCTTTACGCGCAGAACCACCACGGCGTGTACCGCACGGATGACAACGGGGACACCTGGGATTCCATTGCCGAAGGGCTGCCGGCCGATTTCGGTTTTGTGATGCTGACGCACCCGCGGCGTGAAGGTACTGCCTGGGTGGTTCCCATTAAGGCCGACGGCGAGCGGATCCCGCCGGAGGGCAAGCTCGCCATGCACCGCACGGACGACGCCGGGGCCAGCTGGAAGCGTCTGGATTCAGGACTGCCGCAGTCGGAATACAACACAGTGCTCCGTGACGCTGCCTCGGTGGATTCCGCGGAACCCGCCGGGGTGTACTTCGGAACACGCGGTGGCTCCGTCTTCGCAAGCGCGGACGAGGGTGAGACGTTTACCGAGGTCGCCTCGCGTCTGCCGGATGTGCTGTGCGTGCGCGTTTCGGCGGTTTCTGGCGCCGTTCTTTCCGCTGTTGCAGCTCCGGGCGCCGGGTAGGGAACCTTCGTGGCTGACATCAGCGTGCTGCTTCCCAGCGTTCTGCAGCCGCTCGCCGGCGGGCAGTCCATACTGACTGCGCCCGCCGACGCGGCGGTGACTGTGGGTTGGCTGCTGGATTCCGTGACCCGGGATTACCCGGTATTGGCCAGGCGGCTGCGGGATGAGACCGGTGCGCTGCGCCGTTACGTGAATATTTACGTGAACGGTGACGAGGTCCGGCGTCTCAAGGGCTTGGAAACTGAGGTGGCGGCCGGCCAGGAAGTACTGATTATCCAGTCCGTGGCCGGGGGATAGCGGGCTCAGGTGACGCGCCAGACGCTGCACTCATCGGTATTGATGGCTTTGCGCATCCCGGTGTGGTGGTCCATGATCCAGATGACGCCGATTCCAGGCGCTGTCTCCTGGACGCTGCCTCTGCGGACTACAACATCGTCGTAGCCGGGCCCCACCGACAGGCGGGCTTCAATCTCATCGCCGCGGTGGAGCTGATCCAGGGCGCGGATCCGGGTTGTGAGGGCTTTGGCTTCCTTCAACATGGCGGGGCCTCCTGAGCTGGAGCTGGTGCCTGCTATTGCCGGCAATTCCAGTGTGGTGTGCAATTGTTGCGCCCGCGTTTCCTGCCGGTTAGGGCCGCGTTAGTTTCCGGTGCCGGTGCCGTTTCCACTGGCCATGCCTGTCTTCCGCTGCTTCGCCCGGCCGCGCCCTGACCTTCCCGCCCGGTTGCTTGCTCCGGAACACGCCGGGCATCCGTTTGTAGCTGGGCAGGAACGTCAGCTCCCGTGAACGATGACCGTGCGAAGCAAGGAAACGGATGGTCGCCGTCGTTGAGGTCTGCCGTCCCGGGGCGCCGGATGTCGAGGGGTGGCGCGGAGCCTGCCGCAGGGCAAGAATGGGCGGTATGCAGCTGCCGGTGATGCCCCCTGTTGCGCCGATGCTGGCGAAGGCGGTCCCTGCCCTGCCCGACGGCATCATGAGCTTCGAGCCCAAATGGGACGGCTTCCGTTCCATCATCTTCCGCGACGGCGACGACGTGGAGATCGGCAGCCGCAACGAGAAGCCATTGACCCGCTACTTCCCTGAACTGGTGGAGGCGCTGAAAGCGAATCTGCCGCCCCGGTGTGTGCTCGACGGTGAGATTATTGTGGTGGGCGCCTCCGGGGACCGGCTTGATTTTGATGCGCTCCAGCAGCGGATCCACCCCGCCGCCAGCAGGGTGAAGCTGTTGGCGGCGCAGACTCCGGCGAAGTTCGTGGCGTTCGATCTCCTTGCCCTGGATGAAGAGGATCTGACCGGCCGGCCCTTTGCCAAGCGGCGTACTGCCCTCGAAGAAGCGCTCTCCGCCGCCAGCGCGCCCATCCACCTCACGGCCGCCACCCAGGATAAAGGGACCGCCGAGCGGTGGTTTAGCCAGTTTGAGGGCGCCGGCCTGGACGGGATCATTGCTAAGGCGCTGGACAGCACGTATCAGCCGGACAAACGCGTCATGTTCAAAATCAAGCATGAACGCACGGCGGACTGTGTCCTGGCCGGCTACCGGCTTCACAAGAGTGGCCCGGACGCGATCGGCTCGCTTCTCCTCGGTCTCTACGACCACGACGGCGGACTGGCCAACGTGGGCGTGGTGGGCACCTTGACCATGCAGCGCCGCAAGGAACTGTTTGCCGAACTCCAGCCGCTGGTGACCGGCTTTGACAGGCACCCGTGGGCCTCGGCCCGGCAGGAAGAGGGCACACGCACACCACGGAATGCCGAGGGCAGCCGGTGGAGCGGAGGCAAGGACCTGTCCTTTGTACCGCTTCGCCCGGAACGGGTGGTGGAAGTTAAATACGACCATTTGGAAGGCACGCGGTTCCGGCATACGGCGCAGTTTGTGCGGTGGCGGACGGACCGGGACCCCGGATCGTGCACGTACGGACAGCTGGAGGAACCGGTCAAGTTCGATCTGGCCTGCGTTCTGCAGGCAGATGCGACCTGACCGGGCTCTCACGTTGGGAGCCCCGGCGCTCCTGCCCGGTTGCTTTCTCCCAACCACGGAAAAGCCCGGCGTGTTCTGGGAACACGCCGGGCTTCCGGTTTGTAACTGGGCGGGAGCGTCGGCCCGGGGTGGGGTAGCGCGCTACTGGGCGGCAGCGTCAACTCCCGGGGCGGAGTGGCCTACTTCAGCCCGAGCGCCCGGGTGGGGACCTTGAAGGTTTCCTTGGCGGTCATGGCGGATACGGCGGCAATGACGCAGATGACGCCGGTGAAGATGCTGATCTGGACCCAGCCGCCGGGCTTGATGCCGCCCATCGCGGCAACAATCGCCGGTGCGAAGCCGGCCATGAGGAAGCCAAGCTGTGTGCCGATTGCCAGTCCGGAGAAGCGCACCCTGGTGCTGAACATTTCGGCGTAGAAGGAGGGCCAGACGGCGTTGGCTGCCGCGTAACCGCAGGAGAAGTAGCCGATTGCGGCGAGGAACATCACGGGGATGCTGCCGGACTCCAGGCTCAGCAGGAACACGGGCGTCAGAGCCGCGCTCGAGAGGGCGCCGTAGATGAACACTGGCTTGCGGCCGATCCTGTCGGCCAGTTTGCCGAACAGCGGCTGCGAGAAGAGTGCCACCACGTTGGCGCCGACCACCAGCCAGAGTGTGGTGGAGCCATCCACCCCGGCCACTGTTTTGGCGTAGCTGATGGCCAGCGTGCCGAACACGGTGGAGACTGCGGCGATGAATGCGCAGCAGACCACGCGGAGGACGTCACGCCAGTGGTCCTTGAGCAGATCGGCGACGGGAAGCTTGGCGATCTGTGCGTTCTTCTTGGCCTCGGCGAATGCCGGCGGCTCGTGCAGGGTACGGCGGATGAAGAACGCCACCAGGACAACCACGGCGCTGAGCCAGAACGGGATGCGCCAGCCGATGCCGTACTTGACCTCGTCAGGCAGGGCGAGCACGGGAATGAAGACGAGGGCGGCGAGGATCTGGCCGCCCTGGGTGCCGGTCAGGGTCCATGAGGTGAAGAAGGAGCGACGGTTGTCCGGAGCGTGTTCCAGCGTCATGGATGATGCGCCGGCCTGCTCGCCTGCCGCGGAGAGGCCCTGGCACAGACGCGCCAGTACCAGCAGGACCGGAGCCCACCAGCCCACCGTTTTGAAGTCCGGCAGGCAGCCGATCAGGAAGGTGGAGGCGCCCATGAGTACCAGCGTGAACATCAGGACCCTCTGCCGGCCCACGCGGTCACCGAAGTGGCCCAGGATGACGGCACCCACCGGGCGGGCCACGTAGGCGAAGCCGAAGGTGGCAAAGGACATGATGGCGGCGTTGGCATCTGCGTCCGGGAAAAACACGTGCGGGAAGATCAGCGCGGCGGCCGAACCGAAGATGAAAAAGTCGTAGTACTCGACGGCGCTGCCCAGGAAGCTGGCAAGTGCTGCTTTCTTTGGGGTCCCGGCCGGAGCTGCGGTGCCCGGTGCCGTGGACGGGAGTGTCTGGCTCATGGTGTTCCTTTGTGTGACGACATTGTCGCGGATGAATCAGGAAGTTCGCAGCTGCCGTTTAATTGTCCGGCCGCCGGAGGTTCTTGGAAAGACCCTGACAAGTAGCCACATTGTGAGAGCTGCTTGTGCGATATAGAAATCATGACTGTGAGCGCAGTCACTTGTCAAGTATTTTGCTCACCATCTAGAAATAGCTCTCACGATGTGGCAACATCGAGTTATGAGTGTGAAAGAAACCGCGGGCAATGAAGCCGACGCCGGCCCTGCCGAAGCCAACCTTGAAGAAGCCAACCTTGAAGAAGCCGGCCCTGAAGAAGCACAGCTTGAAGAAGCTGCTTCCTCCGGAGCCAAGTCCCCAAATGGCGCCAAGGACCTCAATGGAGCCAAGGACCCCAAGGGTGACAGGACTGACATGGTGGGCAAGGCGCTGGGTCTCCTGGTGCTGCTGGGTGATGAACCCCGCGGCGCCAGTGCTTCCGAGCTGTCCCGCCGGGGCGATCTTCCGTTCAGCACCACATACCGGCTGCTCGGTTCACTGACCCGTGACGGCTTTGTGGACTATGAACCGGATGGCCGCCGCTACCATCTGGGGCTCCGCATCTTCCAGTTGGGCCAGCGCGTATCCAACCACCATGGTTTCGCCGGCACCGCACTGCCTATTCTGCGACGTGTCACCGAACATACCGGCGAGGCCACCATTCTCTCCGTGCGCGACGGCGACCATCACCTGACGGTAAACAAGGTGGACGGCCCGCAGACGTTCCGCGTCACGAGCGACCCCGGCCATCTGGGCGCCCTGCACACCACCTCGGTGGGGAAGGCTCTGGTTGCCTTCGCCGAGAACGCCGAGCGTGAGCGGCTGGTGGCCGAGTTGCCGCTGGAGCCGCTCACCAATGTCTCCATCACTGACCGCGAGGCCTTCCGGATGGAAATTGAACAGGTCCGGCGCCAGGGCTTCGCGGTGATGGACGAGGAAAATGAGCGTGGCATGCGTGCCGTGGCCGTGCCGGTCTTCAATTCCCAGGGATACGCATTCGCCTCACTGGCCACTGCAGTTCCGGTGTTCCGGCTCAGCATGGACGCCCTGATCGCCCACGTCCCCCTGCTGCAGGAGGCTGCCTCCGAGCTGTCAGCCCGGTTGCCGCAGCGATGAGCTTCCGTATCCGTCAGAACAATAAGTTCGCAATAAGAACAAGAGTGCAACATGTGAACATTTGCTGTACTGTAATCCCTATCACCCGGCCCGCCGCCCACGCCCTGAGCGTCCCGGCCTGCCGAGTGCCGTTGTCAAAGGAGCTGCACGGATGAGCAATCGAACTGAGTCCTACCTCGTGGGACTGGTCGGCGATGGCGTGATGCCGTCACTAAGCCCCCACATGCACGAACGCGAAGGTGATGTGCAGGGTCTGCGCTACCTGTACCGCCCTATCGACCTCACCGAGCTCGGCCTGCCGGGCGAGTCCGTGGGTGACCTGCTGCAGAGCGCCTACCGGTTGGGCTTCAACGGCCTGAACATCACTCACCCCTGCAAGCAGTTGGTCCTGGACCATCTGGACGAGGCGTCTCCGGACGCCCTGAAGCTGGGCGCCGTCAATACCGTGGTCATTAGGGACGGCCGCTTCATCGGCCACAACACAGACTTTTCCGGCTTCGCTTCTGCTCTGGCTTCCGGGCTCCCGGACGCGATGCTGGAGCGTGTTGTCCAGCTGGGAGCGGGCGGTGCCGGCTCCGCCGTCGCCTATGCATTGCTCACCGCCGGTGTGCAGACACTGGACCTCGTGGACATGGACCCCGCACGCTGCGCGGAACGCGCTACAGAACTGGCCGGCTTCTTCCCGGACCGCACGGTCACGGCACGCACGAAGGCGGAGCTGCCGCAGCTGATGCCGCTGGCCGACGGCCTGGTGCACTGCACCCCCGTGGGCATGGCCGCGCACCCCGGACTCCCGCTGGACATGTCCCTCGTGGAATCAAGGCACTGGGTGGCGGACATCGTCTACCGTCCGATCGAAACGGAATTGGTCGGCGAGGCCCGCGCCAAGGGCTGCGACGTCCTGGACGGCGGCCGGATGGCGGTTGGCCAGGCGTCGGACGCTTTCCGGATCTTCACCGGGCTGGAGGCCGATGCCGACAGGATGCGGAAGCATTTCCTGGAACTCGTTGCCGCCGAAGAGGTGGCTGTCTGATGCGCACAGGAATCGCCACAGTCTGCCTCTCCGGCACGCTGAAGGAAAAGATGCAGGCCTGCGCGGTTGCGGGCTTTGACGGGATCGAGATCTTCGAACAGGATCTGGTCACCTCCCCGCTGAGCCCGGAGGACGTCCGCAAGATGGCCACGGATCTTGGCATCACGCTAGACCTGTACCAGCCGTTCCGCGATTTCGACGGCGTCACGGAGGAGCTGCTCGCGGCCAACCTCCGCCGGGCGGAGGCCAAGTTCACGCTGATGTCCCGGCTGGGCATGGACACCATCCTGGTCTGCTCCAATGTGGCCACAGCAACCATTGATGACGATGCACTTAGGGCAGGGCAGCTGGCCCGCCTCGCCGCGCTGGCAGGGGAGCACGGGGTCAAAGTCGCATACGAGGCACTGGCCTGGGGAAAGTACGTCAACGACTACGAGCACGCCCACCGGCTCGTGGAAATGGTGGATCATCCCAATCTGGGCACCTGCCTGGACTCCTTCCATATCCTGTCCCGCGACTGGGACACCGCCCCCATCGAGGCCATCAACCCGGACAAGATCTTCTTCGTCCAGGTGGCCGACGCCCCCAAGCTGTCCATGGACGTCCTGTCCTGGAGCCGGCACTACCGGGTCTTCCCGGGCGAGGGCCAGTTCGAGCTGGCCAAGTTCATGGGCCATGTGGTCCGCGCCGGCTACACGGGCCCGGTGTCGCTGGAGGTCTTCAACGACGTCTTCCGCCAGTCGGACGTGGACCGCACCGCCGTGGATGCCATGCGCTCGCTGATCTGGCTGGAGGAGCAGAGCGCCAAGTGGCTGGACGCCAACGCCGCTTCCGCTGATGGCCCGGGCGGCACCGCCGGTGGGCCAGCCACAAAAGCCGCCAGCCGCCGTCGTTATCCCATGGAACTGGCCACGCTCCCGCAGGTGGCCGAACCGGCAGGGTTCAACTTCGCCGAGGTCAAGGCGGAGGACACCGCCGGCCTGGAGACTGTGTTGGGCCAGCTGGGGTTCGGGTTCAACGGCCGCCACCGCACCAAGGATGTGCAACTGTGGACCATGGGCCACGCCCGGGTGATCATCAACGAACAGGCAGCCTCTCACGCTGAGCCCGCCATTGCGGCATTGGGGTTCGACGTCGATGCGCCCGTCATTGCCTCCGCCCGCGCCCGTCAGCTCAAGGCGCCCGCCGTTCCGCGCAAGAGCCAGGCCAACGAGGAAGTTTTCCAGGGCTTTGCCGCCCCGGATTCCACCGAAATCTTCCTGTGCCAGGGCAGCCCGGACGGCACCGCCGCGTGGACCGCCGAATTCGGTGAAGGGCTGGAAGTCCCCGCCGACGGCACTGCTGCAGGCAGCAGCGCGGTCATCGACCACGTGAACCTGGCCCAGCCCGGGCAGCACTTTGACGAGGCGGTCCTTTTCTACACCAGCGCCCTGGCCCTGGAGCCGCAGCCGTTCGCGGAGGTGCCCAGCCCCAGCGGGCTGGTCCGCTCGCAGGTGATGCTGACGGCGGACCGCGGCGTGCGCCTGGTGCTGAACCTGGCGCCGCTGATCCAGCAGGATGACGCTGCACGGCAGGATGACGCTGCCCGGCAGGATGACGCGTCAACCGCCGGAGCCGGCCAGCGCAAAACCTACCAGGAACATATTGCGTTCGCCGTGGATGACCTGGTGGCCACGGCCAGGGCCGCCCGGGCCCGCGGCCTGGAGTTCCTGCAGATCCCGGCCAACTACTACGAGGACCTGGACGCCCGGTTCGGCCTGGACGCTGGCTTCCTGGCCACGCTCAAAGAACTCAACCTCCTCTACGACCGCGACGCCGACGGCGAATTCCTGCATTTCTACACCGCCACCGTGGGCAGTGTGTTCTTCGAAATGGTGGAACGCCGCGGCGCGTACGACGGCTACGGGGCACCCAATGCCCCCGTAAGGCACGCCGTCCAGTACGACCACCTGCACCGGGTACTGACCGCACAGACCGCACAGACCGTTTAGGCCGCACTGACCAGCTACACCGCACTGACCGTTTAGACCGCACGGAACCAAAAAACCACTACCAACCGAACAGGAGGCCGCCGTGGAGACCCAACAGGACCTCAGC
Source organism: Micrococcaceae bacterium Sec5.7 (assembly GCA_039636785.1). Taxonomy (NCBI): domain Bacteria; kingdom Bacillati; phylum Actinomycetota; class Actinomycetes; order Micrococcales; family Micrococcaceae; species Micrococcaceae bacterium Sec5.7. The sequence continues at coordinate 3,831,363 of CP144169.1, read as the reverse complement.
GCAGAGATCAAGGCCATCGGAGATGCCTACGCACAGGCACTCAAGGATGGCGCCCGGCCGGACACCCAGCCGCGGCTGGACTACGCGCCGTACCGCAGCAGCATCCTGCGCCACCCCACCAAGAGCCTGCACCATGCGGACCCGGAGACCATCGAGCTGTACTCCCCGGCGTTCGGGCACCAGGACGTGCACGCGCTGGAATCGGACCTGACCATCCAGCACAACGGCGAGCCCCAGGGCGAGCGCATCATCGTTGCGGGCAAGGTGCTTGACGGCGACGGCCGCCCCGTGGCTGGCCAGCTCGTGGAGATCTGGCAGGCCAACTCCTCCGGCCGCTACATCCACAAGCGGGACCAGCACCCCGCCCCGATCGACCCCAACTTCACGGGGGTGGGCCGCTGCATCACCGGCGCCGACGGCTCGTACAGCTTCACCACCATCAAGCCCGGTGCGTACCCGTGGAAGAACCACGTCAATGCCTGGCGGCCCGCGCACATCCACTTCTCCATGTTCGGAACCGCGTTCACCCAGCGGATTGTCACGCAGATGTACTTCCCCGGCGACCAGCTCTTCCCGCTGGACCCCATCTACCAGTCGATCGTTGACCAGGATGCCCGCGACCGGCTCGTGGCGCAGTATGACCACGAGCTGACCAAGCCCGAATGGGCGCTGGGCTACAACTGGGACATCGTCCTGACCGGGTCACAGCGGACCTGGACCGAAAACGAGGCGCTGGGAGCAGAAGGCGATGACGATGAATAGCGGAACACCCAAACTGGCAGCCACCCCTGGCCAGACCGTCGGCCCGTTCTACGGCTACGCGCTGCCCTATAACAAGGACAACGAGCTGCTGGCCCCCGGATCAGCTGGCTCCGTCCGCCTTCAGGGCACCGTGTACGACGGCGCCGGACACACCATCCCGGACGCCATCCTGGAGATCTGGCAGCCGGACGCCGAAGGCAGGATCGTCCAGCGCACCGGCTCACTGGTCCGCGACGGCTACACCTTCACCGGCTGGGGGCGCGGCTCCGTGGGCCACTCCGGCGTGTACACCTTCACCACCGTGAACCCTGGCCCCACCGAACCCGGCGCTGCCGCCTTCATCTCCGTGGCCGTGTTTGCCCGCGGTCTGATGAACAGGCTCTTCACCCGCGTTTACCTTCCGGAAAACGAGGAAGCGCTGGCCGCCGATCCACTGCTCAGCTCCCTTGACCCGGAGCGCCGCCAGACCCTGATCGCTCGGCGCGACGCCGACGGCGGGCTCACCTGGGACGTCCGGCTGCAGGGCGAGGGCGAGACCGTCTTCCTGGACTTCGAGTGACTCCCGCGGAGCTGACCGGAATGGCAGAGCTGACCGGAATGGACAGCGACGTCGGCCTGCTGAGTCCAGTGTCGGCATCGCCCGCTGTGGCGGCGCTGACCGGGGACCGGGCCGTATTGGCAGCCATTCTGGCGGTTGAGGCCGGCTGGGCCAAGGTGCTGGAAAAGGCGGGTCTGGCGCCGGCAGGTTCCGCGGCAATCGTGGCTGCTGCCGCGGATGTCTCCCGCTACGACGTGGCTGATATTGCCGTGCGCGCCCAGGGCGGCGCGAATCCGGTGATCCCGCTGCTGGCCGATCTCCGCGAACAGGTCAAGGCCCTGGACACGGCCCCGGACACGGACAACATCAGCGCCGCCGGTATAGATGCGATGAGTGCCGTGCACACCTCGCTCACCAGCCAGGACGTGCTGGATACCGCGCTGATGCTGCTGGCCGGCAACGCGGTTTCGGCGCTGCTCACGGACATCAGAGGTACGACGACGGCGCTCGCCGACCTCGCGGAACAGCATGCGGACACGCTGTGCGTGGGCAGGAGCCTGACGCAGCATTCTCTTCCGTTCACGTTCGGGCTCAAGGCGGCGCAGTGGTTCCACGGTGTGGCTGCCGCCGCGCGGCGGCTCGAGGCCATTGAGCTGCCCGTGCAGTTTGGCGGAGCAGCGGGGACGCTCGCCGCGGGAACGGTGCTGACCTCCGCCTCGGCAGTGACACCCTTCGACCTTGCGGACGCCCTGGCCGCTGAACTCGGCCTGGCGCCGGCGCCGGCCCCGTGGCACACCAACCGCCTCGCCGTCAGCTCGCTGGGGGATTCCCTGGCTGCCGTGCTGGACGCCCTGGGCAAGATCGCGGCAGACGTCCTGTTCCTGAGCAGGCCTGAGGTCGCCGAGCTGGCGGAGCCCCGGGCAGCAGGACGCGGTGTGTCCTCGGCTATGCCGCAGAAGCAGAACCCCGTACTTTCCGTGCTGGTCCGCAGCGCCGCCCTCCAGGCCCCCGGCCTCGCAGCGCAGCTGCACCTGGCCGCCGCCAACTTCAACGACGAGCGCCCGGACGGGGCCTGGCACACGGAATGGCCGGCCATCCGGCAGCTGCTCCGCCTGGCACTTGGCGCCGCCGGCAAGGTCCGGGAGCTTGCCGAGGGCCTGCAGCTTTTCCCCGAAGCCATGCGCCGCAACCTGGAACTGTCCGGTCCGCTGCTGCTGAGCGAAGGTGTGAACGCGGCCGTGGCCCCGCTGCTTGGTGGGAGCCAGGCTGGTCAAACCGGCAAGCAGCAGCTCCAAGCCCTCGTGGACCAGACATTGCAGGCGTCGGCCGCCGAGCAAAGGAGCACCTACCGCCGGCTGCTAAGGGAAGCGGTGCCGGCAGGCCGGCTCTCCGATGAGCGGCTGGAAGAGCTGCTGGATCCCGCCAGCTACCTGGGCCAGGCCGGCGAAATCTCACGGCGCATCCTGGCTGCGTACCCGGAATTTGCACGCGGCAACTCAACCGACTCAACAAGCGCAGACGGAAACGGAGCCTCCCGTGGCTAAACCAACCATCAAAGCAGCGTTGCTTTCACCCCAGCGCGCCCTCGGGGACAAGCCACTCCTCATTGTGGGACCCTCGCTCGGAACGTCCTCGGTGCTCTGGGCCCAGACCGGCGCCCTGCTCGGCGATTCCTTCGACGTGGTGGCCTGGGATCTGCCCGGCCACGGCGTCTCACCTGCCGCCACGGAGACGTTCGACGTCGCGGAGCTGGCTGACGCCGTCGTCGAGCTTGTCGATTCGATCGCCCCGGGCGCGCTGTTCCACTACGCCGGCGTTTCGCTGGGCGGGGCAACGGGCCTGCAGCTGGGCATCAAGCACGGCCAGAGGCTCAAGAGCCTGTCGGTGCAATGTTCCGGCGCCAAGCTGGGCACGCCCGAAGGCTGGCTGGAACGCGCCGATACGGTCCGCGGCCAGGGCACTCCGGTGATGATCCAGGGTTCCGCGCAGCGCTGGTTCGCCCCGGGCTTCATGGACCGCGAGCCCGAGCTCAGCAGTAGGCTTTTGCACTCGCTGCGCGACGCCGACCGCTTCAGCTACGCCTTCTGCTGCGACGCCCTCGCCGGCTTTGACGTCCGTTCTGAGCTCGGCAGCATCTCCGTCCCCACGCTGGCAGTGGCCGGTGCGGAAGACACTGTTGCACCGCCGTCGTTCGCGGAGGAAATCGTGGAAGGCATCAATGCCGGCGGCGGAACCGCCACGGCGGTATCGCTGGACGGTGTGGCGCACCTGGCACCCGCCGAAGCACCTGTTGTTGTGGCTGACCTGCTGCGGAAGTTCATCGGAGGAATCGAAAAATGACCGACCCAGGCAACGCCGCGCGCAACGGCACGGAACGCAACGGAGTGGTCCAGCCGGACGCTACCAGCCAGCAGATTTACGACGGCGGCATGGCAGTCCGCCGCGAAGTGCTGGGTGCCGCGCACGTGGACCGCGCCAACGCCAACAAGGATGCCTTCACCGAGGACTTCCAGGACATGATCACCCGGATCGCGTGGGGTGGCATCTGGACGCGCCCTGGCCTGAGCCGGCAGATGCGCTCGGCCGTGACCATCACCGCGATGGTGGCGCACGGGCACTGGGAAGAGCTGGCCATGCATGTCCGCTCGGCCATCACCAACGGCCTCAGCCGCGACGAAATCAAGGAAGTCCTGCTTCAGACTGCCATCTACTGCGGGGTCCCCTCCGCCAACACCGCCTTCAAGACCGCACAGCAGGTCTTCGCAGAAATGGACAAGAACGCATGAACCAGGCCTTTATCTACGACGCAGTCAGGACGCCTTTCGGTAAGTTCGGCGCCGGCCTTGCCGCCGTCCGCCCGGACGATCTCGCCGCGCATGTGATCCGCGAATCGGTGAAGCGCGTCCCGAAGCTGGACGTGGAGCGCATCGATGAAGTGGTGTTCGGCAACGCCAACGGTGCGGGTGAGGAAAACCGCAACATCGCCCGCATGGGCACGCTGCTGGCCGGGCTCCCGGTCTCCATCCCCGGCACCACGGTCAACAGGCTCTGCGGCTCCTCCCTGGACGCCGCCATCATCGCGTCCCGCCAGATCAACGCGGGCGACGCCGAGCTGATGCTTGTGGGCGGCGCCGAATCCATGAGCCGCGCCCCCTGGGTGCTTCCCAAGACCGAGAAGCCGTACCCGGCCGGCGACATGACCCTGGCGTCCACCACGCTGGGCTGGCGGCTGGTCAACAGGGCCATGCCGAAGGAGTGGACCATCTCCCTGGGCGAGGCCACAGAGCGTCTCCGTGAGAAGTACGGTGTGACCCGGGAACAGCAGGACGAGTTCTCCGCCAACTCCCACAACCTCGCAGCGGCCGCGTGGGATGACGGTTTCTACGACAACCTGGTGAGCCCTGTGCCCGGCACCGACCTGGTCCGGGATGAAGGCATCCGCGCCGGCTCCTCGGCCGAGAAGCTGGCCGGCCTGAAGACCGTGTTCCGGACCGAAAACGGTGGTGTCGATGGAGGTACGGTCACCGCCGGCAACGCCTCCCCGCTGTCGGACGGCGCCTCCGCGGCCTGGATCGGCAGCGAGAGCGCCGCCGGGCTGCTCGGGATGGAACCGCTGGCCCGCATCGCGGGCCGCGGTGCGCACGCCAACGATCCCCAGTACTTCGGCTACGCGCCGGTGGAAGCGGCTAACAAAGCCCTCGCGAAGGCGGGCATCGGCTGGGACCAGGTGGGCGCCGTCGAACTTAACGAGGCTTTTGCCGCACAGTCCCTGGCCTGCATCAATGCCTGGGGTATTGACCCCGCCATTGTGAACCGGCACGGCGGCGCCCTGGCCATGGGCCATCCGCTGGGCGCCTCCGGCACGCGCGTCCTGGGCACGCTGGCCCGCAGCCTGCAGGCGTCAGGTGAGCGCTGGGGCGTCGCCGCAATCTGCATCGGCGTGGGACAGGGCCTGGCCGTGGTGCTGGAAAACGTCACTGCTTCCTCCGGCGCCAGCATAGTGAAGGGCTAGGCCATGCTGACATTCATTGACACCGTCGGCGAGGCCGTTGCCGGGATCCAGGACGGTTCCACCGTGATGATCGGCGGGTTCGGCAACGCCGGCCAGCCATTCGAACTGATCGATGCCCTGATGGACTGCGGCGCGCGCGAGCTGACCGTGGTGAACAACAACGCCGGCCAGGGTGACCAGGGACTGGCGCTGCTGATCAAGGAAGGGCGCGTGAGGAAGATGATCTGCTCCTTCCCGCGCCAGTCCGATTCCTGGCACTTCGACGCCAAGTACAAGGCCGGGGAGATCGAGCTGGAGCTCGTGCCGCAGGGCAACCTGGCCGAGCGAATCCGGGCCGCCGGCGCGGGCATCGGCGGCTTCTTCACGCCCACCGGCTACGGCACCATGCTGGCCGAGGGCAAGGAAACGCGCATCCTCGACGGCCGCGGGCAGGTCTTCGAGACGCCCATCCACGCCGACATCGCGCTCGTCAAGGCTTTGAAGGCGGACGGCAAGGGCAACCTGGTGTACCGCAAGACCGCGCGGAACTTCGGGCCGATCATGGCCGCCGCGGCCAGGCACACGGTGGTGCAGGTGTCCGAGATTGTGCCGGTGGGCGGCCTGGACCCGGAGAACATCGTGACCCCCGGAATCTACGTCAACAGCATTGTGAAGGTGGCCTGACATGAGCGCCCAGACAAGTATCCAGACGTCCCGGACGTCAATCGGCCGGGATGACCTGGCCCGGCTCGTTGCCAAGGACATCCTGCCCGGCTCGTTTGTGAACCTGGGGATCGGCCAGCCCACGCTGGTGTCCAATTACCTCCTGCCGGAGCAGAACATCACGCTCCATACGGAAAACGGCATGCTGGGCATGGGCCCGGAAGCCAGAGGGGACCAGATCGACCGCGACCTCATCAACGCCGGCAAGATCCCCGTCACCGAGCTCCCGGGGGCGTCCTACTTCCACCACGCCGATTCGTTCGCGATCATGCGCGGCGGCCACCTGGACATCTGCGTGCTCGGTGCCTTCCAGGTTTCCGCAACAGGTGACCTGGCCAACTGGCACACCGGGGCACCGGACGCGATTCCTGCCGTGGGCGGGGCCATGGACCTGGCCACAGGCGCCAAGGACGTGTTTGTGATGATGACGCTCCTGACCCGCGAGGGCGTGTCCAAGCTCGTGGAGGCGTGCACGTGCCCGCTGACAGGGGTGGGCTGTGTAACGCGGGTGTACACGGACAAGGCGGTATTCCTCACGGGACCGGACGGCGTCCAGGTCCGCGAGACGTTCGGCTGCACCCTCGAGGAACTCCAGGAATTGGTGCCGGCGCCCCTCAGGGCCGCTGGTTGAGCTGGTCGAAACGGAGCCCGGCGGTTGAGCTTGTCCGGTCCGCTGGTTGAGCTGGTCGAAACCCATAGGATAGGTAACCATGACCGACGCAGCAGTATCCGGAGCGCCCCCGGCGGGAAAATCGCCGCAGGCAAGCGACCTGTACGTGCAGTCGCTGGCGCGTGGATTGTCGGTGATCCGTGCGTTCGACACCGATCACCCGTTCATGACCCTCACGGAAGTGGCCGCCCGGACAGATCTCACCCGGGCCACAGCGCGCCGGTTCCTGCACACCCTCGTGGAGCTGGACTACGTCCGCACGGACGGCAAGACCTTCGCTCTGACAGCCAGGGTGCTGCAGTTGGGGTACGCCTACCTGTCCGGGCTGTCCCTCCCGCAGCTCGCGCAGCCGCACCTCGAGGAGTTGTCGCTCAAGCTGGGGGAGTCGACGTCGGCCGCGGTGCTGGACGGAACAGACATCGCGTACGTTGCCCGAGTGACCACCCGCCGGATCATGAACGTGGGCATCACGGTGGGCACGCGCTTCCCGGCCTATGCAACGTCCATGGGAAGGGTCCTTTTGGCGGCGCTGCCGCCGGCCCAGCTCAAGGAGTATCTGGCCGCGGCAGAAATCAAGCCGCTCACACCCCGGGCGCTGGGCACATCCAAAGAACTGTTGGCGGTATTGGACACTGTGCGGGCGCAGGGCTGGTGCCTGCTGGACCAAGAGCTCGAAATTGGCCTGATGTCCATTGCCGCCCCGGTTGTCCATGGCCCCGCCAAGGTGGTTGCGGCCGTCAACGTGTCCTTGCAGGTGCAGTCCGTGGCGGCAAAACCGGATCCGCAGGCCTACCTGGAATCGGTGCGGAAAGAAATCGTGGCCACCGCGGAGCTGATCTCCTCGGACCTGTCCACAGGCCGTTAGGCATGTGCCGGCGACAAAGGGCCGCACCGACGTGCAGGAGTTCTATCGCTCCCGTGGAATCCACGGTGTCCGGGCTCGCGATATTGTCTCCGACGTCGAGGTGCCGGGCATCCGGGCAGGCCGGCTCGTGCTCGAAAATCTTGACGGCTCCGGCTCCGGCTCCGGCTCCGGCTCCGGCTCCCGGTTGGCCGGGAGCCCAACCAAGCTACTCGAGGATCGCCCCCAAATTTGCGGTTCTCCTGAAGCAGGTTCTCAAAAGCATCGCTGATTCTCGAAGCTGGCTGAACGCTCGTTTAGTCTCCCTCAATTATTCCGTGCGGTGGGAGTCGTCAGGACGGCCGTGTCCGTCTGGTACCCGAGTTCCGGGATACGGCTGGTCGTCGGCGAGCATTATGCCGACAAGGTGGCAAACACCAGGGCCATTACGGCGGCGGCCAGGGCTTCGAGCCCGTGCGCCGCGCGGACTGACATGCTCGGCGCCACTGCGTGCCGAACGGTGGTTTTCGTTGCGCGGGAACGTACCAGAAGGACAAAGAAAACCACTGCCGCGGCTCCGAAAAATGTTGTCGGCAGCGCCGTCAGGACACCTGCTTGATCAGATGTTCCTGCGGCCTTGACGTGAACAGCAGCTGCCGTCGTGTGGTGGGCGTGGGATGTTCCGCCGGCCCGAACGGATCCAAGACCCCTTGTCGTCGCGTGGCCCATCGCTGCGACCATGAGAGCCGCAGCGGCCATTGTGAGGCTGTGATAGGCGCATTTGAGCCGGCCGTGCCTACCCGCGCAGAGTGTTTTGAACTCCGGACGGGCGACCGCCCGGATGGCAAACCAGAGTGCGGCGCCCGTGAGGGCTGCGATCTGGGCCAGCATGGTCGATGGCGCGAGGTCCCACAGCATGGCCGCCATTAGGGCATTCATGAGGGCATGAAGTCTGTTGTTTACTCTGTCCGCGAAGCGGCGTGCCCGCGTCGCCTGCAGGAGGTGATGGCTTCCTGTGACCAGCAGGACGGCCGTGAGGGCCCAGGTAATTGCGGGGACATTGAACACGCGGATCACGCTCTCACTCCGGCCCGGGGCCATGTCCAGGTTCAGGAACAGGATCATCAGGATGACAACACCAACACCAACATCCGCAGCCCCGCGACCACCGGAGCGGCTTTGGTACGCCACACGTTTCTTCCGCGTGTTGCTTGCGGAAACAGTTGAACACGGCGGCCATAGTGAACGTCTGCATAATCAGGAGCGTGAATGTCCCTGGCTCGACTTCTAACCCAATGACAGGCCACACAGCAGCCTGGAGGCCAACCACCGATCACCCGCTGCAAACAACGTCCCGTCCAAGTACAACCACCCCAGGGGTGGAATCAAATTGCGGGGAGCTCGTCCCTGACGAGCTCGTCGTTCTCATCGTTGCGCCACCGCGAGACGAGGTAGCCGACCAGCATCAGCGCGAACGGCAGGGCGACCAGCACCCAGCCGATGGTGCTCAAGCCCCAGACGGTGACAGCCGGGTCTACGCCCTCCGCCACGGTCCCGGCGAGCAGCCCGAAGCGCGACATGAGCAGTTATTCGCCCAGCACCAGACCGATGGCGGACAGAATCGGGGCAATCGTCGTCTGGAAGACGTTTTCGGTGCCCTTGTTGCGCCGGAAGAACACGACCACGGCGATGCACACCAGGATCTCGATCAGCACGATGGCGACGACGGCGAGGCCGCTGAACCAGTAGAAAAGGTTGAGCACCGGGTCGAGCTGGAAGATGGCGAAGACGACGATGACGAGCCCCGAGACCACTGACGTGACAATCGATGCGGTGCTGGGGGCACCACGGCAGTTGACGTGGCTCAGCACCTTGGGCAGCACGCCGCCGCGGCCGAGCGCGAACAGGTAGCGGCTGGCGGCGTTCTGGAAGGCCAACAAACCGGCGAACAGGCTCGAGAGCACGAGGATGCTCATGACCGTCGCCATCCAAGGCCCGATGTACTGCGTGGCCAGGGCGAACAGCACCGCGGCCGGGTCGGCCAGCGGGACGTTCCCGATCGTGGAGTACTCCACCGTCTTTTGGACCACCGTGGAGGCTCCCATTCCGGTCACCATGGCGAAGGCGGTGAGGGCGAACAGCAAGGTGATGACGCCCACCGCGAGGTATGTGGCCCGCGGTACGACCTTCTTCGGGTCCTTGGACTCTTCACCGTAGATCGCGGTGGCCTCGAAGCCGATGAAGGACGCGAAGGCAAAGGCGAAGGCGATGCCGGCCGAGCCGGCGAGTCCGCCGGCGATGATCGACCCCGGGCTGAAGGAAGCCGCGAAATTGAGGCCTTCCGGTCCGCCCTGGATGAGGATCGCCACTGAGGTGATGACCAGCGAGGAGAGTTCAAGCAGCATCAACCCACCGAGGAATTTGGCGCCGACGTCGACGCTAAGCAGCGATAGGAAGGTGACGATGACCCAGGCCAGCAGGGACCACGCCCACCACGGGAGCATGCCGATCTGTGTCGAAATCAGGCCGCCGAAGAAGCCATAGATACCCAGCTGGATGGCCACGTAGGACAGAATGGAGACGAAAGCGGAAGCACTGCTGAGGTGCTTTCCCAGGCCCGCGCCGATGTAGGCGAAGAACGCCCCGGCGTTGGTCACGCGTTGGCTCATCGCCGCATAGCCGACGCTGAACAGGATCAGGGTCAGGCCCACCACCAGATAGGCGCCGGGCGCCGCGGCGCCGTTTCCGAGCACGATGGCGATCGGAACGGCGCCGGTCATGCCGACCAGCGGGGCGGCGGCGGCCACCACGAAGAAAACGATGCCCATGACGCCCAGGCGCCCCTTGCGCAGGGTGGGCGGTGCATCGATGTCAGTTGCGGTTTGTTTTATCGACATGGTCATACTCCTCATGAGTCGATCAGTGCTTGAACCGTCCGCATCCGGACGATTCCTCGGCCGGATTGCGGCCGGCCGGCCCGCCAAGGGGCCACGGCCAAAAGGGGCAAAGACGGCGATGCTAGTGTCACGTGTTAATGGTTTGTTTTCGTTTGATCTTGCCGAGTAGGTAGTCGGCGGTTTTGATCCAGCGGAATGGTTTGGCGCTCTCGTTGTAGTTGGTGATGTAGGTTTCGATGGTGTCTTCGAGGTCTTGGACCGAGTGGAAGGATCCCCGCCTGATGGCTTGGCGGGTGACGAGGCCGAAGAAGATCTCGACCATGTTCAGCCAGGAGCAGCTCGTCGGGGTGAAGTGCATGCTCACGCGCGGGTTGGCGGCCAGCCAGTCCTTGACGTTTTGGTGCTTGTGGGTGGCGTAGTTATCGCAGATGACGTGCAGTTCAACGTCCGGATGGGCGGTCGCAACCTGGTTCAGGAAGTCTACGAACTCGGTGTTGGTGTGCCGCTGGTAGAAGGCGTTGGCACTGACCTTGCCCGTGAGTACGTCCAGGGCAGCGAAGAGGGTCGTGGTCCCGTTGCGCTTGTAGTCGTGCGTCTGCTGGGATGCGTGTTTCGGGGACAGCGGCTGATTCGCATGCGTCCGGTCCAGGGCCTGGATCTGGGTCTTTTCATCGATGCTGACCACGACTGCGTTTTCCGGCGGGGAGATGTACAGGCCGACCACATCACGCAGCTTGGCCTCCAGCTGCGGGTCGGTGGAGAACTTGAACGTCTCGATCCGGTGCGGCTGGATTTTCCATTTGCGCCAGATCCGGGCCACGGAGGAAAACGAGATCGCGAAACGCTCGGCCATGATCCTGGCCGACCAGTGCGAGATCCCCAGTTCCGCCGGCGGCTTCCCATCATTGACCAGGGTCTCGGCAATCAGCGCCAGCTCATCGATCACCGGTTCGCGGCCCGGACGCGGAACATCCTGCAGTCCCTCAACACCGTCCCGGACGTAGCGGTTCCGCCATTTCAACACCGTTGGAGCCGAGAATCCGGTCGACTTCTCAATCTGGATATTCGCCAACCCATCGGCGGCCAGCAAAACGGTCCGGGCCCGAAGAGCCACCGTCGCCGAGGAAGACTTCCCCCGCGTCAATGACTCCAGCAGCTCCCGATCACCCTCACGCAACACCAGTGCTTTCGCCACATAAACCATGGTCCAAGTCTGACAAACAATCAGACCCAAAGGAATCAACGACACGCTACACTAGCTGCCGTGGTGCATCCAGACACCCTTGGTCTGGGTGTAGGCGTCGATCGAGTACGGGCCCATTTCATTGCCCCAGCCGGAGGTCTTGAAGCCGCCCCAGGGCGCGGCCATGTCCGGGACCGGGGGCATGTTCACGAAGATTGCGCCCGCCCGGATACCGTTCACCAGGCGGTGGGCCGTCGTGATGTCCTTGGTCCAGACGGTGGCAGCCAGACCGTACTCCGTGTCATTGGCGCGGTCGATCAGCACCTGCAGCTCGTCATCGTCCTCATAGGTCAGGATCGACAGGACGGGTCCGAAGACCTCCTTGGTCGCGATGACCATGCTGTCCTTGACGCCGGCGAAGATAGTCGGCTGGTAGAAGTAGCCCGTGTCCGCGGCGCGCCCGCCGCCGGTGATCAGCTCGGCGCCCTCGGACCTGCCGGCGGCGACCAACTGTTCGACGTGGGCCAAGTGCTCGGCGGAGACCAGCGGTCCGAGCTGCGTGGACGGATCCACCCCGGGTCCGACCTTCATGGACTGCACGCCGGCTGCCATCTTGGCCACAAATTCGTCCTCGCGCTTCCGGTTAACGTAGAAGCGGGTGTAGGCGGCGCAGACCTGGCCGGAATTGAGCATGCCGCCGGCGATGTTGCCGTCGACGGCTGCATCGATGTCCGCGTCGGCTGCGATGATGGACGGGGCCTTGCCGCCCAGCTCCAGGGTGACCTTTTTCAGGTTCGACGCCGCGGAACCCGCCACAATGGAGCGGCCGACGGCGGTCGAGCCGGTGAACGAGACCTTGTCGACCTTCGGGTGGTCCACCAGAGCCTGGCCCGTGCTGCCGTCGCCGGTCACCAGGTTGACCACGCCGGCGGGGAATCCTGCCTCCTGGGCCAATTCGACCAGCCGGATGGAGGTCAGCGGTGTCTGCTCCGCCGGCTTGATCACGACGGTGTTGCCGGTGGCCAGGGCGGGGGCGAGCTTCCAGGACAGGATCATCAGCGGGAAGTTCCACGGCGTAATGAGCGCGCAGACCCCGATCGGTTCGCGCCGGGTGTAGTGCAGCGTGTCCGAGAAGGAGATCGGGGAGGTGCGGCCCTCGATCTTGGTGACCCAGCCGGCGTAGTAGCGGAAGTGCTCGGCCGCGCCTGCGACCGAAATGTTGCGTGAGATCCCGATCGGCTGGCCCTGGTCCCGGGTTTCCAGCTCGGCGAGTTCATCGCCGTGGGCATCGATCAGATCGGCGAGCCGGAACAGGAGCCGGGCCCGCTCGGCCGGCAGCATGTCCCGCCACTGCGGATTGTTGAAGGCCGCCTGGGCCGCATCGACCGCGGTGCCGACGTCCGCCCGGTTGGCGAAGCCGACTTCCTCAATGACTTCCTCAGTGGCCGGGTTGTAGCTGGTGATGGTGCCGCCGCTCGCGCCGGTCCACTCACCGTTGATGAATAGTTTCGTTGCCATCGGGTAACTCCTAGTCGAGCTGGTAGCCAGCAATTTGCGTTCGGTGGCACCCACACATTGGAGCCAGTGCTATGACTATCCCGCGGGGACGGGGCCCACGTCTTGTCTTTGCGGGAACGGCACTTGACTGCGAGCGAAGAGCTTGTGCCTCCTGCACAGAAGCTTGTGCGGAGGCGCCCCGTCGTCAGTTGCGGCGGCAGGCGCTGGGCGGTTCGCCGAACGCACCGCGGAAGATCCGGCTGAAGTGGGCGGCCTCGATAAATCCCCAACGCGCCGCAATCGCGCTGACCGAACGGCCGGCTAGGAGCGGGTCGGACAGGTCCCGGCGGCAGCGTTCCAGCCTGCGCGTCCGGATCCAGTTGGCAACCGTGGTGCCGGTTTCCTGGAACAGATGGTGCAGGTGGCGCGTCGAGATGAAGTGTGCCCCGGCGATGTCCGCGGGCGACATCCCTGGATCACCCAAATTGGTCTCGATGTAGCGACGGATGCTCTTGAGTATGTCTCCGTGGGTGCCGGCGGCCGGACCGCGGCGGGTGCCCAGCTCGCTGTCAAACATGGTGGCAATCAGGTCGACGGCGTTGTGGGCGAGCCGGTGGCCGCAGGTGCCCGATAGCAGGTCGAGGTTTTCGGCCAGCTGGACCATGAAGGGGCTGATCATCCGCCCCAGCCCGAGATCGCCGGCCATCCGCACCGCCGTCAGTTGGCCAATCGAGTCCACCGGCAGGCCAAGGGCATCGTGAGGGAACATCAGGACCAAGGTCCGGAAGCCGCCGTCGTAAGCCAGCGTATAGGGCCGGTGCGTGTCATACACCGCGAGATCCCCGGGGCGCAGCGTGGCCTCGCGGTTGTCCTGGATCAGCATGCCGTGCCCGGAGAGCTGGAGATTCAACTTGAAGTACCGGCGGTCGGAGGCGGCGATGAGCGAGGGGGTCCGCAGAACCTGGTGGCCACTGGCAGTGACTTCCACAATGGACAGTTCATCGAGCACCTGGGAGCGCAGCCGCCCGCGGAAATTCTCCGAGTCGCTGCGGACCTCCAGCGGCACGAAGGATTCGGAGATCAGATTGTGCCACTGGGCGAAGGAGTTCACCACCGCCGTTTGAGGCGGCAGGTAGGCGCCGGCGCTCCTGGCGCGCAGTCTGGTCTCGGTCACGGATAGCCCCTCTGCCGGTCTCCGGCGCTGCCGCTATGTGGCGTGGAACACATTCCTGCCACTGTAACCCCGGCGAGGGGCGGCTGTCACCTTTTTTCGACAGTCGGCGAATAACGGCCCGGAAAACCCCGTTTCGGACTACGCGCCGGTTGCGAGCAACTGCAGATATCCGTCCAGCTGGGCAACCAGATGCGCGGGCGAATGCTCCGCAGCGGACAGCAATGCCGTGATCTGCGCGCCCAGGACGACGGTCATCAAATGTCCCACGATGTCCTCGTCGGACACGGCGGTGCGGATCTCTCCGGCTGCCCTCGCCTCGTGCAGGTAGCTGAGGAGCCCGGCGCGCCATTCAAGCATGGATTTGTCGTGCAGCTCGGCCTTGGCCGGGTCGGTCAGGGCCCTCTGCCAGAAGGGTATGACGATCCTGGCCTCGCTGATCCTCGTCTCGTCCAAGGGCAGAATCTCATGGCAGTAGGCCCGAAGCGCGGCCAGGCCCTGCTTGCCTGCCGTCGACTCCTCCATGCGCCGGTTCGTCTGGTTGAAGACGTGGGCGAAGGCGAAGGTGACCAGGTCATCCTTGGTGGGGAAATAGGGTTTCAGCGCGCCATTGGCGAATCCAGCTTCAGCCGCGATCTCGCGCATGGTGGCACCCTCGATGCCCTGGCGGGCGATGATCCGCCAGGTCGCATCGACCAGCTGCAATCGGCGCCGGTCATGGTCGACCACCTTCGGCACAATGCCCCCTGAAAATAGAATCCTGCCCTAAAAGGCCCTTGTGAGCCAGCTTACTTAAGGTTATTCTCTACAGTCATAGAACAAAAATACAATCGAGCGGGATTGTTCCGATTGTCCGCTGATCCGGAAAGGTTCACCATGCCTCCCACCTCACTTGCCGCAGCCACCGCCCACTCCCTGGCGACGGCCGCTGAAATCACCGCTGTCCGCGGCATACTGCTTGACGCGGGCCTGCTGGGGGAGAGCATCCGCGTCGCCTACCAAGGCCTGCTCGACCCGCCCCGGGACGCCAGGGCCGGCGTCGTAAACCGCCGCTTCCGGGTCTTCCTGCATGATATTTCGGGTGCGGCGCCCAAGGATGTCGTCGTGTCCATCAGCAGCGGCACCGTTGAGTCCGCCGTCGAGCTGGACACCTTCGTCAGCGGCGAGCTGCCCGTGCTGGAGGAGGAATTCGGCATCGTAGAGGAACTCCTCGCGCGGGACGAGCGCTGGCTCAAGGCCCTGGCGGACCGCGATCTGGATGTGGCCAAGATCCGGGTGGCACCCCTGTCCGCCGGTGTGTTCGAGTACCCCGAGGAAAAGGGCCGGCGCATCCTGCGCGGGCTGGCCTTTGTCCAGGACTTCCCCGAGGACAGCGCCTGGGCCCACCCCGTGGACGGACTCGTGGCATACGTGGACATCGTCGGCAAGACCGTGGACCAGGTTCTGGATTTCGGTCCGGTCCCGGTCCCCGCGGAGCACGGCAACTATACGGACCCCGAACTCACCGGGCCACTGCGCACCACCCTCAAGCCGATCAGCATCACCCAGGGGGAGGGCCCGAGCTTTGCCGTGACCGGCGGCAACCACGTGGAGTGGGGAAAGTGGGGCCTGGATGTGGGCTTCGACGTCCGTGAGGGACTGGTGCTGCACAACATCACCTTCCGGGACGGTGAGCGCCGCCGTTCAGTGATCAACCGGGCCTCCATCGCGGAGATGGTGGTTCCCTATGGTGATCCGGCACCGGTACGCTCCTGGCAGAACTACTTCGACACGGGCGAGTATCTGGTGGGTCAATACGCGAATTCACTGGAGCTGGGCTGCGACTGCCTAGGCGAAATCACCTACTTCAGCCCCGTGATCGCGGATGGATTCGGCAACCCGCGGGAAATCCGCAACGGGATCTGCATGCACGAAGAAGACTGGAGCATCCTGGCCAAGCACAGCGACCTCTGGACAGGCATCGACTACACGCGCCGCAACCGCCGGCTGGTGATCTCCTTCTTCACCACGGTCGGCAACTACGACTACGGCTTCTACTGGTACCTCTACCTCGATGGCACCATAGAGTTCGAGGCCAAGGCCACCGGCGTCGTCTTCACCAGCACCCACCCGGGCAAGGGCTATCCCTACGCCTCGGAAATCGCGCCCGGCCTCGGCGCCCCCTTCCACCAGCACCTGTTCGGGGCGCGCCTGGACATGGCCCTGGACGGCAATACCAACCGGGTGGAGGAAGAGGAATCGGTCCGCGTCCCGATGGGCGACGGCAACGAGCGGGGCAACGCCTTCACCCGCCGGCGCACGCT
Source organism: Micrococcaceae bacterium Sec5.7 (assembly GCA_039636785.1). Classification (NCBI taxonomy): domain Bacteria; kingdom Bacillati; phylum Actinomycetota; class Actinomycetes; order Micrococcales; family Micrococcaceae; species Micrococcaceae bacterium Sec5.7. The sequence continues at coordinate 3,814,787 of CP144169.1, read as the reverse complement.
GCTGGCCACCGAATCCGAGGGCGTCCGCGAGGCGGACATGCGCAAAGGCCGGACCTGGCACATTTCCAACCCGAACTCGCTCAACCGCCTCGGCGAGCCCGTGGCCTACAAGCTGTGCCCGCAGGGTCAGCCGATGCTGCTGGCGGACAAGGGCTCCTCGGTGGCCCAGCGGGCGGCGTTCGCCACCAAGGACCTCTGGATCACCCGCTTCGCCGAGGACGAGCGCTACCCCACCGGGAACTTCGTCAACCAGAATGCGGGCGGCGCCGGCCTGCCGTCGTACATCGCGCAGAACCGCGACATAGACGGCCAGGACATCGTGCTCTGGCACACCTTCGGCCTGACCCACTATCCGCGCGTCGAGGACTGGCCGATCATGCCGGTGGACTCCGTGGGCTTCAAGCTTCGTCCAGACGGGTTCTTCGACCGCTCCCCCGTCCTCGATGTCCCGCCGACCACTCAGGCCGACGGTGGCCATTGCCACAATTAGTGGTCATGCCGGGCAGTGGTCCGCAACATGACGTACCCGCGCGCCGAGGACGCCGCCGTCGTCAAGCCGGGATCACCGTGAGCAAGGCGGCCATCAACACCTTCACCCTGGACAGCCGCTACAGCAGCGACCACGATCCGGTTGCCCCGACCTTGTTGCGCCTGCCGTAACACCCGCCTTACTGCCCTGCCGGCCCTGTGGGCCATAGACTCGAGCCAACTACGTGCAGCAGTGCCGCTCCGCGAGAGTCAAGCCCATCCCCGGGCGCATCCCACCAGAGCGGCACCGCTGTACTCGTCCGAAAGGGAGTCGCTGGTGAAACTAGGCATACCGCGGGAACGCCGCGACGGGGAGCGGCGGGTGGCCGCGACGCCGGAAACGGTGAAGCAGCTGGTAGGGCTGGGCCTCGAGGTCCTGATCGAGTCGCGCGCGGGCGTCGCCGCAGGACACAGCGACGACGAGTACCACCAGGCGGGAGGCCGGATCGTCCCCGACCTCGATCTCGGCGAGCTGGACGTCTACGCCCACGTGCGCGCGCTCGAACCGTCGACAGCTAAAGCCCTCCACCGGGGTGCCGTCACCATCGGTCTGGCCTCGCCGTCGTCCGAACTGCCCACCGTAAGGGCGCTGGCAGACGCCGGAGTGACCTCCTTCGCCCTCGAGCTGGTGCCGCGCATCTCCCGCGCCCAGTCCATGGACGCCCTTTCCTCGCAGGCCCTCGTGGCCGGATACCGCTGCGTGCTCGAAGCGGCCATGCGCCTGCCGCGCTTCTTCCCGCTCTTCATGACGGCCGCCGGAACCGTCCCTCCGGCCCGGGTGCTGGTCCTCGGCGTGGGCGTCGCCGGGCTGCAGGCCATCGGCACGGCCAAACGGCTTGGGGCGCGCGTCTCCGCCAACGACATCCGGCCGTCTTCGGCCGACGAGGTGGCTTCAATGGGCGGCACCTTCATCAAGCTGGGCCTCGACAAGGTGGGGGAGACAGCGGAGGCATCCGGCGGCTACGCGCGGGAGCTCAGCGCCGACCGCGGCGCCCTGCAGCGCCGGCTTCTGGCCCCGCACGTCGCCCAGGCGGACGTTCTGATCACGACGGCGGCTGTCCCCGGCAGGCGGGCACCGCTTCTGGTGAGCCGGGAAATGGTGCAGGGCATGCGCCCGGGTTCCGTCGTCGTCGACCTCGCCGCTGAGTCCGGCGGCAATGTGGAGGGTTCCGTGCCCGGCCAGGACGTCCAGGTGCCCACGGCGGACGGTCGGGGAAGCGTCACCCTGGTGGGGATGAAGGACGTCGCCTCCACCATGCCGGCCGACGCGTCGCGCCTGTACGCCAAGAACGTCGCCAACCTGCTGGCTCTGATGACCCGGGAGGGCACCGTGACCCCGGATTTCGAGGACGAAGTGGTGGCGGGCGCCTGCCTGACGCACGGCGGCGCAGTGCGGCACGGGCCGACGGCGGAGGCTCTTACCGCACTCGCCGTCGAGCCTCAGCCGGACGTTGAGCCATATGCTGTGCGGTCCCGACCGGCAGAGCCTCAGCCGGCAGAGCCTCAGCCCGCAGAAGCCCGGATCGAAGGGATGTCCTGATGGACGGCATGAGCCTGCTCACCATCACAGTGCTGTCGGTCTTCGTGGGCTTCGAGGTGGTCTCGAAGGTCTCCAGCACGCTGCACACACCCCTGATGTCCGGGGCCAACGCCATCCACGGCATCATTCTGGTGGGAGCCATCATCGTGGCCGGTCAGGCGGAGGATCCGTGGGTGCTGGCGGTTGCCCTGCTCGCAGTCGTCCTCGCCACCGCTAATCTGGTGGGCGGATTTGTGGTGACGGACCGCATGCTGGAGATGTTCCGCGGCCGCAAGGTCCCGCCGTCGTCCGCCGGGAAGGCGTCCACCGGAAAGGCATCGGCTGGAAAGGCGCCTGACGCGCCAGCCTCCGAGGGCAAGGAGGGCGCACAGTGACTCTCCTCAACCCGAGCTGGACGGCCGTGCTCTACCTTGCAGCGGCCGCCTGCTTCATCCTGGCACTCAGGGGCCTGAACTCGCCGCGCACCGCCCGCCGCGGCAATCTTTTGGGCGCGTTCGGTGCGCTGCTCGCCGTCGTCACGGTCTTCTTCTCGGTCAAACTGGACAACATCCCCTGGATCCTCGCCGCGATCGCGGTGGGCTCGGCGGTTGCCGCGCCGGTGGCACGGCGGGTGAAGATGACCCAGATGCCGCAGCTCGTGGCGTTGTTCAACGGCGTGGGCGGCGGGGCCGCGGCACTTGTGGCACTGCTCGAGCTCGCCCACACAGAGGACGCCTGGGTGCGCGTTGCCATCGTCTTCACGCTGCTGGTGGGGGCCGTCTCCTTCGCCGGATCAGCCCTGACCTTCGCCAAGCTGCAGGAGCTCATGACCACCCGGCCCGTGGTGTTCCCCGGCCTGCCGGTGATCATGGGTGCGGTGCTCCTCGCTGCGGTGGGTGCCGCCGCCGCCGTCGTCCTTACCGGTTCCTTCGCGCTCGCGCTGGTGCTTCTGGTGCTGGGGCTGCTGGCCGGCGTACTGCTGGTGCTGCCGGTGGGCGGCGCAGACGTGCCGATCGTCATCTCGCTGCTGAACGCCTTCACCGGCCTGGCCGTGGCGGCCTCCGGCCTGGTGCTGGGCAACGTGCTCCTGGTGGTGGCCGGCACCCTGGTGGGCGCCTCGGGCACCATCCTCACCCGGGCCATGGCAGCGGCCATGGGCCGCAGCGTGGCGGGCATCCTGTTCGGGGCGTTCCGGGGAGGCTCGACGGCGGGATCGACCGCGGTGAGCGATCGGCCAGTGCGCTCTTCCAGCGCGGAGGACGTCGCCGTACTGCTGGGCTACTCGCAGCGGGTGATCATCGTCCCCGGCTACGGGCTCGCCGTGGCACAGGGGCAGCACACCGCGGCCGAGCTCGCCCTGGCCCTCGAGGCCCGCGGCATCCGGGTGGACTTCGCAATTCATCCGGTGGCCGGGCGCATGCCGGGGCACATGAATGTGCTGCTGGCCGAGGCCAATGTGCCCTACGAGTCACTCAAGGAGATGAGCGAGATCAACTCCGAATTCAGGACGGCCGATGTGGCGTTGGTGGTGGGCGCGAACGACGTCGTCAACCCCGCCGCGAAGACGTCCCCCGGCTCGCCGATCTATGGCATGCCCATCCTCGAGGTGGCCGACGCGCGGCAGGTGGTCTTCCTCAAGCGTTCCATGCGGCCCGGGTTCGCGGGGATCGAGAACGAGCTGATGCACGAGCCGCAGACCACGCTGCTGTTCGGCGACGCGAAGGACTCCCTGACCAAGGTGCTGGGGGCGGTCAAGGGGCTGTAATTCCCCGGCGGTTGAGAACCCGTCGCTCATTTGAGCACACCAATAGCGCTCATCTGATACGCTGGCGGAAAGTTCCTACTACCGCCTGAGGATCCTCGATGACGACGCTCGATTCACGCGCCCTGCCCCAGCTGTCCGCCAAACTGGCAGTCCCCGGCTATGACCGCTCCGCCCTGAAAACGGGAATCGTCCACTTCGGTGTGGGCGGCTTCCACCGTGCCCACCAGGCCATGTACCTCGACCGGCTGATGAACCAGGGCACGGCCCTGGACTGGGCCATCTGCGGTGTGGGGGTGCTGCCCCACGACGCCAGAATGAAACAGGTCATGGCGGACCAGGACTGCCTCTACACGCTGGTGCTCAAGAACCCGGACGGCACCCGTGAAGGCCGCGTCATCGGCTCCATCAAGGAGTACCTCTTCGCCCCGGAAGACCCCGAAGCGGTCATCGAAAAGATGGCCTCGCCCGAGGTCAGGATCGTTTCCCTGACCGTCACGGAGGGCGGCTACAACTTCCATCACGTGACCGGGGAGTTCGACGCCGGCCATCCGGACGTGGTCCATGATCTCGCCTCCGCCGCTGCCCCGAAGACCACCTTCGGCCTGGTCACCGAAGCGCTGGCCCGCCGACGTGAGCGCGGCATTGCGCCGTTCACGGTGATGTCCTGCGACAACATCCAGGGCAACGGCGATGTCGCCAAGAAAATGTTCACCGCCTACGCCACCTTGAAGGACGCCGGCCTGGGCGCCTGGATCAGCGAAAACGTCCCGTTCCCCAACTCCATGGTGGACCGGATCACGCCCGTCACCACGGACGCCGACTGCGCCGAGATCGCGGACGAATTCGGTGTGGAGGACCAGTGGCCGGTGGTCTGCGAACCCTTCGAGCAGTGGGTGCTGGAGGACCACTTCAGTCTTGGCCGCCCGGAGTTCGAGGAAGCCGGCGTCCAGCTGGTGGAGGACGTTGAGCCGTACGAGCTCATGAAGCTGCGGCTGCTCAACGCCAGCCACCAGGGCCAGTGCTATTTCGGCTACCTGGCCGGCTACCGCTATGCGCACGAGGCCTGCCAGGATCCGTTGTTCGTCCGGTTCCTGCTGGACTACATGGACCGCGAGGCCACGCCCACGCTGGCGCCCCTGCCCGGCGTTGACCTGCCACTGTACAAGAGGACGCTGATCGAGCGCTTCGCCAATGAGCATGTCCGTGACACCCTGGCCCGCCTGTGTGCCGAGTCGTCGGACCGGATCCCCAAGTGGCTGGTTCCGGTGATCCGGATCAACCTGGAGCACGACGGCGAGATCTCCCGTTCCGCCGCGATCGTCGCCTCCTGGGCGCGTTACGCCGAAGGTGCGGACGAGGCAGGGGAGGCGATCGACGTCGTCGACCGTCTCAGGGAACCGCTGATGGCTGCCGCTTCGCGGCAGCGCGAGGACAGGCTGGCGTTCCTCCGGAACCGCGGGGTCTTCGGCGATCTGGTGGACAACGAACGGTTCACCGGCCAGTACCTCAAGGCGCTGGATACACTGCACAGTTCGGGAGCCCGCGCAGCTGTGGAGCAGCTGGTAAGTACCGAAGCCCGAGCCTGAGCACGGTTCCGTCGGGCGCGGTTAGGATTGCCTTGTCACCGAGGAACCACGCCTGCTTCGAACCAGAAGGATCCCATGTCAGCCTCAGATTCCACGCCGTTGAAGCGCGCGGCCGTTGTCATCAATCCCGCCAAGTCCGCGGATGTGGATGTGCGCGGCATGCTCACACGGCTCAGCGCGAGCAACGGCTGGGATGAGCCGCTGTGGCTCGAAACAACCGAGGAGGACCCGGGTACCGGGCAGGCGCGGGAAGCGCTGGAGGCAGGAGCCGACGTCGTTATGGCCGCGGGCGGTGACGGAACGGTTCGCTGCGTGGCTGAGGTTCTTGCCGGAACAGGCACGCCAGTGGGACTCATCCCGCTCGGCACCGGAAACCTGCTGGCCCGCAACCTGGGCATCGACATCACGGACATGGACGCGGCCGTCAGCAGCGCGCTGCTGGGTAGCGACCGGAAAATCGACGTAGTGCGGGCAACCCTTGACCACTCGGAGGACGGGCAGGTTTTCGTGGTGATGGCCGGACTCGGATTCGACGCCAGCATCATGGCCGACACCAACTCTGACCTCAAGGACAAAGTAGGGTGGCTGGCCTATGTGGACGCCGCCGTCCGCAACCTTCCCGGCAAGCCCGTCAAAGCGAAGATCAGCGTTGACGGCCAGCATGCCGTCAGCCGCCGGATGCGCAGCGTGATGGTGGGTAACTGCGGCAAACTGCAGGGCGGCGTTGAGATTTTCCCGGACGCTTCGGTGGATGACGGCATCCTGGACCTGGTTGTCCTGGCGCCCGGCGGCACGTTTGGCTGGCTCGGCGTCCTGGCCGAAATGGTGGGCAAGGGCCGGGGCAAAGACACCTCGGTGGAATATTTCCAGGGCAAGTCAGTGGAGATCAGCCTGGCGCACGAACAGGAATTCCAGCTCGACGGCGACCACGAGGGCAAGGGCTCACACCTCTCCATGAAAGTGGATCCCGGCGCCCTGCTGGTACGCATGGCCGGTACGCATGGCTGAGAGCTGACCGCTCGCGGCTCCCCAGACGTCGCCTCAGCCGCAGCAGCCTGTTCCGCAACGAACTACCCGACTGTCTCACATCGTTGACACACCTCAAACGCTGCCCTCTGTGTTTCTGAAGTCACGCGGGGGCCTCGGCCGACAGCTCGCCGGCAAGGGCGCCGGCAAGTTCCTCGTCAAGGATCAGGGTGCTGATGAACCCGGCGGCGGCAGAAGCGCGGACGGCGTCCGCCCGCCCGGCTCCCTGCGCCACGGCAATGACCTGGGGGGTGCCCTGCAGCTGCGCGAGCGTGACGGCGATGATGCGGGCGTCCAGTTCCGTGGTCACCGCCGAGCCGTTCGCGTCGATCAGGCGGCCCGAGCACTCGGCCACGGCGCCTGCCGCCAGCGCAGCTTTCCGCACCGGGTTGTCCACGCGTTCCCAGACGGTGGAAATCTCCGGCGCCCACCCTCCGATGGCGATCACCGCCAGGTCCAGCGAGTCCGCCTTGTTCAGGGCGTCCGAGATTTCGGGCTGCCTGCGCAGCCCGTTGGCCGTTGCGGCGCTGTCAACCACCAGCGGCGCCCACATGGGCCAGGTCCTGCCGCCCGCCACCCGGCCCAGGCGCTGGATCAGCTCTAGCGGGTTCCCGTTCCCGGCCACGGGGAGCGCCCCGGCAAGCTGGACCACCTCGCACGGGGGAAGTTCAGTCACGTAGTGCGCCGCTACGTCGAGGGTCCGGGACCAGGAAATCCCCACCGTCATGCCGGCACGCGTGGCGGCCATCAGCTCCTTGGCCGCGGCACGTCCCAGTTCATCGCGCTGCTGGACGACGTCGGCCAGGCTGCGGACCACCACAACCCGCCGCACACCGAGCGATGCTGCCAGCTGGGATGCATCCGCGGGCACGGGGGAGTCGGGGAAATGCACCTCGATCCTCACAATTCCCGCGGCCCGCGCTTCGTCCAGATAGCGCGCCACCTGGAACCGCGAGATGCCGTAGGACGTGGCGATTTCAACCTTTGACCGGTTGTCCAGGTAGTACTCCTTGCCGATCAGGGCCAGGAGTTCCTCGTGCGATGTCTCAGACACAGTTTCACCTTTGTGCGTAACGAATGAGCGCCAAGTCTTGCTCAATTGAGTATATATGACTAGAGTCACATTACAAATGAGCACGACTTGGATCTCAAATGAGCAGAAAGATTGAGGGTAGCCAATGAAGTTTCCCCCTAACCGCAGCCGGCGGCGCACGCGCCGTCCCGGCACCGGACGGCTGAAAAGCCTGGTGGCAGGAGCCGCTGCGACGGCCATGCTGCTGACAGGATGTTCGACGGCGGGCGGCGGCGAGGCCTCCGGCCCCACGGACATTGTGGTCGCCATCGTTGCCAACCCGCAGATGAAGGATGCCATTGCGCTTCAGGATGATTTCAAGGCGAAGCACCCCGGCATCAACGTGAGGTTTGTGTCTCTGCCGGAGAACGAAGCCAGGGCCAAGATCACGGCCTCGGTGGCCACCGGCGGCGGCGAGTTCGACGCCGTGATGATCTCCAACTATGAGACGCAGATGTGGGCCAAGAACGGCTGGATCACGGATCTGCAGCCCTACGCGGACAAGACGGCCGGCTACGATCCGGACGACTTCATCCCCACCATCAAGGACGCGCTCAGCTACGATGGGGACCTCTACTCGGTGCCCTTCTACGGCGAATCCTCCTTCCTGGCCTACCGCAAGGATCTCTTCGAGGCGGCCGGGCTGACCATGCCAGCCAACCCCACCTGGGCTGACGTCAAGGGTTTCGCCGAAAAGCTCAATGATCCCCGGAGGGACTTCGCCGGCGTCTGCCTGCGCGGGCTCGCCGGCTGGGGCGAAGTGATGGCGCCGCTGGGCACGGCCATCAACACGTACGGCGGCCGGTGGTTCGATCAGGACTGGAACGCCAGGCTGGATTCCCCCGAGGTGGAAGCCGCCGTCACCGACTACGTTGACCTGGTCCGCACCAGCGGCCAGCCGGGCGCAGCCACCAGCGGCTACGGCGACTGCATCACCCGCTACAGCCAGGGCAAGGCCGCCATGTGGTACGACGCCACGGCCATGGTCTCCAGCATCGAGGACCCCAAATCCTCCACCGTGGTGGGCAAAACCGCCTACGCCCCGGCACCGGTGAAGAACACCGAATCCGCCGGCTGGCTGTACAGCTGGTCCCTCGCCATCCCCGAGACCAGCAAGCACAAGGACGCGGCCTGGGACTTCGTCTCCTGGATGACCGACAAGGACTACATCAAACTGGTGGGCAACAAGGTGGGCTGGGAGCGCGTCCCCCCGGGCAGCCGCAAGTCAACCTACGAGAACCCCGACTACGCCAAGGTGGCGCAGGCGTACGCCGGCCCCACCCTCGCGGCCATGAACGGAGCCTCGCAGAAATCCAGCATGACCCAGGCCGTTCCGTACCCGGGCCTGCAGTTTGTGGGTATCCCGGAATTCCAGGACCTCGGCACGCGCGTGGCGCAGCAGATCTCCGCCGCCATCGCAGGGCAGAAGACGGTCAAGCAGGCATTGGAGCAATCACAGCAATACGCGGAAACCGTGGCTGAGTCCTACAAATCCGGCGCGTCCAAGGAAGGCGGCAAGTAATGACGGCAACACTGGTTGGCAAACACAACCTCAAGCAGCACGAACTGAAGCAGCAGCTGCTCAGGGACGAGGGCAGGAGCGGCAGGGGCAACAGCGGGCGGTCCGCGGCCGAAGGCTGGCGTCGACGGGCTCCGCTCCTGCCGGCACTGATCTTCACCGTCCTGGTCACGCAGCTGCCGTTTGTGGTGACCCTCTGGTACTCGCTGCGGTCCTGGAACCTGCTCCGCACCGACGGCGACATTTTCGTGGGCCTGCGGAACTACGCGGACATCTTCCTGGACTCCACCTTCCGCGGTGCTGCGCTGAACAGCGTGGTCATCACGCTGGGCTGCGTTTTCGCCGCCATGGTTCTCGGCACCTTCTTCGCCATTCTGCTGGACCGCAGCTTCAAGGGCCGCGGCGTGGTGCGGACCATGCTCATCACGCCGTTCCTGATCATGCCCGTGGCCGGTGCCACCCTGTGGTCCGTGTCCATGCTCAACCCGAGCTTCGGGCTGGTGAACTGGGCCATCGGCCTGGTGGGAATCGGGCCCGTGGACTGGACCTCGCAATACCCCGTGGTCTCCATCCTGATGGCCCTTGTCTGGCAGTGGACCCCCTTTATGATGCTGCTGGTCCTCGCCGGGCTGCAGGCCCAGCCCAAGGATGTCCTCGAGGCCGCCCAGATCGACGGTGCCGGCTGGGGCAAGACCTTCGTCTTCGTCACGCTCCCGCAGCTGCGCCGGTACATCGAACTCGGCGTGCTCCTCGGTGCCATCTACGTGGTGAACACCTTCGACCAGATCTACCTGATGACGGCCGGCGGCCCCGGGACTGCCAGCGCCAACCTGCCGTTCTACATCTACCAGCGGGCCTTCCTGGGCTTCGACATCGGCCAGGCAGCAGCGATGGGCGTGGTGGTTGTCATCGCCACCATCTTCATTGCCAGCTTCGCCCTGCGCCTCATCTTCCGCAGCTTCGATACAAAGGATTAGGCCGTGGCTACAATGCTCACACCCCGCCCCACATCAGCCGCGCCCACCCAGGGTGCCATCAAGGGCAGGGAACAACGACGCCGGATCAACAGTTCGCTGCTGACCTCGCTGACCTGGATCATCGCCTTCCTCTTTTTCGCCCCTGTGCTGTGGCTGGTCATGACGGCCTTCAAGCAGGAGTCCGACGCCGCCTCCAGCCCGCCCAGGTTCTTTTTTGAGCCCACCCTGGACCAGTTCCAGCATGTGCTGGATTCCGGCGCCGGCAGCTACTTCGGCAACTCCCTGATTGCCACCGGCGTCTCCACCCTGCTGGTGATCATCCTGGCCGTCCCCGCGTCCTACGCATTGAGCATCCGCCCGGTGAAAAAGACCCAGGACGTGCTGTTCTTCTTCATCTCCACCAAGATGCTTCCCGTGGTGGCCGTGATCATGCCCATCTACGTCATTGCCGGCCAACTCAAGGTGCTGGACAACATCTGGACCCTGGTGGTGCTGTACACGGCCATGAACCTGCCCATCGCCGTGTGGATGATGCGCTCCTTCTTCCAGGAAGTGCCCTCGGAAGTGCTGGAAGCCGCCTCGATGGACGGCGCCGGTCTGCTGAAGACCCTCCGCATTGTGCTGATGCCCATGGTGGCGCCCGGCATGGCGGCCACGGCACTGATCTGCGTGATCTTTGCCTGGAACGAGTTCTTCTTCGCACTCAACCTGACAGCGGGAAAGGCCGCCACCACCCCGGTGTTCCTGGTCTCGCAGATGACCAGCGAAGGACTGTTCCTGGCCAAGCTGTCCGCAGCCTCTGTCCTGGCCTCGTTGCCGGTGGTCATCGCCGGCTGGATGGCACAGAAGCAGCTGGTCCGCGGGCTCTCCATGGGTGCAGTGAAATGATGAGGGTTTCTGTACTGCACCCGCTGGCCGGAGAGGGCCCCGGCCGTCTCAGCGTCGAGGACCGTCCCGTACCGCAGCCAGGGCCGGGCGAGGTTCTGGTCCGGATCAAATCGGTGGGTGTCTGCGGCTCGGACACGCACTACTACAACGAGGGCCGGATCGGGCCCTACGTTGTGGACCAGCCACTGGTGCTGGGGCACGAGCCCTCCGGTGAGATTGCCGCCGTCGGGCCCGGGGTGACTGGACGCACGGTGGGCCAGCGTGTTTCGCTGGAGCCGGGTATCCCGGATCCGCTGTCCCCGCAGACCCTGGCCGGCTGCTACAACCTGGACCCGAACGTGAGGTTCTTTGCCACCCCGCCCGTGGACGGAGTTTTTGCCGAGTATGCGGTGCATCCGGCGGCATTCTGCCACCCGGTTCCGGATTCAGTGTCCGACGACGCCGCGGCGCTGCTTGAGCCGCTCAGTGTCGCCATCGCGGCACGCAAGGCGGCCGGGATTGCGCTGGGGGACAAGGTGCTGGTGGCCGGCGCCGGGCCCATCGGCCTGTTGGCGGCGAAGGTTGCTCAGCTGGCAGGGGCGGAAGTGACGCTGACGGATGTCCGGGCCGAACGGCTCGCGGTTGCCGGCAGATTCGGTGCCGCGCGCACCTTCACCGCCGCTGATGCTCCCGAAGTCACGCCGGAGTTTGATGTGTTCATTGACGCCACCGGGGCCGAACGCGCGGTCCTTGCCGGGTTGGCCAGGCTGGCGCCCCGCGGACGGTGTGTGCTGGTGGGGATGGGATCGGACACCGTGGCAGTGCCGGTACCGCTCATTCAAGGGCGCGAACTGGTCATCACGGGGACGTTCCGATACGCCAACACCTGGCCCACAGCCATTGCCCTCGCCGCGTCCGGAGCCGTTGACCTGGACGGACTGGTCACCTCGGTGCACGGCCTCGACGACGTCGGAGCTGCACTCACGGCAGGCTCGGCGCCGGGAGCCCTGAAGGCTGTGGTCCGTCCGCAGTGCCGGCCGCAGATGTCCGGACTGCCGGAAAGGCCCGCCTCGGCATGAGGCGACGGGGGCCCGCTCCCAGTGAACGGGCCGCCGTCGTTATTTCCTGCCTGGGCTGCTGGCCGCCGTCATGCGGATGGCGTGGCCAGCAGCCTGCCCCACCTTGGTGCGAGCAAGGGGGACCCGGCAAGTTTCAGGCAGTGCCACAGGGTGACAGCCACGGAATCGAGCACGGGCACGCCGGTGCCGTCCTCGATCTCCGCCGCAATGTTGGCACCGTACAGGTTGGTGCAGAGGTAGATCAGCGCGTCCGGCTTCAGTGCTGCCAGTTCCAGCGATCCCGGCCGCATTTCATCGTCCGTGACCCGGCCGAAGGACTCGTTGTCGCTGAGTCCCAGGCAGCGGTGATCGATGGTCTTGATGCCGTCGCGTTCGTAGGACTCCATGATGGCGTGGTTCACGTCCGCGGTGTACGGGGTGAACAGGCCGATCCGCTCGGTGCCGAAGGACCTGAACGCCTCCAGATAGGCGAGCGTGGACGTGGTGGCCGGGATCCCGGTGGCGTCAGTGATTTCCTGCACCAGGGCGCGGTCATGCTGGGCTCCGAGCCACGATCCCGAGGTGCCGTTCCAGGCAATGACGTCGACGTCGGATGTGGCCAGCAGCTTCGCTGCGTCGCGCATGACCGCATGATCAAACTGCTTGTCTGAGGAATTATCCAGGGCGATCCGGGTGACGGGAATCCGGGTGAAATGGATGGTGACGTCGTCCCGTTCGCCCAGAATCCGGTAGCTTTGCGGCTCCAGGCAGGTGTTCGAGGACGGCACGATCATGCCGATCCGGGTCTTGCGTGTTGCGCTTGGCAAGGGATGCTCCTAACGTGCGGCGTGGACGGCGGGAAGGGATCCCTGTGGCCAGGAGAGGGCGTCGCGGTGCTCGGCAAAGCCCTTGCGGGCCACAAAGCGGCCAACGGGACCGGGGTCATGGAAGCCGTCGCCGTCCACCACAACACGTCCGGCGGAGATCACGACGGCGGGCCAGCCGGTGAGCGTCTTCCCCTCGAATGGTGAGAAGTCAGTTCCCATGTGGAGGGCTCCGCCGTCGACCGTCCGTGGTGCCGCCGGATCAAAAATGACCAGATCGGCGTCGAATCCCTCCACGATTGCACCCTTGCCGGGCACGGCATTGATCCGTGCCGGTCCGGCGGAGAAGACCTCAACGAAAGCCTCAACGCTGTCCTCCCCTTCGGGGCCGGAACGCTCCGTCATGGCCGTGAACGTGACCGGCATCCGCGTTTCCACCCCCGGGAGCCCGTGCGGCATGGCGCGGATGTCATCCGTGCGCTCGCGCTTTTGGGAAAGGTCGTAACAGGAGTGGTCCGAGGCGATGGTGTGGATGGCTCCGGCAGCCAGCCGGTCCTTCAGCGCGGCAACGGTTTCGGCGCTGCGCATCGGCGGGCAGCAGGCGTACCACTCGGGGAACTGCGAGCCGTAGACGGTGTCGTCCAGGGTGAGGTAGTGCGGGCACGTCTCGGAGTAGGCCTCCTGGCCGCGGCTGCGGGCGTCGGTCACCAGATCCACCGCGCCCGGCGTCGACTGGTGCACAAAGTACACGGGAGCCTTGGTGTACTCGGCCATGGCGAGTGTTTCCCTGACGGAGATTTCCTCGGCCAGTTCCGGACGGGTCAGGTGCAGGTGTTCGATGCCGATCCGGCCGTCGTCGGCGTGCTGCTGGGTGCAGTCCGCGATGATCGGATCGTGCTCGGCGTGGATGTACGTCAATCCGTCCAGGCGCACCATTTCACGCATGACCTTCAGGATGGTGTCCCCGTCAGCCATGGTGCTGCCACGGTTGGTGGTGTACATCTTGACGGACCGCACACCCTCGGCTGCCAGCTGCTCCAGCTGCCACGGAACGGTTTCGTCCCAGCTGACCACGGAGCCGTGCAGGGCCACATCGCAGCGGGAGTCCCGGGCCAGCTCTTTCTTGTGGAGCACCGCTGCCAGCGGTGTTTCCCGGGTATCCCGGGGAATGCCGAAGTCGATAATCGTGGTGGTGCCGCCCCACAAGGCGGCGGTGGACGTGGTCCGGTAGTCGTCCAGCGTCCGGAAGCGTCCGGTCACCTGTGCCACGTGGCAGTGCCCGTCCACTCCGCCAGGGATCACCAGCAGGCCGGCAGCATCCACGGTGCGTTCCGCTTCCGGAGCCGGCTCTGTGGCATCGATCAGCTGTTCGATCCTGCCGTCCCGCACCACAATGTGCGCGTGCTGCCGGCCGAAACTGTTGACCACTGTGCCGTTGGCAATAACAAGGTCTGGTTTGGACATCGTCGTCCTCCTAATTTGATGTGGCGGCGCGCTGGCCGCGTGCTGACTGGGCGGTTGCCAACACGGCCGCCTGCGCGGCGGTGAGGGCGGCGTCGAGGTTTTCGGAGAGGCCCTTGCGGTTCTTGACGGGCGGTGCGGCGAACGAACCGGCCTGGTGCGGGCCGGACTGCAGCCCCACAACGGCCTCCGCCATGCGGATACCGGCAGAGATGCCGTCCACTACCGGTACCGGGATCTGGCCCCGGAGTTCGCGGGCCAGCCCGGCGAGCGGCGCACCGGCAAGGATCACGACGTCGGCGCCGTCCTCCGCGACGGCCCGCCGGCTGAGCGCCAGCAGCGTCTCTTTGAAATCCTGCTGCACGGAGCCGATGCCGTTGAGGGTTTCGTTGATGGAACGGATCGATGCCAGGCGGCCACCGAGGCCGAACCGGTCCACGCAGTCCAGGTACCAGGGCCGGATCCGGTCCGAGATGGCGATGATGGAGAATCGGTGGCCCTGCAAGGCTGCGGCGCACAGTGCAGCCTCGGTGATGCCGATGACCGGGACGTCGGCGAGTTCTTTGAGGGCAGGCATGCCGGGATCACCGAACGCGGCCACCACGATGCCGTCTACGTGGCCGTGGAGTTCCGCGATGATTTCCGCAACGGCACCGGCGGCGATGAGGGATTCGAAGCGGGTTTCAATGTATTCCACGCCATGACCGGCGGTGCGGACCACCAGTTCGGTGCCGGGTGCGGCGGACCGCCGTGCTTCCGATTCGATCAGCGCGGTGACGTCGTCGCTGATGTTGGGGTTGATGACAAGCAGTTTCATTTCTTCTTCCGATGCAGCTGTGGTTCGGTCCGGCTGAAGTCCTCCGGGAACTGCTTGCGGTACTTGCCGATGTGCGACGCCGATTGGCCGGCGGCGCGCTCGGGGTCGCCGCTGGCAATGGCGGCGTAAAGGTCGCGGTGTTCCTGAATGAGCTCCGGCAGGTCGCTGACGTGGCGGAAAAGCCAGTGCATGCGGCCCTGCAGGGGTTCCAGTGCGGACTTGAGAAAGCCGTTGTCCGCAATCCGGGTGATGGAGTCGTGGAATTCGCTGTTGGCGCGGTGGGCCTCCATGACGGCGCCCTTGGCGAGGCAGCGGGTGGCCTCGTCCAGGAGGCCCTCAAGCTGTTCAAGGTCCCCGGGCGTGGCCCGTACGGCAGCGAGCCGGCAAGCCAGCACTTCAAGCGATTCCCGGACGTCGAAAAGGTCTTCAACGTCCTTGGGGCTGAGACTGCTGACCTCAGTGCCGCGCGAGGCGCGGTCGCTGATGAGTCCTTCCTGGCGCAGCATCCGCAGCGCTTCCCGGATGGGGAGGCGGGAAACGTTGAACTCTGCAGCGAGGTCTCGTTCCACCAGCCGGGTGCCGGGAGCGTAATGCCCTTCAAAAATCCTGGTGCGGAGCGCATCCCGGACAGCCTCACGGAGGGGGCGTTCTTTGTCCGGGGTTTCTTCTGCGGCAAGCATGGTGCTCCATTCGGGTTTCTTATATGGCATTGCGCCCCCGGCGCCGGGGGCAGGTACTGCGGGGTTGTGCTTAGACCGGCAGCCGTTTGTTGTAGTCCAGCACGAGTACCGAGGCTCCCATGATGATGGCGGATCCCACGAAGTACAGCAGGGCCCAGGTGTAGGAGCCGGTGGCGCCCACAATCAGACCTACCACAATCGGGGTGACGAAGCCGGAGATATTGCCGCTGAAATTCATGGCGCCACCAAGTACGCCGGCGTTTGTCCGGCCGCCCAGGATGGACGGGATGCTCCAGAACAGGCCCACCCAGCGCAGGAAGAACATCACCACGGAGAGCAGGACAACCGCTGTGGTGGAGTCGGCCACAACGGTGACCCCGATGAGCCCTCCGATGACCACAACACTGGAAATGCCGAGGAGCGTGCGCATGACGAGGTTGGCCGAGGCTCCGCTGTTTCGCCACTTGTCCGCGATGGTGCCGCCCAGGATTTCGCCGACGAAGCCTGCGCCGAAGATCACGAACGTGGACCAGCCGATGGTCTTCAGGTCGAAGCCCTTGGCCTGCGCCAGGTAGAGCGGGCCCCAGGTAAGGAGGCCATAGAACACGCCGTTGAAGCCCAGCCAGCCCAAGCACATGGCCCAGAAGGAGCGGAACTTCAGGTAGGGGAGGAGCGCACGCTTGCCTTTGCTGCCGGCCTGTTCGGCGGCGGCATCCTCTTCCGCATGTGAAGACTCGATGTACTCCGCCTCGGCGTCATTGACGGCGCGGTGCTGACGCGGGTTGTCGCGGACGTACCACCAGACGGCCAGGCCCATGAGGACCGTGGCTGCGCCGGCGATGATGAACGAGTAGCGCCAGCTGCCGGTGGATGCGATGAGCCAGGTGATGAGGATGCCGCCGAGGCCTGCACCCAGCGGGGCGCCGGCATCCAGGATCGTGGCGCCGCGGCCGCGTTCCTTCTTGTGCATCCAGATGGCGTTGAGCTTGCCGCCGGCCGGCATGACTCCGGCCTCAGTCACGCCGATGCCCAGCCGGGCAATGAACATGCTGAGGAATCCGCCGGCAAGGCCGGATGACGCAGTGGCGAAACCCCAGCCGATGCAGGACGCCGTCATGACCTTGCGGGGGCCGAACTTGTCGATCAGCAAACCCACCGGGATCTGCATGAGGGCGTAGGTCCAGAAGAAGGCGGACAGCAAGAGGCCAACCAGCTCTGGCGGGAGGTTGAATTCCTTCTGGATAATGGGGAGGGCCACGGAGATGGAACCTCGGTCGATGTAGTTGACAGCCACGAGCACCAGCAGGAGAAGGAACAGTTTCCAGCGGACGTTGGTGCGTCGCTGCACCCCGTCCTTGCCGGGCTTGCCTTCAGTTGGTGTCGTCACTGTTTCAGTATTTTGGAGAGACACGGTTTCTCCTTCACAGGGAAGTTTGCGGGCAGGGAAAGTTTTCGGGTGTTGCCTCGGAGCGGGCGGCCACGGGTTTGGGTGGCGGCTTGTCCTGAAACCGGAAGACCCTTTATGGCGGCATTGGGGGCGCACCGGGTGTGGATCCGGAAGAATTCAGTTTTGGGATCCCGGTTTGGGATCCCAAAATTAAAGATAGAAGTGACCCGCGCCACTGTCAAGGGTTTTTTGTTAATGTCGGGACAAAGGCCGAATTTACGGATTGTGACCGGGAAGGTTTCTGATGCGGCGCCCGAGTCCGGTCCTGCCCGGTTGCCCTCCGCCCGTCGGGCCCGGGCCCGGCGTGTTTGCGCAACACGCCGGGCCCGGGTAACTGGGCGGAGCGTCCGGCTAGCTCCTCGCGGTGGCCGCCCCGGGCGGCGCTGCCGGGCGGTGCGCCAGGATTTCGGCTAGCTCCGCCAGCCGGTGCGCCCGCGCGGACTCCGCCGGTGTGAACGGCTCGCCGGGTCGGGAGAAGGTGATGGGTCCGTGCCAGGCAGTGGGAATCTTAAGGCGGGTCCCGGCGTCGTCCATCCCTGGAGTTTCGACGGCGTCAGTGTCAGCGGCCGGAACAATCCTCGCCGACAGCAATTCCGCCACCGCCAGCGGGAGTTCGTCCGGCCTGCCTGCGATCCGGGCCGCCAGGCTCAGTGCCTTCGTCTGACCATCTGCCATGGCCAGTGCTGTGGTGGGCCAGACGTGCGTCTCGAGGCCGCCGGCAAGCGCCAGGGCGTCGAGGAGCCCGCGCTCGCTGACGTTGCCGGGCGCGGACAGAACAAATTCGTCCATCACCCCTCCCGCCACCGGGTGGACGTGGATGCTCAGGATATTCGTGTCCAGCCGGGCCAGCGACTGGGTGATCTTCTGCAGGGAACCCGGCAGGTCGCGCAGCACTGTGCGTGCACGCCACAGGGCAGGCGCCGTTCCCAACCGCCGGCGGTGCCGCAGCGCCGGGGCGTGCAGCCAGCTGCGCAGCATCCGGGCGGCAGATGGCTCCGCAACCCAGATCACCAGAATGGTGGCGGTCAGGGTCAGCACCAGGACTTTGGCCAGGTACGGCAGGTGCGTTTCCACCACCATGGCGTGCACCAGCAGTTCGATCGGGAGCATCACGGCGATGTTGGCCAGCGTGAGGCGGGTCTTGGTGGGTTCAGGCATCTGGCCGCAGACTTCGCAGCTCAACTCGGCCGTGGCAGGGAGCGTTGCATTGGGCTTCATAGGTTCAGGATGGCGTGCTTCTGTTACGTGCCGATTGCCTCTGCGTCACGATCCGGGGAACGATCTTCCTGACCGGCGATCGTTGGCCCCGCCACTCTATGGTCAGCCATCTTCGCGATGCCTAGATTTGGAAGACCATCGTGCGGAGCTCCCGTACTGCGGCCAGCTCGCGCGGACATCCCGATCCGGGGAGAATCATGCGCCACAATGCAAAAAATTCAGGAAGAGCACTTCTGCGTGCCGCCTTGGGGCTTGTTGCCCTCGCGGCATTTCTGGTTCCGGCACCCCTGGCTGCCGCCCACCGCTCAACTGCCGAGGACAGGCCATCGGTGATCGTGCTGCCCGGGGCCCAGGGTGCGGAAGGCATCGCCGCCGGGAAGGGAACCACGTTCTACGCGGGCGACCTTGTCACGGGAGATATTTTCCGCGGCGACATCCGCAGGGGAACCGCCAAAAAGTTCATCGATGCCCCCGACGGCAGGGTTGCCGTGGGCCTCAAGGCGGACCTTCGCAATGACCTGCTCTTCGTGGCCGGCGGCGGCACGGGACAGGCCTATGTCTACAACATCGACAACGGCAGGACTGTCGCCACCTATCAGCTGACGCCGGTAACCCCTCAGCGGCCCGCGTTTATCAACGACGTCGCGCTGACCCGCGACGGCGCCTGGTTCACCAATTCCAGCCGCGGTGAGCTGTACTTTGTCCCGGTGGACCGCCACGGCAAACCGGGCCCTGTCAGGACGCTTGCACTGACAGGCCCGGCCGCGACCGGCACTCCGGCCGCGTTCAAGCTCAACGGCATTGCCTCCGCCCGTCACGGAAGAACCCTGATCGTGGCCCATTCCGAGAATGCGGCGCTGTACACGGTCAACCCGAAAACCGGAGCGAGCGCGGAAATCACCGGCCTCGACCTGCCGAATGTGGACGGCATCGTGGTGAAGGGCAAGACGGTGTGGGCGGTGCAGAACCAGCTCAATCAGGTCAGCCGCATCCGGGTTGACTTCCGGAACTCGTCGGGGGAGGTGAGGGAAGTCATCACGAGCCCCGACTTCAATGTTCCGACGACGGCGGCCCTGTTCCGTAACACTCTGGCCCTTGTCAACGCAGAGTTCGGCGGCCCGAGGCCCACTACTTTCGAGGTGGTGCTGGTCAAAGCACGTAACTAAACCCCGGCCGGAACCGGCGCCAAACAGCCGGTCAGGCGGGCCTTGCGTAAGATTTGATCTGGACGCCGCCGCCGCCGCCGTCACATCACCACTGCGACGGAAGGTGCCGCACGGCATGGCGTACCTGGCCGAGGCGTAGACGGGCTGGCCCGCTGTTGGTTGAGCCTGCGGCGCTGCTGGTTGAGCCTGTCGCTCCGCTGTTGGTTGAGCCTGTCGCTCCGCTGGTTGAGCCTGTCGCTCCGCTGGTTGAGCCTGTCGCTCCGCTGGTTGAGCCTGTCGAAACCGGGGCGCGTCCGCCGTCGTCAGTCCTGTTCCAGCGTGTCCGTCAGGTGGTGCGTAGGAATCCTGTCCCGGTCATAGGTGATTTCGGTGTAGCCGTGCGGTTCAGGCTTGCCGTTGACACTGAGGTTCACGAACACGATCTCCTCGATGGTGAGGATGCTCTGGCGCGTGATCATGTTGCGGACCTCGGCACGCATGGTCAGCGACGTGCGGCCGAAGCGCGTTGCGGTCAGGCCCATCTCGATCAGATCACCCTGCACTGCAGAGCTGACGAAGTTGATTTCGGAGATGTATTTCGTGACGGCCCGGCCATTGCCCAGCTGCAGGATGGCGTAGATTGCCGCTTCCTCGTCGATCCACTTCAGCAGGCTTCCGCCGAACAGTGTGCCGTTGGCGTTGAGGTCCTCGGGCCGCACCCATTTGCGCGTGCGGAACGTGATGTCTGCGGAATCCATAGTGCGAGATTAGCCGAGAGCCGCGGGGAGTCCCGAGTGTGACGGTGCGCCGGTGCCGGCCGCGCCCTCCGCTCAGGCCATCGCGGTGTGCGCGGCGCTGTGAGAATCTATGGTTTTGGCGAAGCAGTACGAGTGTTCAACACCCACGTACGGGCCGAAATTCTGGACGGCGTCGAAGCCTGAGCTCTCGTAGAAATGCCGGCCGTCAGGTTGGGCCGAGCCGGCTTCCGCCGTGATCCGGGTGATCCCCTGGGCGAACGCCTCCGCTTCGAGGGCGGCAAGGATGGAGCTGGCCACGCCGGAACCGCGCGTGTAGGGGAGCACATACAGGCGCTTGATCTCCGCCGTCGTGGCGCCCAGCAGCCGGAGGCCGCCGCAGCCCACCGGCTGCCCGGAGCTTTTCTCGTAAGCCACCAGAAACACGGCAGTGTCAGCTTCCGACAGCGGTGCCCCCGCTTCGTGGCCAGGGGCGCCGAAGCGGGCGTCCAGTTCCGACTGCTGGGCCGCCCGCAGGTCGGCGCCCACGGGGTTGGACCAGGTGACCCGCCTGATGTTGAGCCGTGGATTGGTCTGCATCGCTGCCTCGCTTCGCCGAAGGGTTATGCAAATCAAGCATACGAGCGGCCGGTTACCGTGGTGTTTCCTGCGCGTAAGCGTATGGAGAACTGATCGGTGCGTGCGGCCTCAGTTGAGCCTTTCAACCCGGTGGTTGAGCCTGTCAATCCGGTGGTTGAGCCTGTCATTCCGCTGGTTGAGCTTGTCGAAACCTAGTGCGGGTCGCCGGTGGGGTCTTCTGCAGCGGGGTCGTCCAAGGCCAGGCCGCCGGCAGGGCCGGCTTCCCAGTCAATAACTTTCCAGCCGGCGTCGGGATCGCCTTCGACCGCCACCACGCCGGTGTTGGCCAAGACGTGGCCGGCCGCAAAGGCAGAGTCCGCGTTGGCTGCCCGCAGGCCGGCCCAGATCCGGATGGCCGCGCCATGACTGACCACCGCCACCGTTCCCGGACGGCCGTTCGAGGCTGCCGCAATCTTTGCGATGGCGGCGTCGAATCGTTCAAAAAATTCGTGTCCGCTGGGGCCGGCCGGCATCCGGCGGTCCAGATCTCCTCCAGCCCAGGCAAACACCGTGCCCATGTACCGCATGTGGGCTTCGTGGTCTGTCAGCTTTTCCAGCGCACCGGCCTCGATCTCGTGCAGACCATCCAGCACCTGAATGTCCAGGCCGCGCGCCCTGGCCATTGGCGCCGCCGTGAGCTGCGTCCGCAGGAGCGTGGAAGCGTAGAGGGCGTCGATCTGCTCATCTGCGAGGCTCCGTGCCAGAGCCTCGGCCTGCTGCTCGCCCAGCTCGGTGAGCCCTGGACCGGGGTGGGCGGTGTCCAGCTGCCCCAGCACGTTGCCCGGTGTCTGTCCGTGGCGGATAAGCAGCAGTCTCATGGTTTCAGTTTGCCATCTTGCGGGTCACGGCAGACGGATCAGTGCCTGCACCGGCGCGTGGTCGCTGGGGTACCGTCCATCCAGGCGGAAGGTGTTGATCGCCGCCTTCAGCACCCGGACGTCCGGACTCGTCAGGACCCAGTCGATCCGGGGTGCGCCGGATACGGGGTCCTTGTAGTCGGGGAGCGTGCCATACGCCGGCGTGAGCTGCACTTCCGCTGCGGACCACGTATCCCGGAAGAGGCCTCTGTCCGTCAGCGTGCTGTATGCGGCGGAATCCGTTGCCGCCGAATTGAAGTCCCCGGTAAGGATGGCGGGCAGTGCAGGGGCAAGCCCCTTGACCAGGTCCACGATCGCGTGTGCACTGCCTACCCGCGCATTCTCCGACTGGTGGTCAAAATGCGTGTTAATCAGCAGCATTTCCCGGTCGGTGCTGTTGTCTTTGAATGTTCCCCACGTGACAGTCCTTGTGACGTAGTTGCCCCAAGTGGCGGAGCCTATGGCCTCTGGCGTATCGGAGAGCCAGAACTGGTCCCATTTCAGGACCGTGAGCCGCCGTGAATCATAGAAAATGCAGGAGTATTCGCCCTGGCTGCCGCCGTCGCGCCCAAAACCGATCGACTTGTAGTGCTTGGGGAGGGCTCCTTCAATGGCCTCCAGCTGGTGGAAGAGCCCTTCCTGGACGCCGAGTACGGTAGGTATTTCGAGGCCAAGGAGCGCCTGCAGGGCCGGAATCCGCTCGGGCCAGTAATCAGCCTGGCCCGGCAGGGTCCCAGGCTTGTCATAGCGGATGTTAAAGCTCATGACGTGCAGGTTCGAGCGGACGGCGGCGCAGATCAGGGCGTCCGTTTTCGGGGCGGCAGCAGACGGTGCCGCGTGGGCGGCACCCGCAAAGGACGTGGCGCCCGCAAGGCCGGTGGCACCGGCGGCGGTAAGAAGGGTTCGGCGTGACATAGGCGTGTTGCCAGGCGTGGTGGGCTCCTCGTATTGGTAACAGACCCACACGCCAGTTAAGACAACAGAACCCCCAGACTGGAGTGAATCCGCGCCTCCGGAGACGTGGACTCGAAGCGAACCGACGGCATCCTACTCATTTCAGGTGATCAACCAGCTGGTCCGCGATGCCCGTGTACTTTCCGGGTGTCAGGGCCAGCAGGCGGGCTTCGGCGGTGGCGGAGAGGCCCAGGCTCTGGACGAATTCCCGCATCCGGGCTGCGTCCACGCGCTGTCCGCGGGTGAGGTCCTTGAGGCGTTCGTACGGGTTTTCCATACCTTCGACGCCGGCAATTGCCTCTGCGCGCATCACCATCTGGATCGCTTCGCCCAGAACTTCCCAGTTGGTGTCCAGATCCGCGGCGAGGACGCCTTCCGCGACGTCGAGCCGATCGAGTCCCTTGACCACGTTGGAGATGGCAAGCAGTGAGTGGCCGAATGCGACGCCGATGTTGCGCTGTGACGAGGAGTCCGTGAGGTCGCGCTGCCAGCGGGAGGTCACCAGGGTGGAGCCCAGGACGTCCAGCAGTCCCGAGGAGATCTCCAGATTGGCCTCGGCGTTTTCGAAGCGGATGGGGTTGACCTTGTGCGGCATGGTGGAGGATCCGGTGGCGCCGGCAACGGGGATCTGCGCGAAGTAGCCGATGGAGATGTAGCTCCAGATGTCCGTGCAGACGTTGTGCAGGATCCGGTTGAAGCGTGCAACGTCTGCGTAGAGCTCGGCCTGCCAGTCGTGGCTTTCGATCTGGGTGGTCAGCGGGTTCCAGGTGAGGCCCAGGCCCTCAACGAAGGACCTGGCGACCTGCTGCCAGTCGGCGCCCGGGACGGATGCAACGTGGGCGGCGTAGGTGCCGGTGGCACCATTGATCTTGCCCAGGTATTCGGTCTTGGAGATGCGGTCCAGCTGGCGGGCCAGGCGGTGCGCAATGACGGCCAGTTCCTTGCCCAGGGTGGTGGGTGTGGCGGGCTGGCCGTGGGTGCGGGACAGCATGGGGACTGCGCGGTTGTCCTCGGCCATGGTGCTGATCTGATCCACGAGTGAGCGGGCTGCCGGGAGCCACACGTCCTCCACAGCGCCCTTCACGCCGAGGGCGTAGGAGAGGTTGTTGATGTCTTCGGAGGTGCAGCCGAAGTGCACCAAAGCGGTGAGACTTTCGATGCCGATGGCCGGCAGGCGGCGGCCGATGTAGTACTCCACGGCCTTCACATCGTGGACGGTGACGGCTTCGATGTCGGCTAGTTCAGTGACGGCGGCGGAGTCGAATTCCGTGACAATTCTGCGGAGCTGTTCCTGCTGATCAGCGGACAGCGGGCCGGCTCCGGGAAGGACATTGTTGCTGGTCAGGTGGATGAGCCATTCAACTTCGACGGCCACACGGTCGCGGTTGAGGGCGGCCTCGGACAGGTAATCCACGAGGGGCGCGACGGCGGACTGGTAGCGGCCGTCCAGCGGGCCCAGCGCAATCTGGTCCGGTGACGCGGCGAGGGCCAGGCGTCCGGAAGGCGTACGGGTATCAGCTGTGGCGGCAGTTTCAGGCATGTCCTGATTCTTTCACGAACTCGGCGCGGGCATTAAGCGGACCGGTGCGTGTGACTTCTCCCCAACAATCGCGGTTCCCTGCGCAGGTGCTGTCCTTGTCCACATAGCCGACGGCGGATGTTCCGTTCCGCCCCTTGTCTCCGTAGCGTCGGGGTCATCAGATCACGCGTGACCCGGACCTGGTCCGGGGTTGGGGAGGGCAGGAAATGGGCAGCACCATCAAAGCATCGGATGCGGACGCGTGTGCCACGCGAAGTTATGAGGTCCAGCAGCTGGCAGGCCGCGTGGGCACGTGTTCAGACCGGCTGGATTCACTGCTGAGGAGATTCTGGCAGGTGCAGATGATTGAGTGGCAGTCCCCTGCGGGCACGGCCTATCGGAACAGTGTCGGGTTGCAGGCCGCTGCTGTGCGCCGGGCGAGGGAGCAGCTCGACTTTGCCACGTCCGCAGTCCTCCGGCACGCCCAGGCGGTATCGGCTACCTCCGGTCGGACTGCCGGAGGCGGGTACTGATGGCTGAAGTGACGCCATCAGGGAGCGGGGGACCGCTCCGTCCCTCGGAACCGGCGGCTGATGGCCACCTGCAGATCCGCGGCGGCGTTGGCGGCATCCGCTTCCAACTGGAGGAACTGCTGGCCGGAGCTGCGGAGCTCGATGTCCTGGCCGCTGAGCTGACCGCTGTGGAAATCGAGGCCCGAAGGATCTGGGCAGAGCTGTGTCCCTACCAATACGATCCGCGCACCAGCGGCACGGCTGCATTAATTGCCGTGGGGGAAGGCGGGCACGCCGTACGGACGGTTCGGGAGGAAATCCAGGACATCAGCAGCCAGGTGCGGGCCAGCCACCGGGAGTATGAGAACGCCGAAGCAGGAGCCTCCCTTGCACTCCGCACTGGCTTAAACAATGAGCACCTGTTGATTCCATTCTTGTCTGACCTGGGCCTCACACGATGCCTGAACCGGGATTCCGCGGAGGCCGTGGCCGCGAACCTGCCGTTGGCCATGGGACTCATGCTGGGCATTTCGCAGGGGCGCCTTGCGTCCCTGCTGGCCGCTGACATGGCCGCCGGCAGGCAGTTCTCCACGGTCGGCGCTGTGGTCCGGAGACTGACCGAGGCCGTGCCCATGATCAAAGCGCGGCCCATAAGCATCTCGGACAAGATCACAGCCGACATCCAGTTGGACGCGTCACCCGCAGGCTTGTTGGATCTATGCCGGAAAATCGATGCGGAGGGTGATGGCAAGATCGCTGTAGTTGAGGTGGAAAACAATGGCAAGAAGGCATTTATTGTGGTGGTTCCGGGCACGCAGCCGAGGGGCCGGCCCGGTGGCGACAATCCTTTCGATGAAGCAGGGATTGCGGAGGGGCTGGGCTACGGATCCGAGCACATGAATCAGGCAATCCGGTCCGCGCTGGAACAGGCCGGCGCCAAGGCCCACGATCAGGTGGTTGCGGTCGGTTACAGCCAGGGCGGAATCCACGCCATGAACCTCAGTCAGGACAAGGCTTTTCTCGCCGAATACGATCTCAAGTACGTGCTGACCGCCGGATCACCCGTGGGGGGCATTACTCCGGCTCCCGGAATCAGCACCCTGCACCTGGAACACCGGCAGGACTGGGTGCCTGGCAGTGACGGCACACAAAGTCCCGACACCAGAGACAGGGTGACAGTCACGCTTACCAACCGGGTCCTGACCGCACAAGGCGAGGACCCCGGCCTGGGGCCCGGACACAAGCTCAGCAACTATGAGGCCGGCGCCAGCGCAGTTGCGGCCAGCAACGATCCCTCACTTGTGGCGTCAACTTCTGTTCTGGCGGGTGTTGTGGGCGCCGGTGGAGCGGCAAAGGCGACCCGTTTTTCACTGAAGCGCGATACCCTGGCGCGGAAGAGCGCTGTACTTCTTGCGCCCGGTGCGCCGATGCGGCCGGGGACAGGGACGGCGGCCGCCGGAAGATCGCCCGTCGGCTGACGCTACTTCCTCCGGGCGCCCGGAATCCGGTCGGCAACCAGGGAGATCACAGTGATGATGATGGCAGCGAGGACAGCGGTCCAGAAGAAGCTGTCAATGGTGAAGTGCACCGGGGTGTAGCTGCTCAGCCAGGAGGTCAGGTAGAGCATCGCTGCGTTGACGACGATGGTGAACAACCCCAGGGTGAGGATTGTGAGCGGCAGCGACAGCAGGCTGACCAGCGGCTTGACCAAGGCGTTGACCACACCGAAGACCAGCCCGATGAACAGGTAGGCCAGGATAATGCCGATGGTGTCCGTGCCCTGCGTGACGCCGGTTTTGGCAACGGCCTCGGTGGTGGCCGTGGTGGAGATGTCCAGCCCGGGCAGGATCCAGTTCGCAATCCACAACGCAAGCCCGTTGATAAGTACCCGCACAATAAAAGAACGCATGGCCCCATGCTGTCACACCGTGGCGTGACGGCAGGGACGTGGAAGTAGGCTAGTCGGCATGACTTCATCAGAAATTATGGCTGGGGGAATCAGGCCACGCCCGGTTGTTGACCGGCTTCCCCGGTATGCCGCAGGCAAGCCACCCGTCGCCGTTGACGGACTGGACAGCTACAAGCTTTCCTCCAACGAGAACCCGTTACCGCCCATCCCGGCCGTGCTCAGAGCCATCGCGGAACAGGCAGACTTCAACCGCTACCCGGATCCGCTCAGCACTAAGCTCCGCGTGGCCCTTGCGGAGTTCCTCGATGTCCCTGCCGAAGACGTCGTCACCGGTGCGGGCAGCCTGGGCGCGCTCAACCAGCTGCTGATCACCTTCGCCGGCCAGAACGACGACGGCAAGCCCGACGAAGTGATCTACGCGTGGCGTTCCTTCGAGGCCTACCCCATCTGCGTTGGCCTGGCCGGCGCTGAAAGCATCCGGATCCCGCTCACCTCGGACGGCCGCCATGATCTCGATGCCATGGCAGCGGCCGTCACGGTGCGGACCCGGGTTATTCTGCTGTGCACGCCCAACAACCCCACCGGGCCCATCCTCACCGCGGAGGAGACCGAGCGCTTTATCAAGGCTGTCCCGTCTGACGTTGTGGTGGTCATAGACGAGGCTTACCAGGAGTTCGTGCGCGCGGACGACGCCGTGGATGGCATCGCGATCTACCGGAAGTACCCCAATGTGGTGGTCCTCAGGACGTTCTCCAAAGCGCACGGCCTCGCCGGGCTCCGTGTGGGCTACAGCGTGTCCAACCCTGAACTGACGCAGCATCTGCGGGTAGCCGCCACACCGTTCGCCGTGTCCCAGATCGCCGAACAGGCGGCAGTGGTCTCGCTGCAGAACTATGACCAGGTTGTAGAAAGGGTACAAAGCCTGGTGGATGAGCGGGACCGCGTAAGTGCCGGGCTCAGGGATCTGGGCTGGTTTGTCCCGGAGGCACAGGGCAACTTTGTCTGGCTGAATCTGGGCAGCAATAGCTCTGAATTCGCTGCACTGGCGGGGGAACGGGGCCTGTCGGTGCGTGCCTTTGGTGATGAAGGCGTGCGGGTCAGTATCGGCGAGACCGAGGCCAACACCCGTTTTCTGGAACTATGTGCGAACTATACAAAACCGCCACGGCGTTCCTAGCGCTTAACAAAAGGCCGTGCCGTACCTACGGCAGATAAAGTAAGGGACAGTAAGCCAAAATATATGCCGGATCGGGAATGTTTTCCTGGTCCGGCATATATCCCAGCGATATTGCAACGCATCCGGATGCGGCAAGCAAGGAGACGGTATGGGCGCCACACATCTGCCCTCCACCGAGTTCGACGGAACAGCGGTAGACGACCAGCTCGAGGCCGACGCCGAGGCGGCCCAGGGCCAACCGGCAACCGAGATGGTCCAGCTGCTGGGGCCCGACGGCAAGCTCGGCACGGACCCTGTATTCACTGAGTACGCCGACAGGCTGGATGCAGGAAAACTCCGGGGTTTCTACTCGGACATGGCCGCCATCCGGCGATTTGACCAGGAAGCCACCGCCCTCCAGAGGCAGGGGCAGCTGGCACTCTGGGTTCCGCTGACCGGCCAGGAGGCTGCGCAGATCGGCTCCGGCCGCGCCAGTCAGCCGCAGGACTATATTTTTCCCACCTACCGCGAGCACGGCGTGGCACTCACCCGCAACGTTGACCTGGCCGAACTCCTTCGCCAGTTCCGCGGCGTCTCCAACGGCGGCTGGAACCCCAAGGACACCAACTTCCACCTCTATACGCTGGTCCTCGCCGCCCAGACCCCGCATGCGGTGGGCTATGCCATGGGCATCCAGCGCGATCAGCAGCTCGCTGAGGCGAGAGCCGCTGAAAATCCCCAGGTGGAAGGTTCCCAGCCAGCGGAGCCCAAGGCCGCCGTCGTGGTTTATTTCGGAGACGGCGCCAGCTCCGAAGGAGACGTCCATGAATCCATGGTGTTCGCCGCCTCGTACAACGCACCCGTGGTGTTTTTCTGCCAGAACAACCATTGGGCCATCTCGGTTCCTACTGCCGTGCAGACGCGCATCCCGCTGTCCAACCGTGCCAAGGGCTACGGGTTTCCGGGCATCCGGGTGGACGGCAACGATGTCATCGCCGTGCACGCCGTCACCGAATGGGCGCTGGAACATGCCCGCGAAGGCAAGGGCCCGGTGCTGATCGAGGCCTTCACCTACCGCGTGGGCGCCCACACCACGGCGGACGATCCCACCAAGTACCGCGAATCCTCCGAGGAGGAGCTGTGGCGGGCCAAGGATCCACTGGAACGCCTCGAGAAGTACCTCCGCACCGAGGGTCTGGCGGGCGACGCCTTCTTCGAGCAGGTCAAGGCCGACGGCAACGAACTCGCGGCATATGTCCGCAAGACCACCCATGATCTGGAAACGCCGGACATTCGCACCGCGTTCGCCAACACCTACGTGGAGGCGCATCCGCTGGTGGCCGAGGAACTGGCGTGGTTCGAGGAATACAGTGCGGGCTTCGCCGGCGAGGCAACGGAAGAAGAGGCGGGCCACTAATGACCACCATGACCATTGCCAAGGCCATCAACGAGGGCCTCCGCGCCACCCTCAGCAACAACCCCAAGACCCTGCTGATGGGCGAGGACATCGGGCCCCTGGGTGGCGTGTACCGCGTTACGGACGGCCTCATCAAGGAGTTCGGCGCGGACCGGGTGGTGGACACCCCGCTGGCTGAATCCGGGATTATCGGCACCGCCATCGGTCTGGCCCTTCGCGGTTACCTGCCCGTCTGCGAGATCCAGTTCGACGGTTTTGTGTTCCCAGGCTTCAACCAGATCACCACGCAGCTGGCCAAGATGCATGCCCGCAGCAACGGCAACCTGACCGTCCCGGTGGTCATCCGGATCCCGTACGGCGGCGGTATCGGCTCCATTGAGCACCACTCGGAGTCCCCGGAAGCCCTATTCGCCCACACGGCCGGGCTGCGCATCATCACCCCGTCCAACCCGCACGACGCGTATTGGATGATCCAGCAGGCCGTGGACTGCCAGGACCCCGTGATTGTTTTTGAACCCAAGCGCAGGTATTGGCTCAAGGGCGAAGTGGATACCGAATCCTCCGGCCTGGCCGAAGATCCGTTCAAGGCCCACGTCATCCGCGAGGGAACCGACGCCACCGTGGTTGTGTACGGTCCGCTGGTTCCGGTGGCGCTGGCCGCGGCAAACGCTGCAGCCGAAGACGGCCGCAGCGTGGAGGTCATTGACCTGCGCTCCATCTCGCCGATCGACTTCGACACGGTTACGGACTCGGTCAAAAAGACGGGCCGGCTGATTGTTGCCCACGAGGCTCCCACATTCGGTGGCATCGGCGGTGAAATTGCCGCCCGGATCAGCGAGCGGGCCTTCCACTCGCTCGAGGCCCCGGTCATCCGCGTGGGCGGCTTCCACATGCCCTACCCCGTGGCCAAGGTGGAAGAGGATTATCTCCCGGACATCGACCGCATCCTGGAGGCGCTGGACCGTGCCCTTGCGTACTGACCCTTGCGTACTGACCAGGCCGGCTGACACCGCCTGCTCACCCGCCGCCGCTTGAGCTCTTGAAACCGAGGACACCATGACCCTTAACAAGTTCAACCTCCCCGATGTGGGCGAAGGCCTGACCGAGGCCGAAATCGTCTCCTGGAGGGTCAAACCCGGCGACACCGTGGCCATCAACGATGTCCTCTGCGAGATCGAGACGGCCAAGTCACTCGTGGAGCTGCCGTCGCCGTTCGCCGGCACCGTGACTGAGCTGCTGGTCCCGGAAGGCGTGACAATCGACGTCGGGACCGCCATCATCAGCGTGACCGACGCCGTCTCCGGCGACCCCACCCCGGCGGACGTCCCAGCTCCCGGTGTCCGGGCCCCCGGTGTCGCTGCTCCCGCTGTCGAGGCTCCGATGTACGGCAAGCTCCCCGCGCACGATTCCGACGGCAGGGAGTCCGACGGCGGTGCAGCGGCCGGCGGTCTGGCCGGCGGTCCGCTGGTGGGTTCCGGCCCGAAGGCCGACGCCGTGAAGCGCCGCCCGCGGAAGGCCTCGGCCGCACCTGTGGTCGAGCCCGCCCCGGCGCCCGCCCCCGTGGTCGAGCCCGTCCTGGAGATCACGCCGGCCTCCGCGATTCCGACTAGCCCAGTCACCGGGCCCGTCGCCGACGCACCGGACCGCCCCACCACCTTCAGCGGCACCATCACCGGCCTGGTCAACAAGGTCCTGGCCAAGCCGCCGGTCCGCAAGATCGCCCGGGACCTCGGCATTGATCTGGCGGACGTGGTGGCCACCGGGGCCCGCGGCGAAGTGACCCGCGAGGACCTTGTCAGCTATCAGGCCCAGCGCGATGCCGAGCTGGACAAGGCGGAGGGTTTCTGGGGCAAGTCCGGCAAGCCGCAGGACCAGAGGATCGAACGTATCCCGGTTAAGGGCGTCCGCAAAGCCACGGCCAAGGCCATGGTGGAGTCCGCCTTCGCCGCCCCGCACGTCAGTATTTTTGTGGATGTGGACGCCAGCCGCACCATGGAGTTCGTCAAGCGGCTGAAGGTCTCCCGCGATTTTGAGGGCATCAAGGTCTCCCCGCTGCTGATCCTCGCCAAGGCCGTCATCTGGGCAGCAGCACGCAACCCCAGCGTCAACGCCACGTGGGTGGACAACGCAGACGGCAGCGATTCCGCGGAGATTCATGTGAAGCACTACATGAACCTGGGCATCGCCGCCGCCACCCCGCGTGGACTGATGGTGCCCAACATCAAGGACGCCCAGGACCTCTCACTCAAGGAACTGGCCCTTGCCCTGAACGATCTCGCCACTACCGCACGTGCCGGCAAGACTCAGCCCGCGCAGATGCAGGGCGGTACGCTGACCGTCACCAACATCGGTGCCCTGGGCATCGATACCGGCACCCCCATCATCAATCCCGGCGAAGTGGCCATCGTGGCCTTCGGCACCATCAAGCAGAAGCCCTGGGTCCTGGACGGCGAGGTTATCCCGCGCTGGATCACCACACTGGGCGGCTCCTTCGATCACCGCGTGGTGGACGGCGACCTGTCCGCCCGTTTTATGGCCGACGTCGCCGCCATCCTTGAGGAACCGGCACTGCTCCTGGATTAGCCGTTCGTGGTTGACTGGTCCGCGTGGACAACATGAAACCGGTCAAGGACCGTGACTACAGCGCTCCCGCGCGCCAGCAGTTTTCCTGGCGCCGCCAGCTGATTGCTCTTGCTGTTGGCCTCCTGCTGTTTTGGGGCTTTGACAGGGTTTTCCCAACCGCGAATTTCTGGGTCCGGGTCATTGTGGTGCTGGGGCTCTGGATGGTGGGATCGTGGCTCTACGCCAGGTTCACGAACCGCAAATCCGGCGTGTGAACCCGAACCGCACCCGCGCAAGCAACCGGGCCGCCCGGATCATCACGGAAGTTTTTCAACCGCCGGTGGTGGTCACGGCTCAGTTGCTCATCAGCCCGGCCATCGACCCCGGGTTCCCGGGCACCACCTGGTACGGAGCAATTGCGGCCCTCTTTGTCTGCATCATACCGCTGGCTTTGGTGCTGCTCCTGGTGAAGCTCGGCAAGGTGTCGGACCATCACGTGAGCAACCGGAAGCAGCGGGCACCAGTGCTTCTGATGGCAGTACTCATGCTGGTGGCAGGATTGCTTGTCCTCAACGCCATCAACGCTCCGCAGAGTGTCATTGTGATGGTGCTGGCCATTGTCGCGGGAATTCTGGTGCTTGCCGCAGTCAGCCCCTTCTGGAAAATCAGCGGCCATGCCTCCGCCATCTCGTCATCCGTTGTCATCACCGTGCTGATGCTGGGAACGTGGTGGGTTCCGCTCCTGCTGCTGATTCCGGCCGTCGGCTGGTCCCGCGTTGTGCTCCGCGCCCACACACCGGCGCAGGTCATAGCGGGCTCGCTGTTCGGCGGCATCGTCATGGCCGGCGTCTGGTGGCTCCTGCGGCACTGGATGCCTTAGCGCCGCCGGCGGCGGATCCAGCGGCGAAACCCTACGAGCTGGCGGCGCCGGAGCGTGATCAAATGGTCCCCTGACGCTGAAGGTGCTGGTCAGTGCGCACTATCGGGGGCGCCTCCGACCCTACCGGCGCATCCCGGTCCATAACGCCGCCGGAAGCGCGGGAACGGACACCACAGCAGGCGTCCGGGGGTTAGAGTGGCACCAGCTGCCGCTGCACCGTCGTCGCACAGGCCAAGCGGGCACAGCGGGCGCAGATCAAAGGAGATGTTGCGTGTTTTCAAGCCCCTTCCCGGACGTCGTCATTCCGGAACAAAGCATTTACGATTACCTCTTCGGAGAGCTGGCAGAGGCGGACCTGGACCGGATCGCCGTCGTCGATGGAACCAGCGGCGCGGAGACCACTTACCGCCAGCTGCTTGGCCAGATTGACGCCGTTGCAGGTGCGGTAGCCGCGCAAGGACTGGCAATGCACGGAGTGGCCGCCATGTTATGCCCCAACATCCCGGCGTTCACAGCCGTGTTCCACGGCCTCCTGCGGGCCGGGGCCACCGTCACCACGGTCAATTCGCTGTACACCGCAGATGAAATCACCCTTCAACTTGAAGATGCCGGGGCTGATTGGCTCTTCACCGTCTCGGCGCTGCTGCCGGGCGCCCAGGAAGCGGCCGGCCGCGCCGGCATTCCGGCCGAACGGCTGGTGGTGCTCGACGGCGCCGACGGTCACCCTTCGCTGCGGGATCTTCTCACCGCCGGGGCACCGGCCCCTGACATCCGCATTGACCCATCCACCCACGTGGCAGTGCTGCCGTATTCATCCGGGACCACGGGCCGGCCCAAGGGCGTGATGCTCAGCCACCGGAACCTGGTGGCCAACGTTGAGCAGGCACGCGGACTTCTCAACGTGGGCCCGGAAGACCGGTTGCTGGCGTTGCTGCCCTTCTTCCACATTTACGGCCTCACAGTCCTGCTGAACCTGGCGTTCCGGGAGCGGGCGCGGCTGGTGACCATGCCCCGGTTCGATCTCGCCGAGTTCCTGCGGATGATCCAGGACCATCAATGCAGCTACCTGTTTGTCGCCCCGCCGGTAGCCGTCGCACTGTCCAAGCACCCCATGGTTGCCGAGTACGATCTCAGTTCGGTCCACACCGCCCTGTCCGGTGCCGCTCCGCTGGACGGCGAACTGGGGGCCGCGCTCGCCGACCGCCTCGACTGCCGGGTGCTGCAGGGATATGGCATGACGGAGATGAGCCCGGTTTCGCATCTGATCCCGCAGTCCGCGGACGGTGTCCCTGTCAGCTCGGTGGGATTCACGGTGCCCAACATGGAGTGCCGGCTGGTCGATCCGGCCAGCGGTAAGGAAATCGGGGTTCCAGCCGAAGGCGTCAGTGCCCCCGGCCATCTGCTCTGCCGCGGGCCCAATGTCATGCTGGGGTATCTGAACCGGCCGGAGGAAACGGCAAGCACCCTGGATGCGGACGGGTATCTGCACACCGGCGATGTGGCCACGGTACGGGCGGACGGCGTCGTAAGCATTGTTGACAGGCTCAAGGAACTCATCAAGTACAAGGGGTACCAGATTGCCCCCGCAGAGCTGGAAGCTCTCCTGCTGACGCACCCCGGAATCGCGGATGCCGCGGTGATCGGAACGAACGACGCCGACGGCCAGGAAGTGCCCATGGCTTTCGTTGTGCGGCAGCAGGGGGAGCCCGGCGACGGCCTCGATGAAGCTGCGGTGATGGATTTTGTGGCCGGCAAAGTTGCCCCGCACAAGAAGGTTCGCCGCGTTGAGTTCATCGAGGCCGTACCGAAGTCAGCATCCGGCAAAATCCTTCGCCGGATGCTGAGAACGATTTAGAGCAGTGACGGGCTCAGCTCCGGGGAGGCCCAGGACTTGGACAGGCTCAGCTCTTCCGCGCCGGTTGTGGGCGCCGGGTTGAATGCGCAGCGGCAATACGCCCGGCTCCCTCGTCCCATAGAATCTTGCAATGAGTAGCATGCAACAGATCAGCCAGGGGGCATCCCTTACCCAGCAAGTCACCACCATGCTGCGGGCTGCGATCACCGCAGGGGAAATGCGGCCTGATGAGCACTATTCGGCGGTGGGCCTGTCGGGGACACTTGGTGTATCCCGGACCCCGGTGAGGGAGGCTCTGCAGCTGCTCGAAAAGGAAGGCATCGTCCGGATCGAAAAAAACCGCGGCGTGCGCGTGTTGCAGATTTCCCTGGAGGACATCGTCCAGATCTTCGAAATCCGCCTGTTGCTCGAACCGCCCATGGCAGGTCGCGGCGCAGCGGAGGCCAGCGCCGAGCAGCTGTCCCAGATCCACGAGCTCCACCAGCGGATCCTGGAGCGGGCTGCCGACGATGACGGCCCCGGGACTCTGAAGGCGGACAAGGACTTTCACCTCTTCCTGCTGGGGCTTGCCGGCAACCACAGGCTCGTCACCATGGTGGACGAACTGCGGAACCTCGTGCTGACCCGCGGACTCGTCACCATTCCGCAGGCCAGGACGGCCTTGGACCTGGCCCGCGACCGCAACGACATTCTGGGTGCCGTCGATGCCCGTGACCCTGCCGCTGCCGAAGCGGCCATGAGGAACCACGTACTGAACACGGCGCGGCTGCTCATCACCGCAGTCTGTGACGGCAACCCGAAGCTGTCCGCAGCCCCCTATCTGGAAAGAATAGAAAACCTGCGGGTGGGGTAGTGGTTCTGCGCGGGAAACATGCGCTCGGCGGTCTGATGTTTACAACACCGCCCTCCTTTCGTAGAGTTGCATGCAACATACAACAGGAGGACCCCTTGGATCCCGAAGAGTCCGGCGATCAAGCCGTTGGCAGTGCACGGCTGCCGTTGCAGGGAATCCGTGTTGCCGATTTTTCCCGGGTACTGGCCGGACCGTTGTGCACCATGATGCTCGCGGATTTTGGCGCTGAGGTCATCAAGATTGAAAGTCCGGAAGGTGATGACACCCGAGCCTGGATTCCACCGGAGGCGGCTGATGGCACCGGCACGTACTTCTCCAGCGTGAACCGCAACAAGAAGTCGGTGGTGTGCGATCTCAAAACCGGCACCGGGCTGGGGTACGCGCGCCAGCTCGTCGAGGAATGCGATGTGGTGGTCGAAAACTTCCGCCCTCGAGTCATGGCCCGGTTCGGGCTGGACTACGACAGTCTGACTGTGCTCAGGCCCGAGCTCATCTATTGCTCAATCACCGGATTCGGAGCAGGGCAGGGCGCAGCCCTTCCCGGCTACGACCTGCTGATCCAGGCACAGGGCGGCCTGATGAGTATCACCGGGGCGCCGGACGCCGAGCCGAGCAAGGCCGGGGTGGCGCTCATCGATGTGCTCTCCGGACAGAACGCACTGGCCGGAATCCTGATGGCCCTTCGTGTCCGCGATTCCACAGGCTTCGGCCAGCGCGTTGAAGTGAACCTGATGTCCTCGCTCCTCGCAGCATTGGTCAATCAGGGAACGGCGGCGCTCGCCACGGGGCAGGCGCCGGCACGGATGGGCAATGCCCACCCCAGCATTGCCCCTTATGAAACGTTTGAGACGCAGGACGGTTCCCTGGCCGTTGCCGTGGGAAATGACCGTCAATTCCACGCATTGGGGTCGGTTCTGGGTGCGCCCGGCCTGGCCGATGATCCCCGGTTCAGCTCAAACCCTCTGCGGGTGCAGAACCGGGCAGAGCTCCGGGCCGCCATCCAGGAGCGGCTCTCGAGTGCTCCGGCCGCGCAGTGGCAGGAAAACCTCCTTGCCGCAGGAGTCCCGGCCGGAAAGGTCAACAACGTCCTGGAAGCCATTGAACATGCCACAAACCTTGGCCTGAACCCGGTTACTGTCATCGCGGACAGTTCAACCGGGCGCAGCTCAGATCAGCTCAGCAACCCCATCGGCCTCTCTGCTTGCCCGGCGAAGTACCGGACGGTTCCGCCGTCTCTCGGTGAGCATCAGGGGTCAACATTCTCAGCTGCCCCGTTCGCAGCGTCATCGGAAGGCTAGAAAATGACCGAAATCACCGACCTGGTCAGCTTTGATTCGCTCCTCAGCGCCGGGGAGCTGGCCCTTCGCGACTCGGTCCGCACCTTTGTGCAGCACGAAATCAAGCCGAACATCGCCCGCTGGTACGAGAACGCCGAGTTCCCGCTGGAGATCGTGCCCAAAATGGCCAAGCTCGGGCTGCTGGGAATGCACCTGAAGGGCTACGGCTGCGCGGGACGTTCCGCCGTCGAGTACGGCCTGGCCGCGGCCGAGCTTGAGGCCGGAGATTCCGGGCTGCGCACTTTCGTTTCCGTCCAGGGCTCCCTGGCCATGACTGCCATTTACAAGCACGGCTCCGAGGAGCAGAAGCAGGAGTGGCTGCCCCGCATGGCGGCCGGCGAAGCCATCGGCTGCTTTGGCCTCACGGAGCCGACTGCCGGCTCGGATCCGGGCGCCATGAAGACCTTTGCGCGCCGCGACGGCGATGACTGGGTGCTCAGCGGGGCAAAGCGCTGGATCGGCCTGGCCAATGTGGCCGCAGTGGCCATCATCTGGGCCCAGACGGACGACGGCATCCGCGGTTTTGTGGTTCCTACGGCAACGCAGGGATTCACAGCCATCCCCATCACGCCCAAACTGTCCATGCGGGCGTCCATCCAATGCGACGTCGGGCTGACTGACGTCCGGCTTCCCGCCACAGCTGTTCTGCCCGACGCCAAGGGGCTGCGGGGCCCGTTCGAATGCCTCAACGAGGCCCGCTACGGCATTGCCTGGGGAGCCATGGGTGCTGCCAGGGATGCCTTCGAGGACGCGTTGGGCTACTCGCAGGAACGGATGCAGTTCGACAAGCCGCTGGCGGGCTACCAACTCACCCAGCAGAAACTCGTGGACATGGCGCTGGAGATCAACAAGGGCTTCCTGCTGGCCCTCCAGCTGGGCCGGCTGAAGGACGCGGGCAAACTTGGCAACCACCAGATTTCGGTGGGGAAGCTGAACAACTGCCGCGAAGCCATTGCCATCTGCCGCGAGGCCCGCACCATTCTGGGCGGCAACGGCATCACGCTGGACTACTCGCCCCTGCGGCATGCGAACAACCTCGAATCAGTGCGCACCTACGAGGGCACGGACGAGGTCCACACACTGATTCTGGGCAACCACATCACCGGCGTACCGGCGTTCTCCTAGGCGCGTTCCGGCAGCAGGAGGTGTTAGTCGGCGTCGTAGGTGTTGGCGATGTAGACATCGCAGGGGGCACTGTGGGCCACACTGTTGGCAACACTTCCCAGCACGCGTCCAAGGCCGTGCATGCGGCGGTTGCCCACCACGATCATGCGGGCATCAAAGCGTGCCGCTTCCTTTATCAGGGCTTCGGCGGGCTTGCCGCGCGCGGCGGAGTAGGTGACTTTGAGGTCGCCGGAGCTGAGGCTGGCGGCCACACCTTTGGCAACCTTCTCGGCGTCGTCGGCATCAGAGACGATCCATTTGTCGCT
Source organism: Micrococcaceae bacterium Sec5.7 (assembly GCA_039636785.1). Lineage (NCBI taxonomy): Bacteria > Bacillati > Actinomycetota > Actinomycetes > Micrococcales > Micrococcaceae > Micrococcaceae bacterium Sec5.7. Next base: position 3,776,664 of record CP144169.1, on the reverse strand, counting down.
GCCGCTGCCGAATACCTCGGTGCGGTCGCTGTCGAACGCGGAGACCACGTGAAGGGTGGCGCCGAGGGCTGTAGCGAGATCCCTCGCGGACTCCGCAGCCTTCTGGGCAGTTCCGCTGCCATCCACGCCAACAACAATGATTCCGGTCATGGTCCTGCTCCTTTAGGTCAATGCACGTAGTCAGTCAAACACCACTGTCGCCCCAGATTACAGCGCGGCGATGGCTTCCTGCAGTACCGGCGCCAGCCGGCGCACACCTTCCGCGATGGCTTCCGGCGGGACCGCGCTGAACGCCAGCCGCAGCTTATTGGACGGCTCATCCGAATGCGTAAATGCCGCGCCTGGAATGAATACCACTCCGGCGTCGATCGCCTTCTGCAGGAGCGGGTAGGTATCCACTCCGTCCGGGAGCGTTACCCAGACGAAGAATCCTCCCTCGGGCCGGGTCCAGCTGAGACCTTCCGGCATGTGTACTTCGAGCGCAGCCAGCATGGCCCGGCACCGTTCGGAGTAGAGGCCGCGGTACGTTTCGATCTGTCCGCGCCAGTCGTAGTCCCGCAGGTAGGCCGAAACCAGCATCTGGTTCAGCGTGGGCGGGCAGAGCGTCACGGCTTCGGCTGCCAGATAGTAACGGCGCTGAAGGTGCGCTGGCACCAGAGCCCAGCCGATCCTTAATCCCGGGGCAAAGATCTTGGAGAAAGACCCCATGTAGATAACGTCGTCCGGGTTGGCCGCCCGCAGGGGGGTCAGCGGTTTGCCGTCGAACCGCAGCAGTCCGTAGGGGTTGTCCTCCAGCACCAAGATATTCGCTTTGCGGCATATATCTACGATCTGCTGCCGGCGGTCTTCGGCCAGCGTGATCCCGGACGGGTTGTTGAAGCTGGGGATGGTGTAGAGGAACTTGATGTTTTTGCCGGCGGCCTGAAGCGCGGCGATCTTGGCCTGCAGGAGATCCGGCACCAGGCCGTCGTCGTCCATTTCAACGGTCTCAACCTCAACCTGGTAGGCCTCGAATGTGTTGAGGGCGCCCACATATGTGGGATCTTCCACCAGGACAACGTCCCCCGGGTTGCAGAAAACTTTGGTGGCAACGTCCTGGGCGGACTGCGAGCCGGCGGTGATCACTACGTTTTCGGGGAGGGCATCCAGAATTCCCTCGGCTGCCATCACCTCGCAGATCTGGGTGCGGAGTTCTTCCGTGCCCTGTCCTCCGCCATACTGCAGGGCGGTGAGCCCTTCTTCGGCAATGATCCCGGCCGCCGTCTGCCCCAGTTTTTCCAGGGGGAGGGACTGCAGGTAGGGGCTGCCTCCGGCCAGGGAGACGAGTCCGGGCCGCATGGAGATGTCAAAGACATCCCGCACGGCAGACTGCTTGATGTTGGCTGCGCGCTCCGAGAAGAGTTCCTCGTGGCGGTGGGCGGACGTGGCCGCGCGTTCGATTGCGTCAATGGCTTCGGCCGGCAGCAGCGCTGCTGCGGCATCAAGTGTTTCGTGGGTCACAGTCCAAGGATACAGTCCGCGGTTGCCAATTAGACAACAGTTGTTGACAAATTTTCGAATGATGCCGGAAATCGCTTTACCTTGGACGTGACAGGGTCTGGAATGGATCCATGACGACGCTCGCGCACCTCGAACCCAAAGCAACGGCATTCCAGGCACTCCATTCGGCGGATGTTGCGCCGCTTGTCCTGGTCAACGCGTGGGATGCCGCGTCCGCGCGGCTGGTACAGGAGGCGGGGGCGAGTGCCGTGGCCACATCCAGTTCCGCCATGTCCTGGAGCCTGGGCTTTCCTGACGGCAACCGGCTTCCCCGGGAGCTGGCCATGGATGCCCTGGGAAGGATCGTGGCCGCCACGGATTTGCCGGTCACGGCAGATATCGAAACAGGTTACGCGGGCAGCGGCGGAACCTTCGATGGGCGGCAGCTCAAGGAAACGATCCTTGCGGTACTCGACGCCGGCGCCGTCGGGGTGAATTTTGAGGACTCCGGCGAGCTGCCCCTCACCGCAGCCGATGAACAGTCGCGCCGCATCCGCCTGATCCGGCAGACGGCGGCGGAGGCCGGCTTCGGGCTCTTCATCAACGCGCGGACTGACACTTACCTGTCCGGAAACTATCCGGACACCGCCTTTGAGGAGACCCTGCTCCGGGCTGAAGCCTATCTGGCGGCGGGAGCAAGCGGCATCTTTGTGCCGGGGGTGACGGATCTGCATGTCCTCCACGAGCTTTCCCGGCGAATAGACGCTCCGCTGAACGCGCTCGCGGGAGTGGGGGCGCCGTCCGTCGGGGAGCTGCACGACGCCGGTGTGCGGCGGATCAGCATCGGCGGCAATACCGCGAAGGCGGCTTATGCAACGGTGTCCAGGGTGGCCGCTGAAGTGCTGGGCGACGGGAACTGGTCCGAGCTGGCGGGGGCGCGAAGCCACGCCGAAATGGATGCGCTGTTTGCCCGCGGGCACGCGGGCCGGAAGGCGTAGCCGACCCCTGACGGCTCGGTGTATTTCAACACCGAGGATCACAAGACGGATCCGTCATACCTTAGGGTCAGACCTCAGAACGTATCGACTGCAACAGTCGAAACGTGCTCATACTGCGACCATCCCCAACGAACAGCCGGCCTTGGCCCAGGCCTGAACTCCTGGCGGAAACATCGGTGAGGCGAACTCGCACGGTCAATCTCCCGGCAGCGATACGACGCCCAGCTGGTGCATCAGACCGAGGTCATCCCTGTTCGACCAGTGCTCGGCGATTCTTCCGTTGGCGATGCGATGGATCGCCACCGCCGTCTCGCGCAGCTCCGTGCCCGTTGCGGGCAGAGGACCAGGCAGGTCCCCCTCATGGCGGCCGGTTGCTGTCAGCCTGGTCACTACCTTGTCGTCCTCGGCTAACTGGGCATCGATCTCATGTCGTCCCGGGGTGGCAGTCCAGAAGATCCGAAATGCCTGCTTAAGGCCCTCCCGCCCGGCCGGGAGGCCCGGAAACGGCGGATTGTGATCGACATAGTCTTCCGCGACAAGCTCATCCATCGCATCGATATTGCCGGCATCGATTTCCGCGTAGAAGCGCAGGACAAGCGCCTTGTTTTCCTCGGTCGTCATCGTGGCCCTCCCGCTTGCACCCGGACAAGGCTCCACGCCTGAAATCGCATAGCCACTGCGATGTGCCGGCCCCGCCAGTTCCTGACAGGGCAACCCCTGCCGTCGACATGCGCTCACGCTACTCCCGTCTGCGGTATTGCACAATCGGTCCCGGGCCGTCGGCATCAAGGGCCGGTCACCTTTGACAACGCGTTCACAACGTCATGTTGACTTGCCCCTAGCGCAGGCTCAGAACTTCTGCCAGCCTGACGCCATCGATGTAGATTTCAGCCCGGACGGCACCCACGGCCGTGACAGCGGTCTGGGTGAGCTGGGCCTCCATCCTGGGGATGTCGCAGACCCCACCGGGTTGCACGGCGCCGGTCAGATTCACCACCACCGTAGTGCCGTTGAAGTACCCGGACACGAACTTCAGGGTCGAGCCTGCCAGGGCGTTGTAGAGTCCGGCGGCTTGGGCTTCGGGATCGGTGCCGCCGCCCAGGAGCCTCTGCAGGGCCATCTGCAACGGCTCGCCGGTGGCTCGTCCAGTGCTGTGGACGGCCACCAGGCTGTCATTGCAGCCGAAGCGCACACCGCTGCCGCCGCCGTCGTCCAAGGCAACGTAGTAGACCGCGGTGCCGGGTGTCACGGCTGCCGCGCTGCGTGCGGGCGGTGGCGCTTGAGGTGCGCTCGACGCGCCGGAGGCGGGGGTGGCTGCGGGCGAACCTGACGGCTCCGCTGCTGGCTCTGCGGCCGGTGCTGCGCCGGAGCCCGAACCGGCTCCGGACGCGGGTGAGCCGGGAGCGGCACGTGTCGCTCCACCAGGCGACACCACGGCCGGCGGCGCACTGTTCACGGGCGCATTGTTCATCGGCGCATTGTCCACCGGCGGGCTGGCAACCGGCGCCGGCTGCGGCGCGGGGGCAGGCGCGGCCGGTACGCCCCCGTTGGCTGCTGCGCCGGACGGGATTCCAAGGCCGGCGGCACACGACCCCAGCCAGAGGGGAAGCATCAGACACACGGCGGCAGCCGCCGTCGCCCTTGCCTTGCCACCTCGCCGAGCCCTCATGACTGCCCCGCACTTCCTGCCCCGGTACGCCCCGTAAATCAACGTTACGGCCGCCGCCGGCAGTTAGAAATGCCGGTGCGGTGTCGGTTCGGACAAGACTTGGTTACGGTGCGCTTCAGCGTTAATTGCAGGTAGACGCAAGGGTCTCCGCAACAAAAATGCCCCGCGCAACCAGTCAGGTTCGCGGGGCATTTCGTTGCTTCAGTCAGTCACGCATTCGGTGCGACAACAACCGGAACTAGGCTGCGGCGTCGGCCGTCTTTGCTGCGGACAGCGCGTCGAAGACGCCCTTGATCTGCTCAACCACCTCGGCGTCGTCCTTCGGGTGAAGTTCGGCGAAGCGGATCATGGAGCCCGGGACGGCCAGCTTGACGTCCTCGAGGACCTGGGCGCCGGCGATGCCAACAGCCTTGCGGGCTTCGTCCTGCGCCCAGACTCCGCCGAACTGGCCAAAGGCGGTTCCGACGACGGCGGTGGGCTTGCCGCTGAGGGCTCCCGCGCCGAACGGGCGGGACAGCCAGTCGATGGCGTTCTTCAGCGAGGCGGGAACGGTCCCGTTGTGCTCCGGGGTGACCAGCAGCAGGGTGTCGGCATCGTTGGCGGCTGCGCGCAATGCAGCGGCCGCGGCGGGGACCTGGCCTTCGACGTCGATGTCCTCGTTGTAGAACGGGATGTTGCCCAGGCTCTCGTGGATGACCACGTCCACCTGCTCCGGTGCATTCAGCTGAATGGCCTCGGCGAGCTTCTGGTTGTGGGAATCGGCGCGCAGGCTGCCCACCAGGGCAAGTACGGTGCTCTTGGTCATGTGAACTCCTTGTGTATGGCCGCGGACTGGTCCGCCTGCCGGCTGGTAAGTGAGGCTGTTGGGAGCCTTCACTGAGACTAAACGGACTATGGTCCGGATAATATTCCCGGGGACTAGAATGTTTCCTGTGAGCCTGATCCCCATCCGCTCCGGATCCCAGTTCGGCGCCGGTCCGGAACGCAGCGATGCCGCCCGGAACCGCGAGCTGCTGCTCAAGGCCGCGCGGGAGCTGATCGACGAGTGCGGAGCGGACGGGCTCACCATGGACAGGCTGGCTGAGCGGGCGGGTGTGGGCAAGGGCACGGTCTTCCGGCGCTTCGGCAGCCGTGCGGGTCTGATGATGACCCTCCTCAGTGACGCCGAAGCGCACTTCCAAGGCCGCTTTATGTTCGGCCCGCCGCCCCTTGGTCCGGGAGCACCTCCACTCGAACGGCTCATCGCCTTTGGTGCGGGAAGGATTGAGTATCTGCTCGAGTTCGGCGATCTGGTGAGGGCTGCCGACACCTCGGCGCACAACCGGTTCGAAGTCCCCGCAGCCGTGCTGTGGCACCGCCACATCGAGCATCTCCTGCGGTCCGCCGGCCTGGACGCTGACCCCTGGCTGATGGCAATGTCGCTGAGCGCCACCTTGGATCCGGAGCGGCTTTTGCATGCTGTCCGCGTGCAGGGAGTGGCGCCGGAGCGTCTGTCGGAATCGTGGCGGGAACTTGTCACACGGGTGGTGCGGGGCGCGTAGCCTACCCCAATCTTTATGGCTGTTCCAGTCAAATCAATTCAACTGAATTATTCATAACGATCTGATACTGGACACGCGTTTTTCCACCTTCCACCCTCATGGATGGCACGTTGCATGTGGTAGTTTCCTCTGGAATGTGACCCGCAACATAGTCCACAAGGACGAGGCTCCAAAGGCAGCGGGAGGCCAGCCATCCGCTGGCATTGATCCCGGAGTGGCGGCGGAACCCCTGCCAGACGGGGGAAGACGGAAGGATCGATCTTGTGAATGTTGTAACGTCAGCCGCGCCGGGGAGCGCGCTCCAGGCTCCGCCAGCGGTATCCAGCTCGCAGCAGGCACCGGCGATCCAGAAGTAGCGGCTCCGTGTTCCGATATCTTGCAAAACGTGGCATCACGTATGTCTTCATGATCTTTCTCACCACCACGGCCGGCTACTTCCTGGCCGTCAGCCAGCTGAAGCCGGCATTGCTGGAGCAGGAGCGGATTCCCCGCCCCACGCCAGAGCAAGTGGCCAACTCCATGCGCCTCAAGGGCCTGGACCCGGAGCTCAGCCCGTGGGAACGCTACGTGGACTGGCTCACGGGCATCGTCACCCGCTGGGATTGGGGACGCAGCCCCAACGGAGCCTTTGTCAACGCGGAGTTCGGCGACCGCGTATGGATCTCCACCCGGCTCTTTCTTGCCTCGATTGTCCTGACCCTCATCATCGGTGTTGCCCTGGGGGTGTACTCCGCCGCCCGTCAGTACAGGTTCCAGGACCGCGTGATCACGTCCTACAGCTACCTCGCCTATATTGTGCCGGCCCCCATTGCCTACTTCCTGGTGCAGCTGGGTGCCATCAACATCAACGAGACCGTGGGTGAACGTGTTTTCTTCGTCACCGGCATTTCGACGCCCGGCATGGACCCGGGCTGGGCGCAGTTTCTGGACATGCTGGCGCACTACGCCGTGCCCACCTTTGCAATCACCATCGTCGGCTGGGGCACGTACCAGATCGCCCAGCGCCAGTATCTGCTGGACAACGTGAACGCCGACTTCGTCCGCACAGCACGGGCCAAGGGGCTCACCCGCAACCAGGCCATCACACGCCACGCACTGCGTGTCTCCTTCATCCCGGTGGCCCAGAGCATCGCGTTCACCATCCCCGCGATCTTCGCGGGCGGTTTCTTCGCCGAGAAGATCTTCGCGTGGCACGGCGTGGGTTCCTGGAGCATCGACGCCATCGCCCTGCAGGACGTCAATGCGGCCACGGCAACGCTGGCCTACGGCTCAGTGATCTTCGCGATCGGCGCCATCCTGGCGGACTTCGCCACCACGCTTGTCGACCCGAGAGTGAGGGTGCAGTAGCCATGACCAACCTCAATGCCATCGACCCGGCCGCCGTCGCCGAAGAAGCGCACCTCGAGAACAGCGATGTGGTGATCGGCAAGGCCACCATCATTTTCCGGCGCTTCCTGCGCAACAAAACGGCTGTAGCGGGCCTGATGATCTTTCTGGCCCTGACCGTTTTCTCCTTCATCGGCGGATTCCTGACCTCGTGGGACAAGGAGACCATCGATCCGTTCAACGTAGGCATGCCGCCGTCCGGCGAACACCTCCTTGGAACGTCCCAAGCCGGGATCGATCTTTACGCGATGGCGGTGGAGGGCACGCGGATCTCCATCCTGATCGGCTTGGTCGTTGGCCTGATCTCGGTGTTGATCGCTGCCGTCTACGGCTGCACCATGGCCTATTTCGGCGGCAAAGTGGACAAGGTGATGCTCTTCGTCCTTGAGGCGCTGATCATGATGCCTGCCCTGCTGGTGGTGGCCGTGGCCACGAGCGGCGGCGGGGACAGCTTCAAGAAAGACCTGCCCAGCTGGTTCCTGCTGATCATCGTGCTGCTGGTCTTCAGCTGGATGGGCACGGCACGCCTGATCCGTTCACTGTCCATGTCCCTCATGCAACGCGACTACGTCAAGGCCGCTCAGTACATGGGCGTCCCGCCGCGCCGGATCGTGTGGCGGCACCTTGTCCCCAACATCGGCTCGCTCCTGGTCCTGGACATCACCCGTGGCGTCACCGGCGCCATTCTCGCCGAGGTGGCTTTTTCCTTCATCGGCATCGGCATCAGGCTCCCGGACGTCAGCCTCGGAGTGCTGATTGGCCAGGCCACGTCGCAGGTTTCCACGTTCCCTTGGATGTTCTGGGTTCCTTTGGTGATCATGTTCCTGCTCACCGGTTCCCTGGCCATGATGAATGACGGCCTCCGCGATGCATTCGATCCCAGCTCCAGCTCCATCGGCAAGGCAAAGAAGAAAAACAAATGAGCAGCGAAACGTCCACCGAGTCCACCATGACAGCAGAGTCGACGCAGACAACCGCTGAACGCCTACACCTCGCCGGCCTGCATGCCCCCACGGGCGCGGTCCTTTCCGTCCGGGACCTGAACGTCCGCTTCAACTCGGAGAACGGTGTGGTGCACGCCGTCCGCGGCATCGACTTCGACCTGATGCCCGGCAAAACACTCGGCATCGTAGGCGAGTCGGGGTCCGGCAAATCCGTTACGTCCATGGCCATCATGGGCCTGCTTCCGCCCACCGCCGAGATCACCGGATCCATCCGGTTCAAGGACAAAGAACTGCTGGGACTCAGCGACAAGGCCATGTGCCGGTTCCGCGGCAACCACATCGCCATGGTGTTCCAGGACCCGCTGTCCTCCCTGACTCCCGTCTACGCGGTGGGCCACCAGATCATCGAGGCGCTCACCGTCCACAACCCGAACATGAGCAAACTGGCCAAGGAGGCCCGCGCCGTCGAACTTCTCGGCATGGTGGGAATCCCCAGCCCGAAGGACCGGCTGAAAGCGTTCCCGCATGAATTTTCCGGCGGCATGCGCCAGCGCGTGATGATCGCCATTGCGATCGCCAACAATCCGCAGGTGCTCATCGCGGATGAGCCGACGACGGCACTGGACGTCACCATCCAGGCCCAGGTGCTTGAGGTGCTGCATACCGCGCAGGAGGAAACGGGCGCCGCCGTCGTCATGATCACCCATGATCTTGGCGTGGTGGCCGGCATGGCTGACGACATCATGGTGATGTACGCGGGCAAACCTGTGGAAACGGGCACCGTGGATGACATCTACTACAACCCGCGCATGCCGTACACCATGGGTCTGCTGGGCGCGGTGCCGCGTGTGGACGTCTCAGAAAAGTCCTCGCTGGTCCCCATTGAGGGCATCCCGCCCAACCTGGCCCTCACCCCCACCGCCTGTTCCTTTGCGCCGCGGTGCCCGCTGGTCAGCGATTCCTGCCTGGCCGGTGAGCCGCCGCTGTGGCCCGTCACCGGGAGCGAGGGCCACAAGGCCGCGTGCATCAAGACCGATTCGCTCGCCACCGAGGTGGACGTCCATGAGCTGTTCAAGGCACCGCCCGTGCCGGTCTCACGCTTTGATGCAATCCCGCGCGAAGAACGCAGGAAAGTCCTTCAGCTCAAGGACGTCAGGAAGCACTTCCCGCTGGTGAAGGGCGCGCTGATCAAGCGCAGGATCGGTACGGTCAAGGCCGTTGACGGACTCAGCTTCGACATCCGCGAAGGCGAGTGCTTCTCGATTGTGGGCGAGTCCGGCTGCGGCAAGACCACCACATTGCTGGAAATCATGGAGTTCCACCAGGACCAGGACGGCGAGGTGACCATCGGCGGGGTCAGCAACAAGGCCACCGCGGATGCGAAAGCCAAGAGCGCCATGCGCAAGGAACTGCAGATGGTCTTCCAGGACCCCACGGGAGCTCTGGACCCCCGGTTCACGGTGTACGAGGTGCTGGCCGAGCCGCTGGAAAACCAGGGCATGGCCAAGCCCGCAATCAAAATACGGATCATGGAGCTGATGCAGCTTGTCGGGCTGCAGCCGGACCACGTGAACCGCTTCCCCAACCAGTTCTCCGGCGGCCAGCGCCAGCGCGTTGGAATCGCCCGGGCCCTGGCCGTGAATCCCAAACTGGTGGTGCTGGACGAGCCCGTGTCAGCGCTGGACGTTTCCGTGCAGGCTGGCGTCATCAACCTGCTGGACCAGCTCCGCGCAGAGCTGGGCCTGAGCTACCTGATGGTGGCGCACGATCTTTCCGTGGTCCGGCACATCTCCAACCGTGTGGCCGTGATGTATCTGGGCAAGATCGTGGAAATCGGTGAAGTGGACCGGGTGTTCGACAACCCCCGCCACCCGTACACGCGTGCCCTGCTCTCCGCCATCCCGGTGCCGGATCCGAAGCTGGAGCGCACACGTGAACGGATCATCCTCCAGGGCGATCTGCCCACACCCCTGGATGCGCCCAAAGGCTGCAATTTTGCGTCCCGCTGCCCGGTGTTCGCGGCGCTGCCCGCCGCGATGCAGGAAAAGTGCCTCACCGTCGAGCCTCCGCTGGAAGCGGTCGGGACCACAGACCAGCAGTTCGCCTGCTTCTTCCCCGATGGCCAACTGGACGAGGACATGCTGGTTGTCCACGAAGCCCAGTAGCCGCCCCACTTCACGACGCCCCACTTCCCGAGCCATCACGTCCCGACCCATCACAAATAACACCACTCGCACCACAATGAAGGGAACACCATGAAGAATGTGACCAGGATTGGCGGAGCGGCCGCCATTGCGGCAGCCCTCGCGCTGACCGCTTGCGGCGGCGGTGGCTCGTCCACAACCGCTGCCAGCGAGAAGGCGCAGGATGCCTCCGGCGACATCAGTAAGCTGATCAGCGTCAACGCCAAGGAAGCCAAGGATCTCGACACTGGCGGCACCGTAACCCTGCCGCTTGGAAATATCGGACCTGACTTCAATGGTTTCTCCAGCAACGGCAGCAACGCGGACAACACCGAGCTCCACTACCCGATCGATGAAGCGGGGTACACGGGTTGCTGGAAGTGGGACTTTGAAGGGGCAGCTTCCCTGAACAAGAACTTCTGCGAAGAATTTACGAGCGAGGTCAAGGATGGCAAACAGACCATCACCATTAAACTGAATCCCAAGGCCAGCTACAACGATGGCACACCCATCGATGCGAAGACCTTGGCGAACACCTGGAACATGCTCAAGGGTGAAAACAAGGACATCGACATCGTCAGCTCCGGGTCTTACGAATTCGTGGACTCGGTCAAGGCCGGCAGCAGCGACAAGGAAGTCATTGTTACCACCACCCAGCCGGTCTACCCGCTGAGTGACCTGTTTGGTGGGTTCGTTCCCCAGGCGGTTAACACCCCGGAGATTTTCAACAATGGATTTACCGGTGAACTGCACCCCGAGTGGATGGCTGGCCCCTTCAAGGTGGACAAGTACGATTCCGCTGCCAAGACCGTAGCGTTGGTTCCCAACGACAAGTGGTGGGGACCTGCCCCGGTCCTGGAAAAGGTAATCTTCCGTCAGCTTGAAAGCAGCGCTGAAATTGCTGCCTTCAAGAATGGCGAAGTTGATATGGCCGATGGCCGTACGCTGACCCGCTATAAGCAGCTTGAAGGAACCAAAGACGCAGAGGTCCGGCGAGGACAGCGTCTCTTTGCCGGCGGGTTGAACTTGAACGCTTTGAAAGCGCCACTGACGGACGTTGCAATCCGCAAGGCAGTCTTCGCCGCTGTGGACCGGGAAGCAATCCGCAAGGTGCGCTTCAGTGGCCTCAATTGGGAGGAAGAGAGCTCCGGTTCGATGATGCTGATGCCGTTCTCCCCTTACTATCAGGACAACTACCCGATCAAGGAGACCGGCGCTGACGCAGCTAAGAAGGTCCTGGCTGATGCCGGCTACGCCCCTAATGCCAAGGGAATCATGGAAAAGGCTGGAGTCCCGGCATCGTTCTCCATCACGAACTTCGGTGATGATCCCACGGGCCTGGCTACGACGCAGACGCTGCAGAAGCAGCTTCAGGCAGCCGGCATGGAGGTTGGCATTGACCAGCGCGGCGACGGCGACTTCGGCAAGGTCGTGGGCGACCGCGATTTCCAGGTCACCATCACGGGCTATACCGTTGGCGCCGATGCCACGCCCGGCGTGAAGCAGTACTACGATTCGGCGACCAACGACAACAAGCTCGGTGACGCCGGGCTGGACGCCGAAATCAAGAAGCTGGCCTCGATCGAAGACAACGCCGAGCGCAACAAGGCTGCGATGGATGTTGAGAAGAAGCACATGGAGAAGTACTACTCCATGGGCGTAGTGATGAACGGTCCGCAGATCTACTTCGCCCACAAAGGCCTGGCTAATTATGGCGCCAGCCTGTTCCAGACTCCCGATTGGACAACCGTCGGCTGGGAAAAGGGTACCAAGAAGTAGTAGATCCTGACCCTGAATGCTTGAGGCCGAGGCCGGCATCACGTGGATTTCCCGGGAGATGCCGGCCTTCGCCGTTTCCTGGCATCGATTGCTCCACAAGTGCCCTTTTGAGCCCCCAAAACGGCAGTTACGGAGCACTCGATGAGGATCTTCTGGACGGGATGGGTAGCGTTGCCGTATGAACGGGACCGCACCTGAGAAACCCATCCGCACCGCTGTCGTTGGCTACGGCCTGTCCGGCAGTGTGTTCCATGCTCCGCTGATTGCGGCGGACCCGCGCTTTTCCTTGGACTTCATCGCCACCTCCGACGCCGGCCGGCAGTCCGCCGCGGCAAAGCGGTACCCGGATGCCAGGACAGTGCCCGACGGCGACGCCGTCCTTGCGCTCGCGGCCGACCTTGACCTCGTGGTGCTGGGGACGCCGCCCGCCACCCATTACCCGCTGGCGAAAGCCGCGCTGGAAGCCGGCCTCGACGTCGTGGTTGACAAGCCCTTTACGGTTCGCAGCGCCGAAGGCCAGGAGCTGATCGAGCTCGCCGCGCGGCTGGGCAGGGTCCTCACCGTGTATCAGAACCGGCGCTGGGACAACGGCTTCCTCACCATCCGCAAGCTGATGGACGCCGGTGAGCTGGGCGACGTGATCCGGTTTGAGTCCGCCATGGAGCGGTGGTCACCCACCATCGCCAAGAGCTGGAAGGCAGCGGCAACGGTGGATGACGGCGGCGGGATTTTCTTTGATCTCGGCACTCATCTGCTGGACATGGCGGTGCGGCTCTTCGGCCCGGCAGAGGTGATCCACGCGGAACTGTCCGCGAGGCGCGAGCAGGAAAAGGCCGATGACGACATCTTTGTGGTCCTGAACCATGCCTCCCGTGGCGGCAAACCGGCAGTGACCAGCCACCTGACCATGAACGTCCTGTGCGCCCAGCCCGGTCCGGTGTTCCGGGTTCTCGGGACAAGAGCGGGCTATACCAAGCACGGAATCGACCCCCAGGAAGCCCAGCTGATCGCAGGCGCGTTGCCCGCGGACCCGGGGTTCGGCGTCGAACTTCCCGAGGCACATGGTGAACTGGGCGTCCTGGGCGACGTCCGGCGCGTTCCCACAGAGCCCGGTGCCTATCAGGAGTTCTACCGGATTCTGGGGGAAAAGATCCACGACGGCGGCGCTGCGTCCGTGCTGCCCGTCCCCGTTGACCCGGCGGGCCCGGTTGAGGTGCTCAAACTGATTGAGCAGGCGCGGGCGCTGGCTTAAAAGCAATCGACTGCTCCGCAAATGCCGTTTTGGGGGTCCAAAAGGGCACTTGCGGAGCAGCCGATGCAATAAAAGTTACGCGGAGACCAGTGCGTGCCAGTCAGCTACGAGGGGCAGGTTGTGCGCCTCGGAGACCGAACGGTGGGTAACCTTGCCACCGGCGATGTTCAGGCCGGCGGCCAGCGCGGGGTCACGGTCGAACGCGGCTTTGACGCCCAGGTTGGCCAGCGCCACGCCGTAGCGCAGGGTGACGTTGGTCAGTGCGTAGGTGGAGGTGTTCGGAACGGCGCCCGGCATGTTAGCGACGCAGTAGAAGATGGTGTTGTGGACCTTGTACGTGGGTTCCTGGTGCGTGGTGGGGTGCGTGTCCTCGAAGCAGCCGCCCTGGTCCACGGCGATGTCCACCAGCACCGAGCCCGGCTTCATGCGGGACACCAGTTCGTTGGTGACCAGCTTGGGTGCCTTGGCGCCAGGGATCAGCACGGAGCCGATCACAAGATCGGCGTCGATTACTGACTTCTCGATCTCGTAGCTGTTGGACGCCACGGTCTTCAGACGGCCCTGGTACTGGGCATCCAGTTCGCGGAGGCGGTTGATGTTGATGTCCAGGATGGTGACATCGGCACCGAGTCCAAGTGCCATGGCTGCGGCGTTCGTTCCGGCAACACCGGCGCCGAGCACCACAACCTTGGCCGGGCGCACACCTGGTACGCCGCCCAGCAGCACGCCCTTGCCGCCGGCCGGAGCCATCAGCGACGTGGCGCCGACCTGGACGGACAGGCGGCCGGCCACCTCGGACATCGGAGCCAGCAGCGGAAGTGTGCGGCCTTCCTGCACGGTTTCGTACGCGATGGCGGTGACGCCGGAGCTAATGAGCTCCTGGGTCAGTTCCGGCTCGGCGGCCAGGTGCAGGTAGGTGAAGAGGATGAGGCCCTTGCGGAAGCGGTGGTATTCGGCCTTGATGGGTTCCTTGACCTTCATGACCATGTCCGCGCGGGACCAGACGTCGTCCGCCGCGGCGACAATTTCGGCACCGGCGATGGAGTATTCCTCGTCGGTGATGCCTGATCCCAGGCCTGCGCCACGCTCAACCAGGACCAAGTGGCCGTGGGTGCGGAACTCATGAACGCCGGCAGCGGTGATGGCTACGCGGAATTCGTTGTTCTTGATCTCTTTGGGGACACCGATGATCATTTTTTTGGCTCCATATTCGGTGGCTTTGTAGGCCTGAAATTGTCGGGAAGTGGTAATTCCAGAATAAATCCGGTTGTGAGCCAGGTGACAGGCCTCACTCGCGGCTCCGGGTGGGTAACCCCGGAATTCCGCGGGTTTTGCTTTCCGTGATTCGACATTTGTCGAGCCTACGGGCGTCAGGTGTCGCCTGCTGTCCGTTCGCCTGCCAAGCCTCTTGAGCAGTAGTGTTGCTCCATGCAACAGCAGGATGTGGAACAGCTTGTGGAGAAGGTGGCACTGAAGCTCGGACGCGGCCTTTCGCTGGAGGATCTGGACGGCGTTCTCCTTGCCTACAGCTCCAACCAGTCCCACGCGGACCGCGTCCGGGTGAACTTCCTGTTGAGCAAGCGCGTGCCCCTGGACGTCAGTGCGTGGCAGCTGTCGCATGGAATTGCGACGGCGGTGCGTCCCGTTGTGGTCCCGGCCAACCAGGAGCTGGGCATGCTGGGCCGCGTCTGTGTTCCGCTGATGGTGCGCGGTTTCCGGGTAGGTTACCTCTGGGTGCAGCAGGACGTTGAAGAACAGAGTGCTACGGCGATTCTTGCCCAGTTGCCAGAGGTGCGGGATGAGCTCGAGCTGTTGTCTGCACTGCTGCTGGACTCCAATACAGCTGAATCTGAATTCCGGCGGGGCCGCGAACGGGAGTTTTTGGCCGCCTGCGCGGGTGAAGTCAACGCGGTGGCGGCAGTGGCCGGGTGGAAAGAGGTCCAGGGCAGGGGGCCCTGGCAGCTGGTGACGGTCCTCGACGCAGACGGCTGGGCGGCCGGAGCGGATCCGATTGCCTCCACCCTGACCCACAGATCGGCCGCACTGCAGGCCACTATCGGGGTGGATGCCGCGCTGTTCAGCGCCGGCACCGAAACCCACGCTGTGGTGCTGTTCCGGGAATCCATAGGGCGGGCGGACCACGCCCAGGTATTGGTGCACTACCAGCTGGAACTCGCCAAGAGGTCAGGGCGGCCGGTCCACCGGATCATCCTGGGGGCCAGCGAGGGCTTTGCCAAACCCCGCGAGCTCGCAGAAGCGTACCGGCAGTCCAGACAGGCCGCCCAGGCCGCTGCCGTAGATCCGCAGCTGGGTGAACTGGTGGATTCCCGTGCCACCGGGGTGTACCAGCTGCTGAACTCGGCCGCCGGCGGGGCGGGTGCCTGGGGCGATTCGGGCTCGGTGTATTTCCGCACCCTTGAGGACCACGACCGCAACAACGAGCTGCTCCCGGTGCTTGAACTGCTCTACGACAACGACGGCTCCGTGCAGGACGTTGCCACCAAACTCCATCTCCACCGCAGCAGTATCTATAACCGGCTGGGCCGCATCAGGCAACTGCTTGGCGTTGATCCGCTCAGGGGAATGGTCCGGCTGGAACTCCACGCGGCGCTCAAGGCCAAGCGCTGGGCAGGGCGGCCGCGGATCTAGACGGAGCCGTCAGGCTGCGTTTCCCTCATGTTTGGACGTCTCTTCCTGGGGGAGCTGCCGCTGCACCGGTCTCATCGTTTCGAGCCCGCGTTCCAGTGATGCTGCCGGCTGCTGCGGCCCCATGGAAGCCGCCTGCCGGGCCTGCTGCAGCACCGCTGCATCGCGGCGGTGCCGGGTGATCCTGCTGTCCGCCCACATGGCAACGGCCACATAGACCACGCAGCTGGACATCACCACTGCCGTATTGTTCAGCCCCATGACGGTTCCAAGCAGGGCAGCGAGAATCATGGCGACAATGCCCGCCATGATATGCAACCCTCTGAACTTCGCCACAAACCAAGACTAACCCCGGCCAGCGGACGCTTTCCGTGCTGGCGCGGGATCGTTGCTTGATCCTTATCACTCCGTCACGGGGCGCCGGTAGCCCCGTCATTTTCGGCACTGGTCCCGGCGCTGGGGCCGGCTTCGCCCGGGGACGACCCGGCGTCCGTGTCGTTCTTCCTCTGGGTATCCAGCCACGCCATGATCGAGGCCAGCCGGATCCTGCGGTGCGTGCCACGGTATTCCACCGGAATCTCACCGCGGTCCGTCATGTTGCGCAGGTAGGTGTGGGAAATGCCGGCCAGCTCGGCAGCCTGGGACGTGGTCAACACTTCCTCCACGCTGCTGACAGTCACGGCCTCGCCCCGGCTGAACCGGCCGAGCAGATCAACGACGGCGTCCCCCGCCTCAGGCGGCAGCCGGTGGACAGTTCCGTCCACGAACACCGTGATGTCGTGGCTGCCCTGGAGGGCATGCCGGAGTTTCAGTGCTTCCTCGCCGGGAAGCCCGGCCGTCACCCTGGGAGCCATCAATGCCATGCGCAAAGCCTAGCCTGCATCGATTGCTCCTGTACCGCCGTTTTGGAGCCCCATAAGGGCCGTTGGGAGCAGCCGATGCTATTCGGGGCTACAGCCCCAGTTCTTCCAGTACGGGCAGCTTCTCCCGGACCCAGACCCGGGCCTCGGTGGCACTGGGCGCGGACAGGGCAAGTTTGGCGAGCTCCTGCGTTTCGGCCAGCGTGACAGTTTTCAGCACAGCAGCAACTGCCGCCAGCGAACGGGCGGTCATGGAAAGCGTGGAAACGCCCAGGCCGGTAAGCACGACGGCGAGTGCCGGGTCCGCCGCAGCCTCACCGCAGACGCCCACGGGTTTGTTGCTGCCCTCTGCCGCTGACCCCTCAACAGTGAGGCCCACGAGCCGGAGTACTGCAGGCTGCCATGGTGTGTTGAGCGCGGCGAGCGGGCCGAGCTGTCGGTCGGCTGCCATGGCGTACTGGGTGAGGTCGTTGGTGCCCAGGCTCGCGAAGCCCACCTCGCGCAGGATGGCCTCGGCGGTCAGCGCGGCGGAGGGAACCTCAACCATCACCCCGGGGGTCCTGATGCCTGCCGCGGAGCACAGTGAGGCGAACCGGGCAGCCTCTTCTGCCGTCGAGATCATGGGCGCCATCACCCAGACGTCTGCTTCGGAGTCCTTGTCGGCAAGCGCGATTGCCTCCAGCTGGCGCTCCAGCACCCCCGGGGTGGTGAAGTCGGTGCGGTAGCCGCGGACGCCCAGGGCCGGGTTGGGCTCGGTGGCGTCCGTCAGGAAGGGGAGCGGCTTGTCCGCGCCGGCGTCCAGCGTGCGGAGGACTACCTTCTTGCCCGGGAAGGCATCAAAGACGCCCTTGTAAGCGGCGGCCTGTTCCTCAACGGTGGGTTCGGTATCGCGTTCCAGGAAGCAGAATTCGGTACGGAAGAGCCCGACTCCCTGGGCGCCCAGGCCGGCAGCCGCCACGGCATCCTTGGCACCTCCGACGTTGGCGAGGAGGGGGACGAGGTGGCCGTCCGCCGTCGTGCCTGTTCCGTCAAAAACGGCGAGCGAGGAAGCGTTGGCCGCCCATGCCTCGGCAGCGGCACGCTGTGATTCGTCCGGATCCACGCTGATGGTGCCGCCGGCGCCATCGACGTAGACCTCGGTGCCATCGGCAAGTTCGTCAACACCTGCCGCTGCCACAACAGCCGGCAGGCCAAGGGAACGGGCGATGATGGCGGTGTGGGACTGCGGGCCGCCGCCGGCGGTGACCAGCGCCAGGATCCTGTCCGGATCCAGCGTGGCGGTATCTGCCGGCGCCAGGTCTTCCGCCACCAGGATGAACGGGGCGCTGGCGGAGGGAATGCCGGGAGCGGGGACGCCGCGCAGCTCGGCAACTATGCGGGCACGGACGTCAAGGACATCGGTGGCGCGCTCGGCCATGTAGCCGCCCAGGTTGTGCAGCATCTCGGCGACCGAGGCGCCGGCTTCCCAGATGGCTCGCTGGGCGGAAGTGCCGCGGGCGATCAGCTTGCCGGCGCCCTTGATGAGCATGGTGTCCTTGGCCATCAGCGCCGTTGCTTCCAGGACGGCCTTGCCGTCACCCGTGGCCATCTCGGCGCGCGCCTTGAGTTCGTCATGGACGGCGGTGGCGGCGGCCTTCAGCGCTGCCGTGGCGTCCTCGGCCGAGGCGCCCTCAGCCAGCAGCTCGCCGGCCGGAGGTTCGCTGATGGGTTTGGGCATTTGCCTGATGGTGCCGATGATGCGGCCGGGGCTGACGCCTACTCCTGGGAAGTTCTGCACTGAAGGTCCTCATTCTCTGCCGGTAGCCAGGCCCGCCACTGATTGCCCATACCGGCGCGACGGCGGCGTCTGACGGTGCGTTGCGGTGCCTGAAAAAATTGTATGTGATGCAGTTCATATAGCAATGCTATAGGTGATAGGGTAGCGGCTATGAGTATCGATGGCCAGTTTCCGCCCAAAATGAGGCTGTTGCGTGCGGCAGCCGAATTGCTGGCTCAATCAGACGGAGGGTCAGTATCCACCCGCCAAATCACCCAGCTGGCAGGTGTTACAGCACCGACGCTCTACCACCACTTCGGTGACAAGGAAGGATTGTTCGACGCCGTCGTCGCGGCCGGCTTCGAACAGTATGTAGTGGGCGAACGCGACTTCGCCCCGTCCGGACAACCCATGGAAGACATCCGGCGCATGTGGGACAACCATGTGCAATTTGGGCTCAAGCAGCCAGAACTTTATTTGGTTATGTTCGGCAGTATCCGCCCTCAGAGCCGCTCGGCCGTTGTCGCCAACGCTGAGGCTCTGATGGAGGAAATGCTGAACAAGGCGGCGGTCATGGGACATCTGAACGTTCCACCCAGGGAAGCAGCCAGAAGCATTCTTGCGGCCAATATGGGCGTCACGCTCATGCTGATTGCGGAGCGGGAATCCGAGCGAAACCTCGATCTTTCCGTTATGACTCGCGACGCCATGATTTTCGCGGTAGCCACGGATAAGGCCCGGGAAGCCGGGCCCAGCGAATCCGGGCAATCGTCGGTCGTAGTGGCAGCAATCGCGCTGAATGCCGCGCTCCAGGCGTCCAGTTCCGATCAGCTCTCCAGCTCGGAACTCAAGCTCTTCCTCGAATGGCTCCACCGGATCTCCACCAGCTCCACCAGCTAGGCAGCCACACCAGCTAGTCGTCGAAAATATCGGACCATCCTGCGGTGCAGCAGGAATCACGGTTAGGAAATCACATGGCAACGCAGACAGTTGCAAAACCCCGTACCAGCATGCGGGTTGGCGTCCAGAAATTCGGGACGTTCCTGTCCGGAATGATCATGCCCAACATCGGCGCGTTCATCGCCTGGGGCATCATCACGGCGCTCTTCATCCCCGATGGCCCCTTGCCCAACGCGACCCTGGCCGCGCTGGTCGGGCCAATGATCACCTACCTCCTGCCGCTCCTCATCGGCTACACCGGCGGACGGGCCATCCATGGCGTCCGCGGCGGTGTGGTGGGTGCTGCCGCGACCATGGGCGTGATCGTCGGTACCGACATTCCGATGTTCATCGGCGCCATGATCATGGGTCCGCTGACGGCCCTTGTCATGAAGAAGCTGGACAAGATCTGGGAAGGCCGGGTCAAGCCTGGCTTCGAGATGCTGATCGACAACTTCTCCGCTGGCATCGTCGGCGCCGTCTTTGCCATCTTCGGCATGCTGGTGATAGGACCGGTGGTGAAGGCCTTCAGCAACGGCGCCAGCGCCGTCGTCGAATTCCTGGTCCACAACGGCCTGCTGCCGCTGACCAGCATCTTCATCGAACCAGCCAAGGTGCTGTTCCTGAACAACGCCGTCAACCACGGCATTCTGACACCGCTGGGCACGGAGCAGGCACTGGCCAACGGCAAATCCATCCTGTTCCTGCTCGAAGCCAACCCGGGCCCCGGTGTCGGCATCCTGCTCGCGTACATGCTTTTCGGCAAGGGTTTGGCCAGGGCGTCCGCACCCGGTGCGGCCCTGATCCAGTTCTTCGGCGGCATCCATGAGATCTACTTCCCGTACGTGCTGATGAAGCCCATCATCATCCTGGCCGCGATCGGCGGCGGCATGACCGGAATCTTCACGCTCGTGGTCACCGGTGCCGGCCTGCGCTCGCCGGCCGCACCTGGCAGTATCTTCGCCGTCATCGCTTCCACAGCCAGCGACAGCTACCTCGGTGTCGGCCTGTCGGTCCTGCTCGCGGCCACGGTTTCGTTCCTGATCGCGTCCATCATCCTTAAGACGAGCAAGACACCCGAAGATGACGGCCTGGGCGAGGCCACCTCCCGGATGGAGGCGCTGAAGGGCAAGAAGAGCTCGGTTTCCTCCGCCCTCGTGGGTGCCGGAAGCATCGCCGTTATGGCCGGACCCATCCAGAACATCGTGTTCGCCTGCGACGCCGGCATGGGCTCCAGCGCCATGGGCGCCTCCGTGCTGCGGAACAAGATCAGGGCAGCCGGCTACCCGGACGTCAAGGTCACCAACTCCGCCATCGCCAACCTCAGTGACACCTACGACGTGGTCATCACGCACCAGGACCTGGCTGAACGGGCAAAGCCCGCCACAGCCAGCGCCGTGCACGTGTCCGTGGACAACTTCATGAACAGCCCGCGGTACGACGAAATTGTGGAGCTGGTCCGCAGCAGCAACGCTGAAAGCGCGTCCGACGGCGGTGCTCCCGGTGGCGGTTCAGGCACCGGCGGTGCCTTTGTCGCGGGCGCTCACGGCGCTCACGTGGCCGTGCCACCTGCGGCGGCAGCCGCCGTCGCGCCTTCAGGCATCCTGGTGGCTGACAGCGTGATCCTGAACGGTACTGCCACCACGCGGGATGCTGCGATCGACGAAGCCGGCCAGCTCCTGCTGGCCCGCGGCGCCGTGGACAACGACTACATCCTGGCCATGCACGAACGCGAGGAATCCGTGTCCACGTACATGGGCAGCTTCCTGGCCATCCCGCACGGCACCAACGCGGCCAAGGACCACATCCTGAAGTCCGCGGTGTCCGTGATCCGCTACCCGGACGGCATCGACTGGAACGGAAAGCAGGTCAGGTTCGTGGTGGGTGTGGCCGGTATCAACAACGAGCACCTTCACATCCTGTCCTCGATCGCCAAGGTGTTCACGGACAAGGCCCAGGTGGCACAGCTCGAGGCCGCCACCTCCGTTGAGGAAGTGCTGGAGCTGTTCGGAAAGGTTAATTCATAGTGAAGGCAGTTCATTTCGGAGCCGGAAACATCGGCCGGGGATTTGTGGGGCTACTGCTGCACCAGGCGGGGTATGAGGTGGTGTTCGCCGACGTTGCGGATGCCCTGATTTCCCAGCTCGCCGCGGCGGACAGCTACAACGTCCACGAAGTGGGGGTGAACCCCACCGTCCGGACGGTGGATAACTTCCGCGCGCTCAATTCCGGCGCCCGGGAAGCGGACGTCATCGCGGAAATCGCGACGGCGGACATCGTCACCACGGCCGTGGGGCCGCACATCCTGAAGTTCGTGGCACCGGTGATCGCCCGCGGCCTTGCCGGCCGGCCGGCGAGTCTGGCACCGCTGCAGGTGATGGCGTGTGAAAACGCCATCAACGCCACTGACATCCTGCACTCGGAAGTTACGGCGCTCTGGGATGACGCCGTTGGGCCGCTGGACTCGGCGGCCGTGTTTGCCAACACGGCAGTGGACCGGATTGTGCCCAACCAGGAGCCAGGCCAGGGCCTGGACGTCACGGTGGAAACGTTCTACGAATGGGTCATCGACAGCACGCCGTTCGGAGGGAGTGCCCCCGTCATTCCGGGCGCAACGTTTGTGGACAACCTGGAGCCGTACATCGAGCGCAAGCTCTTCACGGTGAACACAGGCCACGCCGCAGCCGCCTACTTTGGTTACGAGGCCGGCCTCGGGAAAATCTCGGAGGCCATGGCCGACCAGGACGTGGCCGAAGACGTTCGGGCCGTCCTGGAGGAGACCAAGCAGCTGCTAGTCGCCAAGCATGGCTTCAACCACGACGAGCAGGAAGCGTACGTGCAGAAGATCCTGGGGCGGTTCAGCAACCCGTATCTGCCGGACACCGTGAACCGGGTGGGCCGGGCTCCGCTGCGCAAACTCGGCAGGCACGAACGATTCATCGGCCCGGCGGCCGAGCTGGCGGAGCGCGGGATTGTGCCAGAGGCGCTGCTGGGAGCCATCGCGGCAGCCCTGCGTTTCAACCATCCCGCCGACGCCGAAGCGGTGGAACTGGCCAGGATCATTGCCGGATCAACCGCGGAGGAAGCAACGGCGAGGGTTACCGGGCTGGCCCCGGATCACCCGCTCTTCGCCGCCGTCTGCAGCCTGGTGGAAGAGCGCAAGGCAGAAGGCTCCACCGCGCCCGCCTGACCGCCCGTTAGCGCACGACGCCGGAACTCAACCTGGGGTCCGGCGTCGTCGTTGAAGTCGTTGGCGTCGTTTAAGGGCGGGTTCCGTGACTCATCGGGGTCATGTACTTATCTGAAAAACCGGGCCGGGGCGGGTTCCGCGTTCTGGCAGGGCGGCGTAGGGTACCGTCATGGACATCATCCTGGTTCCCGGGTTCTGGTTGGACGCGTCGTCATGGTCTGAGGTCACGCCACCGCTCGTCGCGGCGGGGCATCGGGTCCTCCCGCTCACGCTGCCAGGGCTGGAAGCGGCTGATGCGCCGCGGGCCGGCATCGGGCTGCGTGACCACATCGACGCTGTGGCGGCGGCGGTCGACACCATAAGCGGTCAGGTGGTTCTGGTCGGCCATTCCGGCGGCGGCGCCATCATCTACGGAGCCGTGGACGCGCGTCCGGATCGCGTGGCCCGCGCCGTGTACGTGGACAGCGGTCCACTCGCCGACGGCGGTGTCATCAACGATGAGCTCCCGGCCGAGGGGGACGACGTGCCGCTGCCGCCGTGGGACGGCTTCGAGGAGGCCGACCTCGTCGATTTGGACGAGGAGTTGCGGGCCGCGTTCCGTGCCCGCGCCATCCCGCAGCCGCGGGGCGTGGCGCAGGACCAGCAGCAACTCCACGATGAGCGCCGCTACGACGTCCCGGCCACAGTCATTGCCTGCGAGTTCCCGTCTGCCCTGCTCACCGAGTGGATCGAGGCCGGCCACCCGTACGTGGCGGAGCTCGCACGCATTCACGACGTCGAGTACGTGGACCTGCCCACCGGTCACTGGCCCCAGTTCACCAGGCCGGCGGAGCTCGGCGCGGCGATTCTTGCCGCCGTCGACCGGACGGTATGAACCGGGCCTGGTTCACTGCCGCGAACCCTGTGCAAAGCCGGGATGCATGGGAAACATGATGACGATCGGAAACGCCGAAACCCCCGTTCAGGCCTATGTCAGCGAACCCGCGGGCCGGCCCAGGGGAGCCCTGATCGTGATCCATGAAGTGTGGGGCCTCGTGGACCACACCAGGGACGTCGCTGACCGGTTCGCGGCAGAGGGTTACCTGGTTCTGGCGCCGAACCTGTTGGCGGATACGGCCATGACTCCCGAACTTGCCAAGGAACTTCAGGCGTCTCTTTTCGATCCGCAGCAGCGCAGCAAAGCCCAGCCGAAGCTCCGGGAAGTCATGGCGCCGCTCCATGCACCTGACTTCGCGGCACGGACCAACGCGGCCGTCCAGGCCTGCTTCGACCACCTCAACGGCATTCCGGCCGTCGCCGGGCGAGTGGCGGTCGCTGGCTTCTGCTTCGGCGGAACCTATAGCTTCTCGTTGGCAACGCAGGAACCCCGGCTGCGGGCCGCCATACCGTTCTACGGACACGCCGATTTCTCCGACGAAAAGCTCCGCAACATCAGCTGCCCCGTCCTCGCCTTCTATGGCGAGAACGACAAAGCCCTCACAGACAAGCTGCCGGAGCTGGAAGCCCGGATGACCGCCGCCGGTGTGGATTTCAACGCTGTCGTGTACCCCGGGACCGGACACGCTTTCTTCAACGACACCAACGACTGGACGTACAACGCCGGCGCTACGGCCGACGCCTGGACCAGAACCCTGGCATTCTTGACACGAATGTCGCCGCCTGAGCCCGGCCGGTCCAGCCGCGCATTGCTCGAGGGCCACAGGGGCCCACAATGTAGGAATCCTCCAAAGAGCGTTGCCGGGGCAATATTTGACTGTTAAATGGCAGGGACGGGGCGAATAATTAAATGGCAGGGACCAGGCGAACTGCCCGGTCCCTGCCTTCCAGCCTGTAAGTCGTCAGATGACGGCCAAAGTGCGGCGGCGTAGCCCGCCGGGCAACGTCGTCAATACGGGATCGATACGGCAAACTGCCAATAAACCCTGTCAATAACCTAGAGCGCCAACAACCCCGCTTCACCGGTTCTTGACACTCCGCGAAAACAGCCGGAACCTAGCTGACCAAGGCCGTTTCGGCGTCGGCCATTGCCTTCCATTCCGCCACGCGCGCCTGATGCAGCGGCGTGCGGCGGACGATTGCGTAGGCAATGCCCAGCACAGCGAACCAGATGGGCGTCACCAGCAGTGCCGTGAGCGTGTCCGGTTGCGTAGTCAGTGCCCAGATGAGGAACGCGAAGAAGGCAAACACCACCCAGACCATGGGAATGCCGCCGGGCATCTTGAACGTCGACGCGTTGTGCAGCTCCGGGCGGCGCTTCCGGAAGACCAGATAGCTGGCCAGGATGATGCTCCACACGAACATGAAGCAGACGGCGGACACGGTGGTGACCATGTCGAACGCCACCCCGACGTCCTTGCCCGCGTAAATCAGGGCAATGCCGGCAAGCAAGAGCACGCAGGACAGGAACAGGGCGTTCTGCGGGACCTTGCGGCTGGACAGGCGGCCGAAGACCTTGGGGGCATCGCCGTCGTTCGCCAGGCCGAATACCATGCGCGAGGTGGAGTAGATGCCTGAGTTGGCTGAGGACATCGCCGAGGTCAGCACTACCAGGTTGACCACCATGGCTGCCATGCCGAGGCCGGCAAGCGAGAACATCCCGATGAACGGGCTGTGGCCGGCCTTGAACTCGGTCCACGGCGTGACGGCCATCAGGATGATGAGGGCGCCCACGTAGAACAGCATGACGCGCAGCGGAATGGCGTTGATGGCGCGGGGCAGGTTGTGCTCCGGGTTCTTGGTCTCGGCGGCTGCCGTACCCACCAGTTCAATGCCAACAAACGCGAAGACGGCGATCTGGAATCCGGCCACAAAGCCCATGAATTCCTTGGGGAAGAAGCCGCCATGGCTCCAGAGGTTGCTGAACGCGGCGGCGCCGGCCTCGGACTTGAAGCCCGTGAAGATCATCACCAGGCCGACCGCAATGAGCGCCACGATGGCAACGATCTTGATCAGCGCGAACCAGAACTCGGTTTCGCCGAATGCCTTGACGGTGGGCAGGTTCAGCAACAGCAGGATCACAATGGTCGCAATGCCCGGGACCCACAGCTGGATGCCCGGCCAGAGTTCATTCGCGTAGCCGGCAATGGCAATAACGTCCGCCACACCGGTGACCACCCAGCAGAACCAGTAGGTCCAGCCGGTGAAGAAGCCGGCCCAGGGGCCCAGGAGGTCGCCGGCGAAATCGCTGAACGACTTGTAGTTCAGGTTGGACAGCAGCAGCTGGCCCATGGCGCGCATCACGAAGAACAGCATGAAGCCGATGATCATGTACACAAAAATCACGGACGGGCCGGCCACCGAAATGGTCTTGCCGGAGCCCATGAACAGGCCGGTGCCGATGGCGCCGCCGATCGCCAGAAGCTGGATGTGCCGGTTGCTCAGCGAACGTGCAAGGTGGGGTTCGCTGTCCCGGCTGGAGGCAGTTC
Organism: Micrococcaceae bacterium Sec5.7; assembly: GCA_039636785.1. Lineage (NCBI taxonomy): Bacteria > Bacillati > Actinomycetota > Actinomycetes > Micrococcales > Micrococcaceae > Micrococcaceae bacterium Sec5.7. The sequence goes on along the minus strand of CP144169.1, from coordinate 3,750,617 downwards.
TCTGCCCCGTGGTTGTCTGCTCAGACATCAATAGAATCCTTCGTGAGGTCCGCCTCCGGAGTGACGGCGGTTACAAATCAGCGTTTCCACCGTACCCTCTCCGGAGCAATGCCACGGACACTCAAACCACCGACGGCCAGCCGGACACTGTGGCATGCTTTTCGGGTGACCCAAGACTCTGGTGCCCGGACCCCCTTGCTGGCTTTCGACGTCGACGGCGGTACGTTCCGCCTGCGCCCCGCGCGGCGGTCGGATCTACCGGACGTCGTCCGGCTTCTCGCCGACGATCAGCTCGGCGCCACTCGCGAGGACTCCGCGGATCTGCCCGCGATCCTTCAGCTGTTGGCTGATGACCAGCTAGGCGCCGCGCGCGAGGATCTTTCGGAGCTCGCACCGTACGCAGATGCCTTTGAGGCGATCGACGCTGATCCGGCTCACCTGCTGCTGGTGGGCGAGCTGGTACCCGCAGGCGCGGGAGGCAGCTCCGTGGTGGCCACTTTCCAGCTGAGTTTCCTGCCAGGGTTATCGCGCCGCGGATCCTGGCGCTCGCAGATCGAAGCCGTCAGGGTATCCGGCGCATTGAGGGGCCGGGGCGTTGGCGCTGCCATGGTGCAGTGGGCCATCGGGGAGTCGCGGAGCCGCGGTTGCACACTGATGCAGCTCACCACGGACAAGTCCCGCGTGGATGCCCACCGCTTCTACGAACGGCTTGGCTTTGCGGCCAGCCATGAGGGCATGAAGCTCAAACTCTGATTTCCGCAGCGGAGCCGCCGTCGTCGCACCTCGGCGCTCCAGCCCGGGATGCTGTTCGGGGCCGAGGGGCGGTCTAGATCCTGGCGGAGCCCTTCTTGACGAACAGTGTTTCTGCCTGCTCCAGGGACATGCCGTTGGTCTCCGGCACCTTGTAGAACACAAAGAAGAACGACGCCGCCGCGAAGAGTGCGTACATGGCATAGGTCAGGGGCAGAGAAGCTGACGCCATGGCGGGGAAGCTCAGCGTGATGGCGAAGTTGGCGATCCACTGGGCAGCTGCGGCCAGGCCCAGAGCGCGCGCACGGATCCTTGACGGGAAGATCTCGCCAAGGAGCACCCATACCAGCGGGCCCCACGATGCACCGAAGCTGATGACAAACACGTTGGCGGCCACAAGTGCCACGGGCCCCCAGGCGCCGGGCAGCGAGATATCCGGGCCGGATCCCACAGCGGAGGAGAACGCCAGGGCCATGGTGCCGAGCGAGGCTGCCATGCCGATGGAGCCGGTCAGGAGAATGGGCCGCCTGCCGATCCGGTCCACCAGCGCGATGGCCACAAGTGTCACCAGGATGTTGGTAATCGCAGTGGCCACCGAGATGGTGAGCGAGTCCTTCTCCTCGAAGCCCACAGCCTTCCACAGCGTGGTGGAGTAGTAGAAAATCACGTTGATGCCAACGAACTGCTGCAGCACCGAGAGCGTGATGCCCACCCACACCACGGCCTGCAGTCCGAAGGTCCTGCCCCGGAGCGAGCCCTTCTGGCCGGCCAGCTTGTCCTCCTGGATGGCATCCCGGATTTCGCGGATGTGCCGGTCGGTGTCCTCGTCCGGCACGATGGAGTTGAAGACTCTGCGGGCTTCCTCGTCCTTGCCCTGGAACACCAGGAAGCGCGGGGACTCGGGCAAGGTGAAGGCGATCCAGCCGTACACCACAGCCGGAACGGCCGCGGCCAGGAACATCCAGCGCCAGGCTTCAATGCCCAACCACAGTGCCTGGTCAGCCCCGCCGGCCGTAGTGGCAAACAGTGCGTCCGAAAGGAGCGCGGCAAAGATGCCGGTGGTGATGGCCAGCTGTTGCAGGGAGGCCAGGCGTCCGCGGACCTGCCGCGGGGAAATCTCCGAAATGTAGGCCGGCGCAATGACCGAGGCCAGGCCGATTCCCAGGCCACCCACCAGGCGCCAGAAGATCAGGTCCCAGACCCCGAAGGAGAAGCAGGTGCCGATGGCGCTGACCAGGAACAGGAGCGCGCCGATCTTCATTGCCGGGATTCGGCCCCAGCGGTCGGCTGCTTTTCCGGCCATGTAGGCGCCGGCGGCACAGCCAAGGAGGGCAACGGCCACGGCGAACCCGGTGACGGCTTCACTGAGCGCGAATTCTTCCTTGATGGCATCAACGGCACCGTTTACCACCGAGGAGTCGAAGCCGAAGAGGAAGCCGCCCACAGCCCCCGCGAGTGCCAGCCAGATCACCCGCTTGGGAATTTTGGCGGTGGTTTGCTCCTTGACGGTGGACATGGGACTCCCTCTGGGATGTGTGGGTTCGGTTTTGCGGTGCGGACGTTGTCGTCGGAAACCGGCCAGCTGGCCGGCGCACGCGCTAAACAGTGTGGCACGTCACGCCCGGACGATCCACTCTGTTGCGTGACGGAAAGGAGGACGACGACGGCGGCGCCTCCCGCCGTCGTGATTTCCCGCCGAGGTGAGAGTTGCCGCCCGTGATTCTAAAAGACATGGGCGCGAAGTCTCACCTCGGCGGCAGGTGCGGCCTGTGGAGGAGAAGTGAATGGCTAATTGTGGATAGCCAAAATGCGTTCCCCGGAATCTCGCCACAATGAGGGAATACGACGACTCGAGCTTCCCCTGTCACTGACTTCCGGGTCTTTTTCCGTCGGCACTTCCGACGCCGCCGGAGTACCGCACTGCGGGCGTACACCGAGCTGGATGATTCCTGCGTGCTGTGTCACTTCAGTGCGGCCCGTCTCTGGTGTGCGCACCTGCCGCCCTGGGCTGAAAACGACTGGCGGGTCCACCTGGCCCGCCCCCGGGGCGGGAGCATTCCGAAACGGGCCAATGTGGCGGGACACCGTGCAGGCGCTGGGCGGGATCCTTGCCGCTCATCCCGGCGCCCGGAACATCCGGACAGCACGTGAGGCGCTTGGCCTGGTCCGGGTGGGTGCCGATTCCCCGCCTGAGACTCATCTGCGCCTTGCCATTGTCCGGGCCGGCCTGCCGGAACCGGTGCTGAATCATGTGGTGTGGGGAAGCGCCGGCGCACCGGAACTGTGGCCTGACGCGGCATACCCGGAGTACTCGGTGTCCCTGCAGTATGACGGCGCCCATCATGGTGAACCAGGCCAGCACCTGCGGGACATCCGGAGAGCGGGCACCACGGACCGGCTGGGGTGGTTGGAAGTGCGGTTGTGCAAGGATGACCTCAAAGGGGAGCGTCCCGCCGTCGTCCACAAGGTCCGCCGGGCGCTGCAGTCCCGCGGCTGGGCCGCGAGGTGAGACTTGGCGCCCATGTTTCTCTAGAACTTGGGCGCGAAGTCTCACCTCGGCGGTGGGCGCAGCCCGCAGCGGGGCGAGCGGCCGGAAAAGCTAGTGGGCCGGGACGGACTCCTGGGCGGCGGCCTTCGGATCCGTGAGCTTCTTGTTCGGCAGGGCGAAACTGATCAGGAACGCGATGCCCGTGAGCACAGCGGCCGTGAGCATCACGATGTCCACCGCCTGGGCAAACCCTTCAGTGATGGGCCGGGTGAGGGTGCTGTTGGCGGTGTGCAGCCAGGAAGTGTCGTTGAGGGAGTCGTTGGAGGCGCCCTTCTCGAAGAACTCGTAGAGCTTGGCGTTGGCGGGATCAGCTGCCACGGAAGGATCGCGCAGGACCGCCAGGTAGTCCGCGTTCTGCAGCACGTCCTTCATACCGGTGGCGATCCTGTCCGCGGCCAGGCTGAAGAGCATGGAGATGAACACGGCCGTGCCTACGGCGCCGCCCATGGAGCGGAAGAATGCGGCGGAGGACGTGCCCACGCCCATGTCCTTCGGCGGCACGGAGACCTGCATGGCGAGGGTGAGCGGCTGCATGCAGAAGCCCAGCCCCAGGCCGAAGAACACCGCGACCAGGCCGGGAACCCAGAGCCCGGTGTCCGCGCCCAGCGATAGGCCCATCACGACGGCGGAAGCCGTCAGGATTCCCGTGCCCAGGATGGGGAAGATGCGGTACGTGCCCGACGCCGAGATGGTGCGTCCGGCGGTGATGGAGCCGAAGAGGATACCCACGGTGAAGGTGATCATCATCAGGCCGGCCTCGGTGGGGGTGAGGCCCTTGACCAGTTGGAGGTACATGGGGAGCATGGCGATGGCGCCGAACATGCCGATGCCGATGATGAAATTCAGCAGCGAGGACAGCCCGAAGGTGATGTTTTTGAAGAGACGCAGCGGGATCAGCGCGTAGTCGCCGGCGTGCCTTTCAGCCAGCAGGAACCAGACGATGCCCACGATGCCCAGGCCGTAGCAGAGGAAAGAATCAACGGAGGTCCAGCCCCAGCTTCGGCCCTGTTCGGCCACGAGCAGCAGCGGCACAATGGCCAGCGTGATGGCCGCGGCGCCCCAGTAGTCGATCTTCTGCTTCACGTGCTTGGCGGGCAGATGCAGATAAAGGAACACCACTGTCAGCGCGGCCAGGCCGATGGGCAGGTTGATGAAGAACACCCAGCGCCAGCCGTCGAAGCCCAGAATGTTGGCCGAGCCGGCGAAGGCACCGCCCACTACCGGGCCCAGCACCGAGGAGATGCCGAAGACGGACATGAAGTAGCCCTGGTATTTGGCCCGGTCCTTCAGTGCAACGATGTCGCCGATGATGGTCAGGGCGAGGGCCAGCAGACCGCCGGCGCCGAGGCCCTGGACGCCGCGGGCGATTGCCAGCTCCGTCATGGAGTGCACCGAGCCCGCATACAGCGAACCGGCCAGGAAGATCAGGATGGCGGCGAGGTACAGCGGGCGGCGTCCGAAGATGTCGCTCAGCTTGCCGTACAGCGGGGTGCTTACGGTGGACGTGATGAGGTAGGCGGTGGTGGCCCAGGCCTGCAGGGAAAGCCCGTCGAGGTCGTTGGCGATGGTGTAGATGGAGGTGGACACGATGGTCTGGTCCAGCGATGACAGGAACATGCCGAGCATGAGTCCCACCATCACGGTGACGGTCTGGCGGTGGGTCAGGACCTCTCCTGCGGCGCGCACGGAGGTGGCTTTGGACATAACTGCTCCAGGGGAAGAATAGGGATGGAACTGGATCGAACCAGGTTAGTTGCTTTCAGTAACTATGTTAGTTCCCGCTTTGTTCCCGCAGAAGCCGCCGAAGTGAGATTTCGCGCCCATGATCCCCCACGACATGGGCGCAAAGTCTCACCTCGGCGGCGGCAGCTGTGGTGGTGGGGTCGTGCTCAGCGCTCCACCAGGATTCCGTCGGAATCACACCAGATCATTGCACCGGTACGGACATTCACGCCGTCGATGGTCAGGTCCACATCAGTCTCGCCGGCGCCCGCCTTGGCGCTTTTGCGCGGGTTGCTGCCCAGAGCCTTGACGCCGAGCGGCAGTCTCGCAATGGCGTCGCGGTCCCGGATAGCGCCGTTAATTACGACGCCGGCCCAGCCGTTTGCCACGGCGCTTTCGGCAATCATGTCCCCCATGAGCGCCGTGCGCAGCGAGCCGGCGCCGTCCACCACCAGCACGGCACCATGGCCCGGCGTGGCCAGGGTGGACTTCACCAGGGCGTTGTCCTCAAGGCAGCGGATGGTCCTCACCGGACCGCTGAAATGGGAGTGGCCGCCCAGCGACAGGAACTGCAGCGAGACCGAGTCCAGTTCCTCGCCGCGTTCGTCGTAGAGGTCTGCGGTGTTGACGGGCACGTTCTCGGGGGAGCGGGTCATTGATTCTCCTCGTCGGTGAATTCTTGGGCAGCCGTGTGACAAGCGGGGCCGTGATGCCCACGATAGTCTGAAATCACACCGATCAACCGTTCCAGGGGAGCCTGCCATGAGCCTGTCCGACACACCCGGCGCAGTGCCTGATCCCGCGGCCATGGCGGCGCGTTCCACCACGGCGCTCGCCGAACCGACCGCAAGCGTCCGGCCGCTCTGGACCACCGGAGTTGTCCTCGTGAACGTTGGCATCAACGCCGCGTTCTTCGGACCCATCCAGGTCCTCCTGGGCCAGCAGGCGGAGCACTTTGACCCGGGCCAGAAGGAAGCCATCCTGGCCCTCGTCACCGGTGCGGGCGCTGCGGTTTCACTCGTGGCCAACCCGCTTTTCGGTGCCTTCAGCGACCGCACCACCTCCAGGTTCGGCCGCCGCGTGCCGTGGGTCCTGGCGGGTGCTGTCCTGGGCGCGGCAGCACTCATCGGCCTGGCCGGGGCGCCGAACGTGGCCATCATGACGCTCCTCTGGTGCGTGGTGCAGGCCGGCTGCAACGGCGCCTATGCCGCCATCACAGCGGCAATTCCGGACCGTGTTCCCGTACCTCAGAGGGCCACCGTGGGTGGGCTGGCGGCCATGGGCCAGACGGTAGGTATCCTGATCGGCGCGGTGATTGCCGCCGTCGTCAGCGGAAACTTTGCCCTCGGTTATCTGGTGTGTGCCGCGGCGCTGGTCGCAGGCGTGGTGATGTACTTCTTCAAGAGCGACGACGCACCCCTTCCGGCCGACGCCCGGCCTGGGCTGAACTGGGCCGGGTTTCTGATCAGTTTTGTGCGCCCGCTGCGGCACCCCGATTTTGCCTGGGCCTGGATCACCCGGCTGCTGGTCAACATCGGCAACCACATGGTCACCCTGTATCTGCTGTTTTTTCTCGCGGACGCGGTGCACCTGAAGGAAACCACGGGGATGGAGCCGGCGTTCGGAGTCCTCATCCTGACCGGGCTGTATGCCGTATTCGTGATCATCACCAGCGTTGTCGGCGGCCGGCTCAGCGACCGCATGGGGAAACGGAAGCCGCTGGTCATCGCGTCCTCCGTGATCATCGCCATCGCGTCCCTCATTCTGGCGTTCGCTCCCACCTGGATCGGCGGCATTGTGGGCGCCAGCGTGCTTGGCATCGGCTTCGGCGCGTACCTTGCCGTTGATTTTGCGCTCATCACCCAGGTGCTGCCGAGCGCTGACGACCGCGGCAAGGACCTGGGCGTTATCAACATCGCCAACTCGCTCCCGCAGGTCATCGCGCCGGCCATCGCGTGGCCATTTGTCACGCTCTGGGGCGGCTATGTGTCGCTGTATGTGGCCGCTGCCGTGATTGGTCTCCTGGGTGCCGTGTTTGTGGTCAAAATCAAGGGGGTTGACTGAGGAAATGCAGACAAATGACGACGGCGGTGCTCCGCTGCCTGTGCGCTTCCACCCCCTAGCAAGTGGACGAATTACGTCAAAGTTGCGTGCCGTATAGTTGAATCGAATTGCAGGCCGTGCGGGATGAGGACGCTCCTGGCCGCTGCAAAAAACCCACGTCCGGAATGCTGATGCCCCAATTCACTTCAGAACTTCCACCCATGGCTGCACCGCCCACCATGCCGCGGCAGCAGCTGCGCTATGCCCGGATTCTGGATGTTTCCGCGGGCTTTGCGCGCAAGGGATTGGACTCCGTAACTCTCTCCGAGGTGGCGGCGAAGGCCGATGTTCCCCTTGGCACCCTTTACCGGTACTTTCCGTCCTCCACCCACCTGATGCTGGCGCTGTACCGCCACCAGCTGGGCGAACTGCAGGTGGGCAGCAGACCCGCCGCCGGACGCTTCCGGGTCCACGCCTTGGCCGGTGTGCTGATGGAAATCTTCCACATGCGGGTCATGCAGCCGGCTGTGGAGCAATGCCTGAACCACGGCGTCTACCTCAAGGACCGGGACACCACCGGGCTTCTCCGCGAGATCGATTCGATCTCCGAACGGACGGTCACCACGGCAAGCGGCGACGACGCCCGGTCACGTGTTCTCCTGCTGACAGTCACCGGTCTGGTCCAGTCCGTCCGCTGCCGCCGGCTTTCGCTTTTCGAGGCGGAAGAGGACTTGAAGAAGGCCTGTTCGCTGCTGGCGCCGCGATAGCGCTCCAGCCCGGGACGCTTCAGCCCGGGACGCCTCGGCTCCGCCGACAACACGACGTAACTGGTCTAGACCAATTCCCGAAAAAATCCGCTTAGATCGGTGATGTGGGCCACAGGAACCTCAGGGGAATCGTTTAACCCGCACCTGCCCGTGGCTCTGTTGTCTACCATTGCAGAACCGGAGCGGCTAGCAACCCGTACCTGCAGGACTTCACAACGGACCCGCCATCCCTGGGCCGTCCGCGAAGCACCCTACCTGACCATCTTGAGCCTCCATGTGCTTGAGCCTTCATGCGCCGTGTGCCCACGGCTAGCCCCAGGAGACAAAGACGTGTCCACTGAAACAATCGCCCCCCATGACAATTCGTCCGCAGCACCGGCTGATCTGGTGCTGACGGACCAGGAAATCTTCGCAGCCCATCAGGGCGGCAAACTCTCGATTTCCAGCACCGTCCCGCTGTCCAGCAAGCGGGACCTTTCCATCGCGTACACCCCGGGCGTTGCCCAGGTCAGCCGCGCCATCCACGCCGATCCGGAACTTGCCAAGACCCTCACCTGGGCGCAGCGCCTGGTTGTTGTGGTCAGCGATGGCACCGCAGTGCTGGGCCTCGGCAACATCGGTGCCAGCGCATCGCTGCCCGTCATGGAGGGTAAGTCCGCCCTGTTCAAGGCGTTCGGGGAGCTGGATTCCATTCCGTTGGTCCTGAACACCACGGATGTGGACGAGATTGTGGAAACCCTCGTGCGGCTGCGCCCCAGCTTCGGCGCCGTGAACCTTGAGGACGTCTCGGCGCCGCGCTGCTTCGAGCTGGAAGAAAAGCTCATCGAGGCCCTGGACTGCCCTGTTATGCACGATGACCAGCACGGCACCGCAGTGGTGGTCCTCGCAGCGCTCACCGGCGCCGCCAAGGTGACCGGCCGCGAGCTCGAGGGCCTCCGCGTGGTGGTCTCAGGTGCGGGGGCCGCCGGCATCGCCGTCGCCGAGATCCTCCTCACCGCCGGCATCCAGGACGTGGTGCTGCTGGATTCGCGCGGTGTCATCAACAGCGAGCGCTCTGACATAGCCGCCGATTCCGCCAGCAAAAAGGCCCAGCTGGCCCAGCGCAGCAACCCCCGCGGCGTCAGCGGCGGCCCCGGCGAAGCGCTGCTCGGGGCGGACGTCTTCATCGGGGTCTCCTCGTCCAAGCTTGCCGAGGAGCACCTTAAGCTTATGAACCACAGCTCCATCGTGTTCGCGCTCTCCAACCCGGACCCCGAAGTTCTGCCCGAGGTGGCCGCCAAGTACGCCGCCGTTGTGGCCACAGGCCGCAGCGACTTCCCCAACCAGATCAACAACGTGCTGGCTTTCCCCGGCATCTTCCGTGGCGCTCTTGACGCCGGTGCCCGCCGGATCACGCCCGCAATGAAGCTTGCCGCCGCGCGTGCCATCGCCAAGCTCGCCGAGGATGGCCTGTCCGCGGACTACATCGTGCCCAGCCCGCTGGATCCGCGAGTGGCTCCGGCTGTCACGGCCGCCGTGGCTGCCGCGGTAATTGCCGAAGACGCCTCCTAGCGCACCTGCTGACAAGCGACGCAACAGCTGAAATAACGACGGCGGTGCCTCCCCTTGCCGGGGAGGCACCGCCGTCGCTGTTTGCCGGATTTGGGTCCGTAGACTGGGGGCCATGTACGCCCCGACTGTTGTGACAATCCTCTGCGGCCTGGCCATTCTGGTGGGCGTGGCCGGCACCGTCATTCCGGTACTTCCAGGCAGCGTTCTGATCGGGCTCAGCCTGCTGGCGTGGGGCATCTGGGGCGGGGCGGGAACCATCGGCTGGGTGGTGTTCGGCATCGGTCTGGCCTTTGTGCTGGCCGGCATGGCTGCCAGCGCGGTGCTGACCGGCCGCAAGCTGAAAGAGCACAGGATCCCCAACCGGAGCGTGGTGATGGGGCTGGTGCTCGGCGTGGTGGGGATGTTCATCATTCCGGTGGTGGGGCTCTTTGTGGGCTTCGCTGCCGGGCTCCTGCTCAGCGAATTCCTGCGCACCCGGAACTTCAGGACGGCCCTGACCTCCAGCTGGGCTGCGCTGAAGGCCACCGGACTGGGGATGCTGGTGGAGTTCGGACTCGCCTGCCTTGCCGCCAGTACCTGGGTGATAGGGGTGTGGGTGTCGGCGGCTTCCGCCTAGCCTGAAGGATGAATCTGCTGGCTCCTGGGTGGAGATCGGTGTCGAACGGATCGAATCGGCGGACCGTGAGCAGCAGGCATGGATAGTGTGGCTGGCATGGAACTGAAACTGAATCTGGCACGGCATTGGGGTGCACCCGCGGCGGCCGTCATTTTCTTCTCACTGTGGTGCGTGGCCGAGGCCGGGAGGATGGGGCCTTGGCCCGGGCTACCGTATTGGTCCGGTACCTGGCCGCTAATTATCACCACGTTGGCCATCGCAGTGGCTGCATGGAAGCCGTACATTTCGCTGGCGCTGACCGTGATACTGCTGGGTGGGCAGCTGATGTCCATCATTCCGCCGGTGGAGTCCGACCACTGGGCCATCTACCTCGGCGCGTTCATTGCCATGGGCTTCATCATGTGGGTGGGCCGGCCGCGGATCCGGTTCGTCGCGCTTGGGGCCAACCTTGTTTTCACCGTCCTCATGACTTTCATGATGCTGTCGTGGCGTTATGGCCAGGGCGTCGGCTGGTTTGGGTCGGCCCCTACAGGCGACCGCTGGACGTTTTACACATACGGCTGGCGACTGTTCTTCATGCTCGTCCTGATCGCGGCCGGTTGCGCCGCCGTCGGATTCGCACTCGCCCTCTATCAGGAGCGCGGCGGCCTCTTCCAAGCGCGCAACCTGGCGCAGGCCAGCCTAAAGGAAGCCGAAGTGGACCTGGTGATCGAGCAGGAACGCACCCGGATATCGCGGGACCTGCATGACGTCCTGGCCCACTCCCTTGCCGTGATCGCCGCGCAGGCGGACGGATCCCGATACCTCAGCCAGGAACAGCCCAAAGTTGTGCTCGAGGCCCTGGAGAACATTGCAGCCTCGGCACGGCACGCCTTAGTTGATGCTCAGCGCGTCATCGAAGGCGTGCGGGAGGACGGCCTGGTTTCTCCACAGCCCCGGCTCAGCGACGTGGAACCATTGATAATGCGGATGAGGCAGGGCAGCCTGAAAGTCCAGCACACCGAGACCGGAACCCCAGGTGAGCTCGGTGCCGGGCAGCAACTCGCCGTATTCCGGATCGTCCAGGAATGCCTTACCAATGCGCTCAAGCATGGCGGCCGCGGCACTGCCGTCCGGCTGCACTTCGACTGGAGCGGCCCCGGCCTGACACTGCATGCCGCCTCCGCCCGGCCGGCCACGGTTTCGGCCGGTGATGACGACGGGCCCATCGCACGTGTGGGCCGCGGTATTCCGGGCATGCGCGAACGCGCCCACCTTGCAGGCGGCTGGCTCGCGTCAGGTCCCGACGGCGAGCAGTTCCGGGTTACCGTGTTCATCCCTTACGGGGCGTGTCCGGCCCCGCATGATGTGGAACCGGTGCTGCAAGAAGTGGGCCTCTCTCACGAGTCTCCCGAAACCACAGTGCCGCTCGCGCTCGAGGGTGCAGCGCCATCGGCGTCCGCAGCCAACGCAGGGCAGGAGGCCGGGGGACGTGGCTGACGCTACCGCTCCCATTGCGGTTGCGCTGGTGGACGACCAGCCGCTATTCCGTGCAGGCATCCGGATGCTGGTTGAGAGCCAAGCCGATATGCGGCTCGCATGGGAAGCAGGCGACGGCGAGCAGGCTGTGGAACTCGCGGAAGCGAAACGGCCGGACGTTGTGCTGATGGATCTGCGGATGCCCGGCCTTGACGGTGTTTCGGCAACGCGCAGGATCACGGCATGCGCGGACGCAGCCGGCACGGACAAGCCCAAGATCATCGCCCTGACAACCTTCAACCGCGACCAGGCAGTGGTGGACGCCGTGCAGGCAGGGGCCAGCGGCTACCTGCTCAAGAGCGCAGAGCCGGAGTTCCTGCTTGCTGCGATCCGGACCGTTTACCTCGGCTACTCGGTTATTGCCCCCGGTTCCGTGCATGAGCTTTTCCAGCACGCTGCCCGGACCGTTCCGGCCGCCGGACCGGATCTTGCCGTGCTGGAGGGACTTTCACCCCGTGAACGCGACGTTTTCCTGCTCGCGGCCAAGGGCCTTGGCAACGGCGACATGGCGGAGAGCATGTTCGTCTCCGAGGCCACAGTGAAAACCCATCTGCGGAGTCTTCTGGACAAATTGGGCGTCCGGAACCGGCTCCAGCTTGTGGCATTCGCATACGAGCATAGGCTGCTGGGCTAGGCGCCGGTACGTGCAGTCAGGGCGTCACGAAAGCCGCGAGCGCCGCGAGCTGCGCCAGCCTGGCCTCGGGCTTGAGATACATCATGTGTCCGGCCTCGTGATAGTGGTGTGTGAAGCGGGACAGCGCTTCGGGAGGCAGGTTCATGTGCGCCCACACGTACTCCGCGGCGAAGTGCGGGGTGGCGCCGTCAAGGTATCCGTAGTCCACATGGATGCGCAGGTCCGGGTTGTAGGCGAGGAGCCGTTCCAGATCCGCGCTGACATCCACCGGCGCGCCCTCGAAGGTCTTGTAGCTCCAGGGCTGGACGCGTCCGGTGAGGATCTCGTAGGGGAGGTCGTTCTCGTAGCCCAGCTCGGCGCGGAGGTAGTGGTTGATCGCGGCGGCGTAGGGGCCGTTGATGGCACGCAGTGAGGGATCATCCCAGTTTTCGGAAAGCTGCACATTGTCCGGCCGCTGCGTGAAGCGGCCGTCGATCCTGCCTACGGTGAGGCCCTGGTCCCGCAGCAGCTCGGCCGCGAATTCGCCATAGGTCCAGCGCAGATTGGTCCGCCTGATGAACCCCTCGCCCAGGGTGGTCAGCGCACTGAGGCGGGTGACGGCGTCGTCCATTTCCTCCGCGGTGAGCCGCGAACCCTGGGTGAGCGCATAGCCGAAGTCCTTTGCCGCGAATGCCTCGGCCTCTGCGACAACGTCCGCAAGCTCCCGGCCCGGGTGGCGGCCGTGATAATGCGCGATCGCAGCGTAGGTGGGGATGTGCAGGGCATAGGGGGTGTCGCTGCCGGGCTGGAAGTCCAGGGTGGACAGGTTCAGCACGGTGGAGATCAGGCCGAGGCCGTTGACGGTCATCCCATACGCGTCAAAGAGCCGCTTGGCCGCCGCCACGGCACGAAGAGTTCCGTACGATTCGCCGACCAGATACTTGGGCGAGAGCCAGCGGTCGTTGCGGGTTGTCCACAGCCGGATGACCTCCGCCACGAGGTCGCGGTCCTCGATGAACGCATGGAATTCATCCGCCGCGCCGCCCTCAACCACGCGGGAAAAGCCGGTGTTGACGGGATCGATCATCACCAGATCGGCGTGCTGAAGGATGGTTTCCGGGTTGTCCATCAGCACGCCGTACGGTGCCGGCGTGAGGTTGCCGATGTCCCCGCTGTTGACCATGCGCGGGCCCAGGAGTCCCATGTGGAGCCACACGCTGGAGGACCCGGGGCCGCCGTTGAAGGCGAAAACCACGGGGCGCTGGGTCCGCCCGGTGGTTGAGCCTGTCGAAATCCCGTCCGCAATGTAGCTGACGAGGAAGATCTCGGCCTTCGCCTTGAAGCCGTCCGCCTTGCCGTCCTTCACTTCCTCGCGGCGCAGCACCAGCCGGCCGGTGGTGGTTGTGTATTCGAGCCCGGAGGGCAGGGTGTGCTTCCGGTGGATGAAGTCGTCGCTGACCTCGGGAGTTTTCGGATCGCTGCCAGGGGTTCCTGTGGAGGACGAGTCAGCGTTGAGTTCAGCCATGCCCCGAGCCTACTAGCATGGGTGGATGGCCGCCGGGCAGTCCTCTTCACCACCGATCTACCGCGACACCCACGACCTCACACCATTCGGGCACGGCCGCGTCCGCCCACCGGTGCGCGAAATCGCCGCGGGTGTGGGCGGCCTGATCCACGGCGTGCTGGGCGGCCGCGATGCGGCGCTGCTCAAGGAAGTGCTCCGCCGTCGGAAGACGAACATTGCCCCGCGCAACGATGCACTCACGGACCGGGCGCTTCTGGTGCTGGACAACGGCCGGAGGTCGCTGAATCCGCGCGACTGGCAGCGCCGCACGCCGGCCGACCTGGAGCCCCCGGAAACCCTCAGGGTCATCCGCAGGGACTCCGAAATGCACGAGCTCTGGGATCGCGAGTATGGCGGGGGCGGAGTGGACTGACCCCTTGTGGGCCGCGGCGGCACGGGGTACAACGGAGAAATGAGCGACGCAATTAAGGCCTGGATGGATAAGTACATCGCGGCATGGACAACCAACGCGCCAGAGGATATCCGGGAGCTGTTCGCAGAGGATGCTGTTTATGCCACGAGACCGTACGACCCCGATCCGTGGCGCGGACGGGAGCAGATTGTTGAACGCTGGATATCCGAGGGTGACCAGCCGGAGGACTGGACATTCCAATGGTCCGTGCTCGGCGTCGACGGCGACCTGGCATTCGTGCAGGGACGCACGTCCTATCTGGATGACCGCCCGAGCTATGAAAACCTCTGGATCGTCCGCCTCGGACCGGACGGGCGGGCCACAGCCTTCACTGAGTGGTTCATGGAACGCAGGGACTGAGCGTCAAGGTCAGGCGCTTGCCAGGACGGCAGCCAGAACAGGCACCAGCTGCTCGGTCAGCAGCACGGCACCCAACGCCACCATGATGATGCCGCTGGCGAGTGTCACCCGGCGGGCTGCACCGGGACGGGACTGGAGCAGCTTGCGGGCCAGGATCGCCACGCAGGTGTAGACGATTCCCGCAAGCAGCACAAACGTCAGGCCGAGGAGCCCGGACTGCACCGGAACCGGGAGCGCCGCTTTCGGGCTGACGAACTGCGGGACCAGGGCAACGTAGAAGAGCAATCCCTTGGGGTTGATACCGCTGGTGCCGATGCCCTGCAGGAACGTCCTCATCTGGTTGCCGGCAGGGGAATCGACGCCGGAATCCGCGGTGAAGCTGGCGCCTCGCCAGGAGCGGATGGTGCCCGCGCCCAGCCACAGGAGGTAGGCGGCGCCGGCAACTGTTATCCAGCCGAGGACTTGGGGCATTCCCGTCAGGAGGGCCGCCAGACCAACCACCATGAGCGCCGTATGCAGCACATAGCCGCTGCAGAGTCCGGCCACCGCCGGCACGAAGCTGCGCTTCGCCAGGCCTGCGGAGATTGAGTACGCCCAATCAACGCCGGGGGTGCAGGCGAGCGCGGCGGCGACAACTAGAAAGGCGAGAAACAACTGGGTATTCACGGAGGGCTCCTGACGTGCGGGTACAAGAGAAACTCTAGGCAAAACGGCGCCATAAGTGCTCCCTGATTTCGCGCATCCCGAGCCGAAACGGGTAAGATTATTGCGTGATTGACCACATAGACAGAAGTATTTTGCGTCACCTCAAAGAGGACGGCAGAATGACCGCCACGGCGCTCGCCTCCAAGGTCGGATTGACGGTGGCCCCGTGCCACCGCAGGCTCCGTGACCTGGAGGCTTCGGGCGTGATCCGGGGGTACAAGGCGGACATTGACCCCGCCGCCGTCGGGCTTGGATTCGAGGCGATTGTCTTCGTGACGCTGCGTCAGGTTGACCGGTCCACCATGGAGATTTTCGAGAACCGGGTGGCGGGGAATCCGAACATCGTGGAAGCCCAGAGGCTCTTCGGCTCGCCGGACTACCTGCTGAAAGTCATCGCCGAGGACCTGCCGGCGTACCAGCGCTTCTACGACAGCGAACTGACGGTGCTGCCCGGAGTGGAGCGGCTGACCTCAACCCTGGTGATGAAGAATCTGAAGTCCAACGCGGGGCCGCCGGTCTAGACGGCACCAGCCGGGGCGATGCCTAAGAAGCCGGGGCGATGCTTAAGAAGCAGGAGCGACGTGGACGATGATCACTTGGGTGTCCTTGGCGCCGTCGTACCTCAGATCGTAGGTGACGCTCAGGCCGGTGGAGGTGCCGGGATCCAGGGCGAAATCGCTCTTGTCCCGGGGGCGTTTACCCATGGAGTCGATCCAGCGCTCGGCCACCTCGCTGCTGATGCCGTACTTGTCCACACCCTCGTGGATGAGGCTGACGTACCCGTCCATTGAGCCGGTGGTGAGGAAGTACGTGACCTCGCTGAAGTCCGCGCGGGCGTCGGTGGTGTTGAAGCGGATCCGGTCCGTTTCACCCTCGATCTCTCCGGCGGGGCCCACGATGGTGAGCGCAATCTTGCCGCCGTCCTTCACCTTGATTTCCGGTCCGTAGCTGTCGGCTGTGACGCGCACATCGGCCTTCTGCAAGGTGCCCGAGCTCATGTCCAGGCGCGCAGTCCTGCCGGTGCGGATGCGGTCCACTCCGGCGGCGTCGAGGGTGGAGAATTCAGAGGTGCTCACGGTGCTCCCTTGGGAAGTCGGTTCGGTGGCAATGGGGCCGTTCAACTGGCAGCCCGCCATCGCCAGGCTTCCGGTCAGGGCAAGGAGTACGACGGCGGCCTGCCGCCTGTGGCGCGGAACGAATGTCACTGGTGTACCTCCGCATCGAAACCGGACGCAAAGCGGCCCATGATGTCCGGAATGTTGTTGGTGGGCCGGTACTGCTCCACGCGGTCGTTGAAGTCGGAGCCGATGATCTCCTTGGCGCGTTCAGGGTCCGTGGCCTGCAGGTTCTGGTAAGCCGGCAGCGTATCCTGGCTGATGAGTGCCCAGCGCTGATCACCGTTGGCGATGTTGCCGTCCGGGAACCCGGTGGTGAAGTCCGTGCGGAACTGGGTGGGGTTGTCCCAGCTGGTGAAGGGGACACTCTCCGGGCCCGGGCTCTCCACGCTGAACGTGTACGGGAACACCTCCGGGTAGCTCCTGGCTCCCGGAATGGAGGGTTCGCCGGCGAGTGTGACCATGTACGTCACGGCCTCACCGCCGGGGTGGCTTCGCATGTTGTCGTAGTCGTCGGCGATGATCTCGTTCTGCTCGCGGTAGAGCAAGGAGGTGTTGCCTTCCTTGATCTGCGCCGGATCGCCCGAGTCGATCTGGGCCCAGGCCCGGGCAGTGCCGGCATCGATTGCGCCGGAATCCCGGAGCCGGTTGATCTCGCCCATGCCGCCGTTCATGTAGGCCTCGTGCTGCCGGGCCTGGTCGAGGAAGATCTCCTTGTTCATGTCCAGCATGCTGGTTTCATAGAACTTGATTTCCTCGTCCGTCATGCTGGCGAGCTGCTCGAGCTGGTCCAGCACCGGGATGGGAACATCCGACGCCGGATTGTCGGCGATCTGCTGGGCAAGCTCCCGCATCATGGCCATGTCCTTAAACCCGCCTGCGAATGATGGCCCGATCATGTTGGCCATGCCGGCCCATTGGAGGTCCGGGTTGGACAGATACGCCCGGCCGTAGAAATCGTAGACCTTCTTGATGGTCTCCCAGTTGTATTCCGTGCCCTTGGAAGTGTCCCAGGCGGGGAGGTTGATGCCCATCTCGCGCATGGCCTGCTGGTCCCAGTAGTCACTGAGGAAGTCCGCGTACTCGGGAGACTTCTTTTCGATCAGCCCGGAATCCGCGGCGGCGTCCATGGCAGCTTTCGCGGCCTCGGGGTCTTCCAGGGCCCGCTTCTTAAACTCGTCGCTGTTCAGGTAGGCCCGGCGTTCGTCAGCTGTCATGCCGTTCAACTTGTCGGTCAGGTCCTGGGCAGTGCCGTTTCCGGGCGCGCTCTGCCCGCCGGAAGCCTGCCCGCCGGAACCGCTGCTTCCGCTTGCCTTGTCCTGTTCGTCCGCGTTCTTCAGCAGAGCCTTGGAGGCCGTCTCCATACCGGCGGCAGCGCACTTCAGCGCCACCAGGTGAGATGAGGTCCAGTCGCTGCGGAAGTGATCGCCGTCGTGCCCTTTCCACGGGCTGGAGCTGATGGCGCTGCCGAGCTGCTGCCCCAAGGCCGTGAGGCGGTTGGCTCCGCCGGCCAGATCTTTGGCGAGCCGGCGCAGCTGTGCGATGTCCGCACCGTAGAAGTTCCCCGCCACTTGTCCCCCTGGTTGAAGTCTTGTGCCAGCCTAACGGCCTTCGCGGCACGCCGCGATGGGGAGAGGTCCCCCCTGGCCGCTCCCCGGCCGCACCGGTGGGCGCCAGCGGGAAAACGCCAGCGGGAAAACGTCAGCGGGGGTTCAGGACAATCGTCTGGAACGTGCCTCTTCCTGAGCCGGAGTAGAGCCAGAGTGCGCCGTCGGGTGCCGGTGCGATGATGCCGGGGCTGGCGGTTCCGGTGAACCGTCCCACGCTGACAAAGGATTTGTAGATGTTCCAGCCGGTGCCCAGTTGCTTCCGGGGCAGGAATCCTGAGGCTCCGCTGCCCGGGTAAAGCCACAGCGTGCCGTCGTAGGTGCGGGCTATGATGTCGGCCGTCCCGTCGCCATTGAAGTCATTCGCCCTGACAACCTCGTTGAAGATGTTCCACCCTGATCCGATGGTTTTCTTGGCTTGGAACCCCCCGGTGCCGGCGCCCGGATACAGCACAAGTCTGCCGTCGCCGGTCTGGCCGATGATGTCGGTGCGGCCGTCACCGGTAAAGTCGCCCGGAGACAGGATCCGGGTAAAGGACTGCCACCCTATGCCGATCAGCTTGCGCGGCAGGAATCTGCCCCTGCCGTCTGTCGGGTACATCCAAAGAGAGCCGTCTGCCGTTCTCGCCACCAGATCAGGACCGCCGCTGCCGTTGAAGTTCCCGGCATTAATGACCTGGTCAAAGCCCTGCCAGCCGGAACCGATTTGCCTCGCAGCCTGGAAACTGCCGGACCCATTGCCGGGGTGCAGCCACAGTGCGCCTTGCGGGGTACGCGCCAGAACATCCTGCCGTCCGTCACCGTCGAAGTCGTCAGCCTCCAGGACCTGGCTGAACCGGTCCCACCCGGCCCCGATCGCCAGCCTGGCGGCGAAGCGTCCGTTCCCGTCACCGGGGTACAAAGCCAGGGTGCCCGCCCCGGTGGTCACGAGTACGTCGGTGCGCCCGTCCCCGGTGAAGTCCTGGCCTCCCAGCAGATCCCTGAATGAATTCCATCCGGCACCGATTGTGGTGCGCGCACGGAATGCTCCCGCCCCGTTGCCGGGGTACAGGTACAGGGTTCCGTCTTCGCCGCGGGCCATGAGGCCCGGAAGCTTGCCGGCGAATCCGCCGCCGGGCGTGATGGCAGTGAAATTCTGCCACCCGGAACCGATCTGCTTCGCGGGCAGGTACCCGCCCGCCGCGTTGCCCGCGTAGAGCCATAAAGTTCCGTCAAAGCGGACACCGAAGAGATCTGCTCTACCGTCCCCGGTGAAGTCCCCGGGGGCGATCATGCGTTTGTAGATCTGCCAGCCGGTCCCGATCTGTTTCCTGGGCAGGAAGCCCCCGGCCCCGTTGCCCGGATACAGCCACAGGACGCCATCGGAAGAACGTGTAATGACGTCGGCCCGCCGGTCGCCGTCGAAGTCTCCGTTCCCCAGAACGGTATTGAAAATGTTCCAGCCGGTCCCGACCTTCACCGGCGAGCCGATCCGGTTCCCCGCCTGGCCCGGGTGCAGCAGGAGCGAACCATCCGACTCCCGTGAAATCACGTCCGCCCGGCCATCGCCGTTGAAATCGCCCACGGAGAACTGGATCCTGGCACGCAGCGCCTGATCTGCGTTGATGGTGACCGTGGCGGAATCCGCTGTCACCGAATTGACGGTCACACGCGTTCCCGAGTGGGTGGTGAAGGTGCTGCCTGCCGGCCACGCATGATTCGGGCTGTAGTACCCGCTGAACGGTTTGGTGGACGGCATCAGAATCAGTGAGGATGCCGGGGTGGCTCCGCCGGGCTGTACTATCTTGACACCCCTGTTGCCTTCATTGCCGGCGTACCCAAGGTACTGGTCATAGCCCACGGGCTGCCTGAGCTCCACGTAGTAGGTCTCACGGCTGAGCGGATCAGTAAACTTCACGGCGCGGTTGGCCAGAGTCCCGCCCCAGGGCCTGAGTGTGTAGCTCTTTACTCCGGTGGGAACACCGAGATTCCGAATTTCATCCCCCCGCCCCAGCCCCCGCGCGTCCCAGAAGGTGGAGCTGATCACCGGGGTGTCATACCGGGATGCCCCCATGAGGTCGGTCGTGTCCCCGTACTCGCGGATGGAACAGGAGGAATCCGAGAACTGCCCGGCACTGGTGGTGCTCACATCGGCGGCTCCGCTGCCGCATTGGAGGGAGTCCGCGTGCATTAACCCCAGGACATGCCCGAACTCGTGCGCGAGCACGCTCTGCGTGAAGTTGCTGATCTGCGGCATCAGCACGCGGCCGCTGTTGCCATTGCTGCTGTACCCCGCACCCAGGGCACCGCCGGAAAGCGCCGATGGCGGGATGAAGACAACCAGGGCCGTGTTGGTGCTGTACGTCCAGTTCAGCTCTTTGGTGATCTGGTTGATGATGTCGTAGTAGGACTGGCTGGACGTCGCGGCGGACTGGTGTCCCGTGACCCGGCTTGCAACGGTCATGGAAATGCGGCCGTTGGACATCGCCTTCCAGTAGTTGCTGGAAGCCGCCACCGCCTGATCGGCGGCGGTCATGGACACAGTGTTTTTGTTGTCGGCCAGCTTCGCTGTGACGAGTTTGACCCTTATTGCCGCAGACGCTGTGCCGGCCGCTTCTGTCTGCGGTCCTGTCTTCGCCGGGGGTGCGGCGGGTACCCCCGGTGCGGATTCGTACCCATGCTCGGAATGCGGGGTTCCCGCCACGAACTGCGACGGCGGATCGTCAGGGTTTGCCGTGGACACCGCCAATGACGGAGCTGCCGGTACCGAGACGAGACCGGCCGCGAGAATCAGCAGGCCGGTCATGGACGCGATGGAGCGCTTAATAGAACTCATGGGGTTCCTTCTTGAGACCTGGCCCGGATGAAATACCCATGGGTCAGGCGCGCGGCCGCCCCTGCGAGGCCATGCATGCTCAACCCGCCGACGTCGGCCATCGTCCCCCCAAGGTAGTTGCCTTCGCGTCATAGTAGCGGTATTTGGTGGTCTCGGCGATGGGGAGTTTCCCGGCCGGCGACATCAGGCGGACTGAAGGGCCGGTGAGCGGGCGGTCAGGCGGCCGCGCCGTTACTCGCGCAGCAGCCCGGTGGTCCGGTAGGGGATGACCTCGCGCAGGAACATGCTGGTGGAGGTCCGCACGATTCCCGGGCAGAGCCGGATTTCCTCGGAGACCCGGTACAGGTCGTCGGGGCTGGTGGCAACCACCCGGATCAACAGGTCCGTATCGCCGGCCGGTGCGTGGCATTCCAGCACCTCCGGGATCTCCCGCAGCGCCGCGATGGCCTCATTCAGATGGCTCTGGTCCAGTTCCGCGCTCACCGAGGCGGCGACTCCCCGCCCGAGGGCGGAGGGAAGCACGCGGCTGCTGTTAGGACGAAGGGCGCCCGACGCCGTCATCCGCTCCAGGCGCGACTGTACGGTTCCGCGCGCCAGGCCCAGCCGCTGGGCCAGCACCATGATGGGCAGCCGGGGATCCTCGTCCATTGCTGCGAGAATGCGCCGGTCGGTTGCGTCGAGTTCCTGCAATCTGATCAGTTCCTGTCTGGAGTTGAAGCTGCGCTTGGTCAGATTGACCAGTCACCAGCATGTCCGTTGCGCCAACTGTATGGCTTCTGTTCAAATAGTGGCAACGGGACAAGGGCTACCGCCGGTTCCGCAGGCTACAGGCTCCCCGGTACACCACCCGGTCACTGGACCAGGCTTCCCGCAAGGAAGCCGCCGCTGATTGACACTTGTTCACGCATCGTCTGTCCGCAACAGCAGTGCCAATAGCCCCGGAGTTTGCTCCCCGGCCCGGCACGGCAAGAGCCCCTGAGCCACCGACCTCGGTTTCCGCCGAAGCGTTCGGTAGCTGAGGGGCTCTTGTGTTGCTCGGGACAGATGCGTTGTTCCGCATAGGCTTGGGGCATGACGTCAGCCGGCCGTTTCGCCCCCAGCCCCTCCGGGGAACTACACGTCGGCAACCTCAGAACGGCCCTTCTGGCCTGGCTTTTTGCCCGGTCCACCGGGCGGCAATTCCTGATTCGCGTGGAAGATCTGGACCGTGCGCGTGCAGGCGCGGAGGCGGAGCAGCTCCGCGATCTGGCGGCGATCGGCGTGACGTGGGACGGCGTCGTCGTGCGCCAGACGGACCGTGAGGCGGTGTATACGGAAGCGATCGAGCAACTTACCGCCGCGGGGCGGACCTACGAATGCTTCTGCACCCGCCGCGAAATCCAGGAGGCCCCGTCCGCGCCGCATGCGCCGCAGGGCGCGTACCCGGGCACGTGCCGTGAGCTGTTCCGGGCCGAGCTGGAGTTCAAACGGTCCATCCGCCCGGCGGCCATCCGGCTGCGGTCATCGGTGACGGAATGGGCCGTGGAGGATGTGTTGCACGGTGCTTTTACCGGCGTGGTGGATGACTTTGTGCTTCGGCGCAATGACGGCGTGACGGCCTACAACCTTGCCGTGGTGGTGGACGACGCCGCCCAGGGGATCGACCAGGTGGTGCGTGGCGATGACCTGCTTCCGTCCACTCCGCGGCAGGCGTATCTCGCCTCCCTCCTGGGGCTGCCGGTGCCGGAGTATGCCCATGTGCCGCTGGTGGTGAATTCCGACGGCGCCCGGCTCGCGAAGCGCGACGGTGCGGTGACGCTGGGCGACCTCGCGGCCGCAGGGGTGTCCGTTGACGCCGTCCGGAGCCTCATTCTGGAATCTTTGGGGCTGCCGGGCGGCCCGTTGACGGAGGCGCTCGCTGCGTTCTCCCCGGCCGCACTGCCGAGGGAGCCGTGGGTATGGACGGCCTGATGCAGGGATAGGCTGAAGCCATGTCAGAACCACGATTCACTGTTGAGACGGCCATGGTCCTTGCCGAGGTGGCGCACAACCGCCAGAAGGACAAGCTCAAGCGGCCCTACCGCGATCACGTGCTGGCCGTGGGCGATGCACTCGCCGATTTCGACGACGACATCCGGATCGCCGGGTACCTGCACGACATCGCCGAGGACACCCCCATCACGCGGCAGGCACTCCTGGACATGGGAGTTTCCGAGCGGGCGGTGGGCATTATTGAACGGCTCACGCGGCGCTTCCAGGATGACCCGGATGACTACGAGGCAGGCATCCGGATGGCAGCCGAGAATCACGATGCCGCGCTGGTTAAGATCGCAGACAACGCCCACAACTCGCTGCCGGAGCGTGTGCAGGCGCTGGCTGAAAAGTGGCCGGACAAGCCTCCCGTGACGCGCTACGCCGAGGCCCGGCCGGTGCTCTACGCCGCCGTGCCCGAGGCTGAAATCCGGATGATCCTGGAACGCATCAACCCGTCGCTGCTGGATGAGCTGAACGACATGGTCGACGACGCCGACGAGACTGATTACCTGAACCTGTCCTACGAACCCGTTAAAACCGGGCCTTTGGAAACCCCGCTGGTTGAGCCTGTCGAAACCGGGCCTTTGGAAACCCCGCTGGTTGAGCCTGTCGAAACCGGGCCTTTGGAAACCCCGCTGGTTGAGCCTGTCGAAACCGGGCCTTTGGAAACCCCGCTGGTTGAGCCTGTCGAAACCGGGCCTTTGGAAACCCCGGAAGACGACCAGCGCTAAGGGCCACAGTGCGTGCCTACGTCATGACCCGGTATGGCGCCGCGGATGCCATGGAGCTCCGGGACGTCCCCGCCCCGGAGGCAGAACCCGGCGAGATCCTGATCAAAGTCGCAGCAGCCGGCCTGAATCCGGTCGACTACAAACTGCGCCAGGGCGGGCTGAAGGTCATCGGCCGGCCGAAGCTTCCCATCGTCGCAGGCTGCGAGCTGGCAGGGACGGTGGAGGCTGTGGGCCCCGGGGCCAGCGGCTTCGCCGTGGGCGAACGCGTCTACGCCCGGGTGGAAAAACTGACGCTGGGTGCCTTCGCGGAATTCGCTGCGGTTCACCAGGACCTGGTGGCGCCCATGCCGCATTCCGTGGACTTTGTTGAGGCAGCGGGCCTTCCTCTGGCCGGGCTCACGGCGCTTCAGGCGCTGCGGGACGAACTGCAGATCCGGCCGGGGACCAGGTTGTTCATCTCCGGTGGCGCCGGAGGTGTCGGCACACTGGCCATCCAACTCGCCAAATACTTTGGTGCCGAGGTAACCACGACGGCGTCGCCACGGGGAGATGCGCTGGTGAGGCAGCTGGGCGCAGACCGGGTGCTCGACTACACCCGTGAGGACTTCGCAGACGTCCTCACGGACTACGACGCCGCCCTGGACTTGGTGGGCGGCCGTGCACTTGAGGGGATCTTCCGCATCCTCAAACCCGGAAGCAAGGTCGTTTCCATCGCCGGATGGCCCGAACCTGTGACCGCATCGAAGGACCTGGGGCGGCCTGGCCTGCTGGCGGTCCTGTTCTGGATCATCAGCCTCCCGACCCGGCTCCGGGCCCGCAGGTTCGGTGCGAGCTACCGGTACCTGTTCATGCATGGCAGCGGCGATGATCTCCGGTTCCTGGCCACGCTGGTGGACGACGGGCACGTCAGGCCAATCGTGGACAGCACATACCCGCTGGATCGGATCGCCGGGGCCTTCGAGGCGTTGGAGCAGGGCCGGGCCAAGGGGAAAATCATCGTCACCATGTCATAGAAGCAACGCGGGGTCACCTACGGCCCATTGACGGCCCCGGAATGGGCCGTAGGTGACCCCGCGTTGTGGGCGGCAGCCGCCCGGTCATCGCTTCCCGAAATGTTAATGGCCGGTCTACACGCGCCCGAGGGAGTCGATGTCCTCGAGGAAATCCTGCCGGACCTCTTCGCTGACGGTCCTCCGGGTGTCACCGATGGCGTCCAGATAGTCCTGGGTGGCAGGGCCCTTCCGGGCCGCTTCGCGGACTGAGGCGCTGCCGCCCGAAGCCGCCCCGCCGTCGTCGTACACTGCTTTTTCCAATGCACGCTGGGAGGCGCTGCGGGCCGCGTACTCGATGTCCGCGGGGGAGAAGCCCTCGGTGCGGTCCACTAGGAGCTCCACATCCACGTCGTCCACCACTGTGGCGGGGATGAATCGCTGCCACATGGCCTCGCGCGCGAGCCGGTCGGGGAGTCCGATGGGGATGACGTAGTCGAACCTGCCGTGGCGCAGGAACGCTGAGTCCAGGGCGCGGATGAAGTTGGTGGCGCAGACCAGAAGCCGGCCGGGTTGTTCGCGGAATGCCGGGATGATCTTGAGGAGTTCGTTGGTGACGCCCTGCAGCGGTGAGGGCGGATCGCCGGCACGCTGGGAGGCGATTTCCTCCACCTCGTCAATAAAAACGACGGCGTGCTCCAGCTCGGCAATCTCCAGGAACGTCTCGCGGAGGGCGCCGGCCAGTCCCTTGGGATCGGACGCAAGCCTGGACGGGAAGACCTCCACAAACGGCCACTCAAGACGCGAAGCTATCGCCTTGGCGAAAGTGGTTTTGCCGGTGCCCGGCGGGCCGAAAAGCACAACAGCCCGCGGCGGCACCACACCGTATTCGTCGGCAAGATCGGCCTCGGCAAGCGGGAGGACCAGCCGGCGTTCCAGCAGCTCCTTCTCGTTGTGCATGCCGGCCACGTTTTCCCACAGATCGCGTGCCAGAATGCGTCCGCCGAGCTGGCTGAGCGGCTCCAGCTCCTGGCGCTGGACCGGAATTTTCCGTTCGAAATAGCGCAGGTGCTGCTTGAGAGCGAAGCCGCGGCTGAGGAATGCTTCCACCCGGGTCTCCGATTCCGGCATCAGCGCGGACAGCTTATTGAGCCCGTGCGGGGCCATCCGGTTTTCGACTGAGGCAAGCAGCGAGGTGCCGATCCCGCGGCCGCGGTACTCCGGAAGCGTTGCCAGGAAGACGATCCAGCCCTGGTCATGGGCGGCCCGGCCGACGGCGGCACCCACCACCTGATCGCCCTGGACCGCCACTACGGCGTGGTCCTTCTCGCAGGACGCCAGCACTTCGGAGAGGGCATAGACCGGCTCCACATTGGTGGCCTTGAGTGACTCCCAAAGGTGGAGGATTCCGTCCAGATCGGCCGAGTGGAAATCCCGGATCCGCCAGTTGGTCATGAGGTGTCTCCCTTGTGGTTCTTCGCTGAGCCGTGGGGTTGGTGCTGCGCTTGGTGCCTGTGCCGAGCATATGCGAACATCTCCCGGCAGGGGGTTGCGGGTGCGTTGCGTTACGCCGGACGCCCCGTCGCCGGCGGCGGGGCGTCCGGGCGCCGATGAAACAGCGGGGCGGCCGCCGTTGCGATTAGTCGGCGATCCCGGTGACCGCCGTGGCCACCCCGCTGCAGTCGCTGGGGCGTCGGCCTACGTAGGCGAAGGTCCGGTTCCAGACGGCCTGGTCTTCCTTGCCATGGCGGGCCAGGTCCTCGGGCAGGCCGCGGTGCGGCAGTCCGATGGCCATTGCCGGCAGCTGGGTATCCATTACCTTGGGCACCCCTGACACGCCGCTGAAGCCGCGTACGACGGCGGCACTGCAGGTTCCGTACTAACCGGAACCGGCAGCGCCGCCGTCGTGTGTTACGTCTGTGAGCTCTATTCCTTGTCCCCGCGTGGGGTATGGGCCGGGCTCCCGCCAGTGCCTTTTACCGGGCGGTTGGCGATGACCGGGTGGGGGCCGGTGTGGCCATCGCGGGCGGCAGCGATCTCCAGGATGCGGTCGCGGCAGCGGTACCAGCCGAACATCAGGGCCGGGATAACAAGGACCAGGGACGCAACGGTCCACGTGCCTACCGGCGAATCGAAGGCCATCAGCACCAGCACCGCGGCGAGGAAGACGAGCGTGAGCCAGCCGGTTACGGGTGATCCGGGAAGGCGGAACTGCGGCCGGACGGCCTCGCCCTTCTTCGCCCAGGCGGCCAGTTTCATCTGGCAGAGCATGATCATGCCCCAGGCGCTGATGATGCCGATTGAGGCGATGTTCAGCACAATCTCGAAGGCCTGTGCCGGGACAATCGCGTTCAGCACCACACCAAGCAGGGCCACAGCGGCGGTCAATGCGATGCCGCCGTATGGGACGCCTGCCTTGTTCATGCGGGCTGCGAACTTCGGTGCCGAGCCGGACACGGACATGGAGCGCAGAATGCGGCCGGTCGAGTAGAGACCGGCGTTCAGGGAGGACAGTGCAGCAGTGAGCACCACCAGGTTCATGATGGCGTCCACACCGTCCACGCCGATGGAGCCGAAGAACGTCACGAACGGGCTCTCTCCGGCTTTGTAGGAGGTGAACGGCAGGAGCAGTGAGAGCAGGATCAGGGATCCCACGTAGAACACGGCAATCCGGATGATCACGGTGTTGATGGCCTTGGGCATGATCTTTTCGGGGTTTTCGGTTTCCCCGGCGGCGGTGCCGATCAGCTCGATCGAGGCGTAGGCAAACACCACACCCTGGATCACCACGATGGCCGGCAGCAGTCCGTTGGGGAAGAAGCCTCCGTTGCCGCTGATCAGGCTGAGGCCCACCTCCTGACCCTCAACCGGAGTGCCGAAGATGACGAAGTAGATGCCCACCAGCAGGAACGCCACCAGCGCCACCACCTTGATGAGCGCAAACCAGAACTCCAGCTCGCCGAATACCTTCACGGAGACCATGTTCAGGCCAAGCACCAGGAGCAGCGCGGCGAGGGCCCAGACCCACTGCGGCACCAGGGCGATGGGCGCCCAGTATTTGGCGAAGAAATTCATGTAGAGGGCGACGGCGGTGATGTCCACAATGGCTGTCATGGCCCAGTTCAGCCAGTACAGCCAGCCGGTGGCGAACGCAGCCTTCTCACCGTAGAACTCGCGGGCGTAGGAAACGAACGAACCCGACGACGGGCGGTGCATGACGAGTTCGCCCAGCGCCCGGAGGATCAGGAAGGCAAAGAAGCCGCAGACTGCGTAGGTCAGGATCAATGCGGGCCCTGCGCTGGCCAGCCGTCCGCCGGCGCCCATGAACAGGCCGGTGCCGATGGCCCCGCCGATCGCGATCATCTGGATCTGGCGGGGTTTGAGGCCCTTGTGGTAGCCCTCGTCCTCGGCATGGAGGGTGGTTTCCGTTGCATGGGAATGGACGGGGATGCTGTGGTCCGTGAGGGTCGGCTTCGTTGCCGCGGCCTGTTCGGGGTGAGACATGGGAATCCTTTGATGGGGTGCCGGGGAGGGGTGGTTACTTGCTGAGGTTGGCCAGACGTTCGGGGCTGAGGAGTTCGTCAAGCTGCTCGGCAGTGAGCAGCCCGTGTTCAAGCACCAGTTCGGCCACTCCTTTGCCGGTGGCGAGGGCTTCCTGGGCGATGGCGGTTGCGGTGGCGTAGCCAATGTGGGGGTTGAGGGCTGTAACCAGGCCGATTGACTGTTGCACCGTGAGCCGGAGGTGTTCGGTGTTGGCCGTGATGCCCCGGACACAGCGTGCCGTGAGGGTGCGGCAGGCTGCTTCCAGGTGGGAGATGCTCTTGTGGAGGCTGTGGACGATGATCGGTTCGAAGGCGTTGAGCTGAAGCTGTCCGGCTTCGGCGGCCATGGTGATGGTGACGTCGTTGCCGATGACCTCGTAGGCCACCTGGCTGACGACTTCCGGGATCACCGGGTTGATCTTGCCGGGCATGATGGAGGAGCCGGACTGCACCGCAGGCAGGTTGATTTCGCCGAAGCCGGCCCGGGGTCCGGAGGAGAGTAGCCGGAGGTCGTTGCAGATTTTGGAAAGCTTCACGGCCACGCGCTTGAGCACGCCGGAGAGGTGCACGAACGCGCCGACGTCCTGGGTCGCTTCGATGAGGTCCACGGCCGTGACCAGCGGGAGCCCGGTGATTTCGGCCAGGTGCCGGCAGGCCGCCTCGGCGTAGCCGGCCGGGGCGTTCAGCCCGGTGCCGATCGCGGTGGCGCCGAGGTTGATTTCATGGATCAGGAGGTCCGCTTCGGCAAGCCGCAGCCGGTCCTCGCCGATGGTGACGGCGTAGCTGCCGAATTCCTGGCCCAGGGTCATGGGAACGGCGTCCTGCAGCTGCGTGCGCCCCATCTTCACCACGGTGCGGAACTCCATCGCCTTGGCGGCGAAGGCGTCTTCCAGCTCGGTGAGTGCTTCCAGTAGTTCCCGGGCGGCAAAGATGGTTCCCAGTTTGACGGCCGTGGGGTAGACGTCGTTGGTGGACTGGCTGAGGTTCACGTGGTCGTTGGGGTGCAGCCGCGCATAATCCCCCTTGGCGTGCCCCAGGATTTCCAGGGCCCGGTTGGCGATGACCTCGTTGGCGTTCATGTTCGACGACGTCCCCGCGCCGCCCTGGATCACGTCCACCACGAACTGCTCGCTGAGCTCGCCGTTCATGACGTCGGCGCAGGCTTCCTCGATGGCCCGGGCGCGCTCGGCGTCCAGGAGGCCCAGCTCATGGTTGGTCCGGGCAGCTGCCAGTTTCACGGCGGCCAGGCCGCGGACCAGGTACATGTTGGAGGAGAGCGGCTGGCCGGTGATGGGGAAGTTCTCCACGGCGCGGAGCGTGTGCACGCCCCAGTAGGCGTGGGCGGGAACGTCCCGATCGCCCAGGAGGTCGTGTTCGGAGCGGACACCCGGGTGGGTTTTAACGGCGTTCATGGTGGTCCTCAATCCTGGTCCTGGGAAGTGAAAGTCTGGCTCGCGGAGCGAAAATCCATGGCCTGCAGCAGGCCAATAGCTCTGCCTCCGCCCAGCACCGGGACCGATGCGATACCGGCAAGGGGCGCCGTGTCCACACCGATTGCCTCCAGCACGCCGACGGTGACGGGCATGCGGGCCCGGTCTCCGCCGTCGGAAATTTTCACCGCAATGGCGCGGCCGTCCGGCAGCCCGACCAGCTGGACTCCTTCAAAGCCGTCCTTGGCCAGTAGCCCGGGCATCAGGCGCATCAGTTCGGTGACGTCCCGGCCTTCGCCCGCCACCATCTGGGGATGCTGGCGCATGGCATGCGCGACGGCGGCTTCCGGACTGTGTTCGCTGAGCCCACCGCGGCCGGAGGTGCTGTCCGTTGTGGCAGCGGCGAGGCGGCCGAAGGCGCGGGCCATGCCGCGCAGGGTGAGGGCGAAGAGCGGGGTGCCGCAGCCATCGGTACTGGTCTGCGTTGGTTCCTCGCCGGTCAGTTCCCTGATGGTCTCCGCAACGAGCTGCTGCAGCGGGTGTTCGGGGTACAAATAGCCTCGTACGGGCCAGCCGTTGATGACGCAGGTGGCGGCCATGGAGGCGTGCTTGCCGGAACAGTTCTGGGTGAGCCGGGTGGGCGTTCCGCCGCCGCGGAGCCATTCTTCGCGCTCGCGGACACCGTAGGGGAGGTCGGTGCTGTTTTCCAGTACTGCTGCGGTCAGGCCATGCAGCCGCAGGATCCGTTCGGCGCCGTCGAGGTGTCTGGCGGCTCCCGAGTGGCTGGCGGCGGTGAGGGCCAGGAGCTCGGCGGGAAGGTCCAGCCCGGCCCGCACCATGGCCACCGCCTGCAGCGGCTTCAGCGAGGACCGCGGATAGAACGGCGCCAGAGAATCGCCTGCAGCCAGGAGAGTGTGGCCGCCGGCAGGTGCCGGGGCTGTTGCGATCAGTGAGCCGTAGTGGACGCTTTCCACAAGGCCGTCGCGGGTCTGGATCGCGAGCGGAACATGTTGCGGAAGGACAGGGATACAAGGTGATGCGTGGCGTGCTGCTGATTGGCCTGCCATGAGAATGGGAGCGGGCATTGCATCCTTGGGGTTGGTGGTCACTTATCGAGGATCGAGTTGAGGGCGGCTCCGACGGCGCGCAGGTGTGCACTCATGGCGGCGCCGGCCTGTTCCGCTGATCCGGCCTCGATGGCCTGGAGGATGAGCTGGTGTTCGTGGTCCGAAGCGTGTTGGCGGTCGGCCACCATGTTCAGTGTTTCGGACTGGTGGGCGAGGGCTTCGCGGATGTCCGCCACCACGCTTTCGAATACCTTGTTGCCGCTGGCCCGGGCTATCGCGGCGTGGAAGCTCGAGTCCAGGCTGACCCAGGCCTGGGGATCGCCCTCGGCTGCCATGGCCGCGACGATATCGCGCAGGCTCTCGAGTTCTTCGGCGGTGCGGCGCTGTGCGGCGAGCCCGGCTGCAGGAACCTCGATGTGCGGGCGGGCCTCGGTGAGGTCCAGGGCCGAGTATTGCCCCAGGACCAGGTCCTTTGCCACGCGGTTGGCCACTACAAAGGTGCCTTTGCCTGTTTTGGTAGTGGTCAGACCCAGCGCGGTACAGGAGCGGAGGGCCTCGCGGACCACCGAGCGGCTCACGCCGTACTGCTGGGCAAGTGTGGCTTCGGAACTGAGTTTGGCGCCGACGTCCACCTTTCCGGTTTCGATCTCGCCGCGGATGACGTTGAAGACCGCCTCTGCTGCGCTGAGTCGAGGCAGAGGCTGGCTGGTACCGGTGGCAGCAGGCTGTCCTACTGTCCGGCTGTCTGACAGGTTCACCTTAGAAATATGGCACGGGTCACACTGTGGTGTCAAACCGCATCTTTTGCGGCAGCTTGGGATTCTGTGACCGCATCGGTACGAACGTGCCGAATGTGGATGTTGAGGCGCGGATTTACCCCGGAGCGGCACGAACCGTCGCAGAGCGGTACGTTCGTACCGGAATCGCCCTATGCAAGCGGAGTCAGGCGAAATAGACTGGTCCATCGGCCAAAACGGTACGATCGTTCCTGTTTAGGGAGGGCCCATGGCGGATTCATTCGTGGAACAGCTTGCCGCGGAAGTCCGCGCGCGCCGGGCGTCCCTGCGATTGAGCCAGCAGGACCTTGCGGACATGGCCGGAGTCTCGGAGCGCTTCGTCCGTTTTGTGGAGCAGGGCAAGCCAAGCGTCCAGCTGGATTCCCTGATGGCCGTGCTGGAAACGCTGGGACTCGAGCTGCACCTGGCCACCAGGTCCAGCGCCGCGGCACTCGCCCTTTCCGGTCAAGTCGTGCCCGGTCAGGCCCCGGCTGTCCAGGAGACGGACACCCAGCCGTGAAGCACCGCATCGCAGATGTGTACAAGAGAGGTGTTCTCGCCGCGAAGCTGGAACGTCACGGCGGCGGAACCCGGTTCAGCTATCTGCCGCCCTATCTGGCAGCCGGCGGCCCCGCCGTCGCGAGTTCCCTGCCGCTGTCCACGGGGCCCGTGCTGTCCGCGGCGGGGGCGGCTCCGCCGTATTTCACCGGGCTGCTGCCGGAAGGTCGCCGGCTCAACGCGCTCCGCCGGTCCGTGAAGACCAGTGTGGATGATGAACTCTCGCTGCTCATCGTGGCCGGGGCCAACCCCGTGGGCGACGTGCAGATCGTGGGCCACGGCGAAAAGCTGGACCCGGACGAGCACGCCGTTCAGCTCGATCCGAAGGCGCCTGTCGATTTCGATGCGCTGCTGGGGGACTCCGGGCTGATCGATCCGGTGGCGCTCGCCGGCGTGCAGGACAAGATGTCCGCCGGGATGATCTCCATGCCGGTGGCGAGTGCGGGACGGCGGTTCATCCTCAAGCTCAACGCGCCCGAGTTCCCGCATGTGGTGGAGAACGAGTTCGCAATGTTCCGCTATGCGGCCAGGCTGCGGATTCCGTTGAGCCGCGTGCAGCTGATCCGCGATGTCGCCGGCCGGCCGGGGCTGCTCGTGGAGCGCTTCGACCGGGTGCCCGTGCCGAAAAATGCTCCGTCCGGGGCTGGAGGGGCGGGCGGAGCGCCGGACGCCGTGCAGCGGCTCGCCGTCGAGGACGGGGCGCAGGTGCTGGGGCTGTACCCGGCGGACAAGTACAACGTGGGGTACGGGCAGGTGTGCCATGCGCTGGCGGAGTACTGTGCGGCGCCGCTGCCGGCGCTGCGGAACCTGGCGATCCAGGCGGCATTCGCCTGGCTGAGCGGCAACGGCGATCTGCACGCCAAGAATGTTTCCATGGTCCAGCAGCCGTCGGGGGAATGGGGCATCGCCCCTGTGTACGACATCCCCTCCACAGTGGTTTACGGGGATAAGACGCTTGCCCTGACGCTCGACGGTAAGCGGAGCGGCATCTCACGGAAGCATTTTCTGGCCTGGGCTGCGGGGCTTGGCCTCACCGGGCGTTCGGCGGAACAGGCGGTGGAGCTGGCGCTGAAGGCATCCGGCCCGCTGATCGCCGATCTGGAGGCGGGAACTGTCTTCGCTGTGGCTGGTCGACATTTGACGCTAACCGCTTCAACGCCAACCCCTTCAACGCACGACGGCGGCGGCTCGCTCTTCCCGGATATGGTCACCAGGGCGTGGGTCAAGGAGCTGAAGCACCGGAGGCGGCTGCTGGTGGGGTGACCCTCCTCGAAGGGTATGCCGGAAGTGGCGGGGAGGACCGCCGTCGGGCATTCCGTTGAAGCAGCGGAGCTAAAGGTGCTGGATACCGGCGCGCTGCATGGCGTCTTTGTAGACGTCCACGCTCTTGCTGAGCAGTTCCTCCTGCTTGTTCGCTGAGACTGCGAAGGCGCGGCCGCCGAGGGCGCTGGCCTTGTAGATCTTGATGCCGTGGTTCTTCAGCGAGGAGTGGTAGGTCTTCTCGAAGAGCGTGAGGAACGCTGCGGCATCGGTGCCGTGGGCGATGACGGCGGACACGCGCCGGTTGATCTTGAGGAACTGCCGGAAGGGCCGGAGGCCGTCCGTCTTTTCCTGGACGTTGAGGGCTGAGGGCAGTTCCGGATCGCGCACCCAGGGGTAGGCATTCCAGGGCATCACGTAGCGGGGGTCGAGTTCCGCCAGCTCGTAGATGGAGGTGGCGCGGTGGGCGGCTTCGTCGTCGTTGTTGTGCGATACAAAGCCGGATTCGGTGCCCTTGCCGGGGCTGACCTGAAGGCTGATGATCCGGCATTCGTCTTCGTCGTGGACGGGGTCGATGTACGGGACGGTGGATCCTGGCTTCTTCTCCATCAGTTCGTCGCAAAGCTGCGTAACGGCAGCGATGTTCGGTTCCTGTAGCAGAGCTTTCTTTTCGTCCCAGTCAATCGTCACGATGTCTCCCTCAGCAGCACGGCGTCCAGAATCAGGCGTCTTGTTCTACTCTACGCGTTTGGGTGGGTGGGTGCGCGGGGGAGCTGCCGGGCGATGCTCCAGGGAGCCGAGGGGCGCAGGATCAGGTGCCGTCCGTGGACGCAGCCTTCGGGGCCAGGTTCATCGTGGCAGGGCCCTGAATGACAGTGCCAAAAGACCTCCGCCCCAACTCGCCTAAAAGAAAGGTGCCGGCTTCGGCCGAATTGCTCAGCCCATCTCCCGGGTCTAGCGGATGGCGAATTGAGCGAGGCAACTTTCAACTCAGAGTTGATGGTTCGCCGTTCGCCAATCTGGTCCAGGCCCGCGCATCATCCTGGTGAATGCCTGGTTCCGCTAGGCGGCGGTCGCTCCCTTGAGCTTGCCTCGTTTGATTGTCTTGGCACGGTGCCGGAGTTCGCGCCGCTGGCGTCGGGATGGTGGCGAGGCTGTTCCTGGGGGCCGTGATGTTCCGGTCAGCGGTGTGCCGGGCAAGGGCGGCGCGGTTGATTCGTAGCTGTGGCCGGTGGGGGTCTGGACTGCGATGGTGTGCCGCGGGCCGGGGCGGGGCCTGACGCTCCAGCCGAGGGTTTCTTTGGTGTGGTTGCAGGCTTCGCAAAGTCCCTCGCCGTTACCGCTGCTGGTAGTGCCGCCGCCGTGCCGGGGGGACGATGTGGTCCAGATGGCGGATCGGCGCGTCGCAGTACGGTGTGCGGCAGGTGTCGTCGCGGGCCCGGATGAAACGGCGGAGCCCCGCCGGGAAGAGCCGGGCGCGGGAGTCCATGGCCACGAGGTCTCCGTTTCCGGGGGCTGTGTAGAGCCGGCGCAGCCATGTGTTCAGGGCGGCGGTTCCGGTGCCCTGAACACGGGGCGGGAGTGATGATTTTCCGCGCCCAGCCGGCGGGGACGATGCCGTAGCCGGGCAGTCGGGCGGGTTCGCTGTCGCCATGGAAGAGGCTGCGGTCGGTCATGATGAGCTGGATTTCAATGCCCGTGATCCCGCCGGGCGCGCCGGTGATCCGTTCGACAAGGTCATCGGCCATGATCTGGCCGCGCGAGCGGGAGTCGCCGTCGGAGCGGAGGGCGTCGGCGTGGCGGGTGAGGACGGCGTGGACCGCCACCCCCTCGCTGACGGGCAGCAGGGCGGTCAGGTAGCACATGGTGTCTGGTGCGGGACGGAGGCTGACGTGCCGATCCCCGGCAGCGTTCCGGGCCCGGTCCGCGACAGAGCGGGGATCCAGCCGGTAGGAAGCACTGCAGGCCGCCGCGATGATGGCCCGGTCCCCGGCGCCGGTGAACGTGCCGGTGTCCGCCGCGAGCTGTTCATCGACGGCGCACCGGTCCTCGGCGGCCAGGCACGCCGTTTCCTTGACCAGGAGCGTGGCGCGCCATTCGTTGAGCTGTCCGTTTTGAAGGGCGGCCAGGGTGCGGGGCATTTCGGTGACCAAAGCCTTGGCCAGGCCCAGCAGACGGCTTCCGCGGGCCGGGGATTCGCGCCGGGCCAGCGCGATCTGCGCGGCGCCCTGGCCCAGTTCGTCCGCGGAAACACCGGCCTCGGCCTGGGCACGGCGCTGAGCGGCATCAAAGGCCACAGCGACGCGAGCCTGAAGGGACGCCGCGACGGACTTAAGGTACTCGAGCTCCCGTAGCTGGTCAATCAGGCCCGCACTCTCATCGCAGGGGCGGATGGCGGTCAGGGCCCTGATCGCGTCCTGGACTGTGGCGTCCCGGCGATGCGCTGCTGCCGGGGCGGCTACCGGCTTCCCTTTGTCGTCCATAAAGAGAGTCTTTCAGGGACCTACGACGTTATAAGGCGACTGAAGATACTGCGGCAGCCTGCGCCGCGAAGAGCCCGGTGGCCACAGTGCCCATTTTTGCCTGCGCTGAACCGGTGCGGCATCCTCCACATCGTCCGGATCTCCGGTCAGGGGAACAACCGCGTTCCCCACCCTTGGCGGCAGTGGGTGAACCACCAGCGCACCGGGGCTGCTTGCGATTGATTGCGATGCAAGCGGGCGGTGTACCAATGATCAGGAAGGCGGACAATAGTGGTATCAAAAGTGATGCCATGGCAATGACACTCAGATTGACCCCCGAGGATACGGCTGAACTGCGGGCGCGGGCGCAGCATGATGGTGTTTCGATGCAAGAGGTCGCGGTAAAGGCCCTTCGGGAGTATCTGCATGCAGAGGACAGTGCCCCCGCCTGAACGCTGCACTGCAGGACACGCTCAGCCGCTATGGAGCAACGCTGAAGCGCCTGGGCGAGTGACCGAGTACCTCACTCTGGAATCAGCAATCCCCGTGGTCACGGCGCCGATGGGTTCGCAGCCGCAGGTCAGGGACTATGGTCTGCTTCAGTCCGCGGTATCCAGGCCGCAAACCCAGCTGTTCGGTGAGGACGTGTATCCGGGAATCGATGAAAAGGCCGCAGCGTTGCTGCAATCGCTGCTTGGCAATCACTGCCTTGTTGATGGCAACAAAACGGCTGGGCTTCGCCTGCACGGCAGTGTTCCTCGCCATGAACGGTGTTCCGTTGACTTTAACGGAGGATGAGGCCTACGAGCTGACAATGGACGTTGCCGCTGGACAGTTGGACGATCTGCTGGAAATCGCTCGAAGAATTCGCGGCCAGTCCAGATGACCCTGGGCCAACCCTGCTTGGCGGGCCCCGCCTGAGTAAACTGCTCCAGACCACATCACGCGCCTCCCGGCCAAAGGAACAGCTATGCACCTCGACAAAAAGACGCTCACCCAGGACGGGTTCACCGGATTCAGATCCTTCGCGGCCCTTGAAATCATGCGTGTCCCGCAGGCCCCGGGGATTTTTGCTGTGCTGAAGCCGGAAGGCTTCGAGCCGCGCTACCTGTCGAAAAGCACAGCGGGCACGTTCAGGAAGAAGGATCCCTCGCTCAAGGAAGCCGCCCTGGCCGCCGAGTGGGTGGCCGACGCGGACATCCTTTACGTAGGCAAGGCCAGTGCAGGAAGCAAAGGCAACCGTGGGCTTCGCAGCCAGGTTCAGGAGTTCGTGGACTTCGGCCGGGGGAGGCCGGTGGTTCACTGGGACGGACGGTTGCTCTGGCAGCTCGCCGACTCGCAGTCGTTGGTCGTCGCCTGGAAAGAACTACCCCCAGCCGAGGTCAACGCGGCCGAGGCCAGCTACCACGCCGAGTTCCGCAGGATTTACGGCCGGCTGCCGTTCGCCAACCTGGTCCAGGCTCGCGCCAGCGGAGGCTAGCCGACGGCTCCGCTTCCTTCCGTAGAACCGTTGACAGCCCCAGCCTGTGGAGACAAAACTATGGGTGGCGGCGGTCCACTGGCTGCGTCACTTCAGGCCTTCATTCGGGTTTGCACTGGAAGGGGTACGCAATGAAACTCACGGTCAATACCTTCGTCAGCCTTGACGGCGTTATGCAGGGTCCGGGCGGCAGGGACGAAGACACCTCCGGCGGGTTTGGCCGCGGCGGCTGGCTGGTCCCTCATGCCGACGAAGACATGGGACAGATCGTCGACGGCTGGTTCGCTGAAGCAGATGCCATATTGCTCGGAAGGACCACATTCCAGATGATGCAGCGGTACTGGGAACAGGTGACGGACCCGGAAAATACCGTAGCCGCAGCACTCAACAACCTGCCAAAGTACCTTGTCTCCGCCACCATCCGGGAGCCGACATGGAAGAATACCACCGTGCTGCCGGGCAACTTCCTGGAGGCCATCGACGATCTCAAGTCCCAGCCAGGGCGTGAACTCCAGGTGCACGGAAGCCACCGGCTTGCCCGCGCCCTTCACGACGCCGGACTCGTGGACGAATACCGGCTGCTCTGCTTTCCGGTGGTGGTGGGAGAGGGGAAACGGCTTTTCGAGACGGGCGCGGCGCCGTCAAACTTCACGCTGGTCAAGAGCAAAACCACCAGTGCCGGCGCGGTCCACCTGGTACTTCTGCCCACGGCGTTCGGAGCCGGAGACTTCGAAGTACGGGACGGCAAGGAAGCTGTCCGGGAGTAGGGACATCAGCCCGGACCTGCAACGTTTTCCGCCGTGTGCCCAGCAGCGCCGCAGCACCAATCGAAGCGTAGCGCGGCTAATCCTCGCCGCGCAGCCGCTCCATCTCACGACGGTCCTTCTTGGTGGGGCGGCCCGCGCCACGGTCCCGCTGAGGAAGACCCAGCGCCGGTGCTGCGGGACGCTCGGGAGTGTGGTCGGTGAAGCAGTGGGACGCGGCCTCGGCTCCGACTCTCTTTGCGATCAGCCTGCGCACCTCTAGGATGCGTTCGAAGCCCGGCTGGCGCACACGGACGGTGTCGCCGGGAACCACGGTCTGCGAAGCCTTGACCGGATTGCCGTTGACGCGCACATGGCCCGCCCGGCAGGCCGCAGTGGCCGCGGAGCGTGTCTTGTAGGCGCGGACGGCCCAAAGCCACGCATCGATGCGGACGGTGGCAGGGGAGGAAGGAATGCTGGTCATGGCTGCGACCGAGTATAGCCGTGGCGCCGGAATCTATTGCCAGCCACGCATCACAAGAACATAGTGGAGGGAACCACCAGAAGCTCCGCGACGGGAGGCCGGCAATGTTGCTGCAAGGCAAAACTGCTCTGATCTATGGTGCTGGCGGACCTATCGGTGGTGTAGTCGCCAGGGAGTTCGCGGAACAAGGTGCCACCGTCTACCTCGCCGGTCGCACTGAAGCCAGGCTGGACAAAGTGGCCCGGGACATCCTTGAGGCAGGCGGAATTGCCGAAACCGCCGTCGTCGACGCCCTCGACGAAGCGCAGGTGAATGCCTTCGTGGACCGTGTGGCCAAAAAATCAAAGCGGATCGACATCTCCTTCAACCTGATCTCCTACGGTGACGTCCAGCATCCGCTGATGGAGATCTCCGCCGAGGACTTCACCCAGCCCGTCACCGCCGCCACCCGTACCCACTTCCTCACCACGCGCGCCGCGGCGAGGTACATGATCAAACAGCGCTCCGGCGTAGTGCTGATGTTCGGCGGCTCCGGGCCGCAGACGCTTGCGGGACTCGGCGGCTTCAAAGTGGCGCTGGATGCGATGGAAGGGCAGCGTCGGCAGTGGGCCCTGGAGCTCGGTAAACACGGCATTCGCGTGGTCACCATGGTCACCGGCGGGATAGTGGAAACCATTCCCTGGCAGATGGAAGGGCGTGAAGAAATTGTGAAGGAGATCACCGAGACGGCCCACCTCAACCGGACCGCAACTCTTGAGGATGTGGGCAACGTGGCGGCGTTCATCGCCTCGGACAAAGCAGGCTCCATGACCGACGCCACCGTGAACATCTCCAGCGGCGGGATTGTGGACTACTGAGGTGCGGTTTTCTGGCCGGAACCGCGCTCACCGATCAGTTGCCGGAGCTCCTGGAGTATTTCCAGCTGCTGGTTGTTGATGGTGGTGAGCCGCGCGATTTCAGCCTCGGCCCGCACATCGGTGTCGTAGTCATGCTGGGCCATTGCGGCTGCGATGCCGTCCTGGCGCTTGGCGGCAATGAGCAGGATGGCGCCCTGCAGGCCGGCCAGCATGGACAGGAAAAGGTTCAGGAGAATGTACGGATACGGATCCCAACCTCCGGAGCCGAGGACCAGGGAATTCAGCAGCGCCCACACAATCATGAAGCCTATGAAGCTGCCCACGAACTGCCAGCTGCCCATGCCGTTCCGCATGAGGTCGGCAGCCCGCTGGCCTCTGCTGAGTCCGGCCTTGTGCTGGTCGTGCCACGTGCTTTTATGTTCGCTCATGTGCCCAGCGTAAGCTTACAGAACGGCAATCCCGCAGGATTTGCTATCCGGCTGGCACGTCATTGGGGTTGAACGAAAACCGGTACTCGGACTGCGCCGGGCCGACGCCAATGCGGCGGCCGCCGTCGGAGGCAGAAGTCCCTCAAGGAATCAGCTATTCGACGCTCACCCGCACCCGCTGCACCTCGTTGTTGCCCATGCCCTGGTAGTTCCAGTTCTGCTCCAGAGGCTGCCCGGCTCCGGTCGAGTCCGTGGCGCGGCAGGCCAGCTCGTGCTCTCCCGGATCGGCTACCCAGGGCAGGGACCAGGCAGACCACGCGAACGGTCCGGACGGCTCTTCCAAGTGGGCCGGAATCCACTTCCCGTCGATGCCTACCTCCACGCGCTCCACTGCCCCTTCACCGGACCATGCCCGGCCCCGCAGCATCACCGGCCCGTGAGGCAGGATCCGCCGGCGCGTGAAGAAGTCCGGGATTCCCGGCGGGACCATCAGCGAACGTACCCGGATCCGCGTGACTGGCCGGCCGACGTCGTCCGCGCCTGCCTGGTAGCGGTACGCTACCGACTGCTGGAAACCGCCGAATGGCCGGGTGACCACCTCGATCGACTGCAGCCATTTGACGCTGGCCATTCCGTACCAGCCGGGGACCACCAGCCGCAGCGGAAAGCCGTGCTGAGGGGGAAGCGGCTGCCCGTTCATCCGGTAAGCGAGTACGACGTCGGGACGCATGGCCTCTGACAGCGGCAGGCTCCGTTCGTACCTGTGCCGGACGCCACCCTGGATTCCCGCATCCGCGCCTGTGAACACCACTTCCACGGCATCGGGGTCCACCTCCGCCTCCTCCAACAGGTGCGCCAGCGGCACACCGGACCACTCGGCCGTCCCCACGGCCTC
This sequence comes from Micrococcaceae bacterium Sec5.7, assembly GCA_039636785.1. NCBI lineage: Bacteria > Bacillati > Actinomycetota > Actinomycetes > Micrococcales > Micrococcaceae > Micrococcaceae bacterium Sec5.7. The sequence goes on along the minus strand of CP144169.1, from coordinate 3,710,196 downwards.
CAGTACCCACGGCTGGCTCAAGGGCCGCGGCCGGAGCAATGAACGTCCGTTGCCTGCACACTCCAGCGTCACCGGAACGCTGATCCTGGGGCGGGCGCGGAGGGCGAACATGCCCATTTCCAGCGGGTGCCGCACCGCCCCGCCGATTCTCAGCACCCAGGTATTGGCGTCGACATGGGGGATGTCAAAATGCGTCAACAGATAATGCAGGCCCGGCGGAGTGATGTCGTTGCGGAGGGCCTCCAGCGGCATGGAATGGTTCCGGACGGCGAGCTGGAGTTCCTCGGCCGTCAGCGGGCCGAAAGTCGGTTCACTTGAATGCGGCGCGGCCATCACACCGGGCTTCACGCTCTGACGGCGCCGGGATATTTGCTTCGTCATGGCATTTCGATTCTGCTCGTCGGGTTGCCCCTGACCACAGGTCTACGCCGCACGCCGCAGAACGTCAAGACGACGTGTTGCGGCACCTCTCGAGGGGGTACGTAAGCTCGGCGCCTACAGCCGTGACCTCTTCACGAACTCCGCCAGCCCCAGCGGCTCCCGTCCCGTCAGCCCGTGCACATCAGCGGACAGCCCTGCCATTTCACCGGCCGCCATAGCCGTGTACGTGCTCACCCACGCGTCAACCTGCCACCCCGGCGCGCCGTAGGAAGCGCGTGAGGCGTAGGCTTCCTCAACGGTTTCCGGAAGGTAGGAAATAGTACGGCCGGTGGACGCAGTCAGCAGCTCCGCGGCCCGGGCCAGCGAGATCTCTTCCGGACCCGTGAGGTTGTACGTTGCACCCACGTGCAGCACGGGATCACCCAGCACGGCCACTGCGCACCGGACAATGTCCTCCCGCGTCACGGCAGATACCACCCCGTCACCGGCAGGGCCACGGATGACCCCGTCCTCGCCCGCCAACATCGGCAGGAAATCCAGGTAGAAGTTGTCCCGTAGAAACGTGAACGCCATCCCGGATTCCCTGATCCGTTCTTCCGTGGCGTAGTGGTCCCGGGCCAGGGTGAAGGTGGCGTCCGGGGCCGCACCATAGAACGAGGTGTAGACCACGTGCTCCACTCCCGCCGCGGCAGCCGCATCAACGAACGTGAAATGCTGCTGCAACCGGTCCTCGGCTTCCGCAGCTGACACCATAAACAGGGTCTTCACACCCTCCAGAGCCGAGGCGGCCGGCGCCGCGTCGCCATAACTGAACACCACGGGATCCGCACCTTCCAGCTCCGGCGCCCGTCCGGCGTCGCGCACCAGCAGACGCTGGGCAAGGCCAGCGTCGGCGAGCTGCCGGGCCACCATCCCGCCCAGATTTCCGGTGGAACCGGTGATCGCGAGCGCCGGAAGGCCGGCCACGGCGGCTACGCTTCCCTGCTGGCCGGTGAGGAATCCTTGGTTTTAGCCGGATCGCGCTCGGCAAGTGAGCCGATGGCGTCGTCGATCTTCGCCATGATGCCCGCGTCCAACTTCACGCCCGCGGCGGCCGCATTTCCGGCCACCTGCTCCGGCCGCGACGCCCCCATAATGGCCGACGCCACGTTCTTGTTCTGCAGGACCCAGGCGATGGCCAGCTGCGGCATGGTCAGCCCGGCCTCGCCCGCAATCGGCTTGAGCTGCTGAACGCCGGTCAGCACGTCCTCGGCCAGCCAGCGCTTGATGGTGTTCGCCCCGCCTTTTTCATCCGTGGCACGGCTGCCTTCCGGAGCAGGCCGGCCCGGCAGGTATTTGCCGCTCAACACACCCTGCGCCATGGGCGACCACACGATCTGCGAAACGCCCAGTTCCTCCGACGCCGGCACCACTTCAGCGTCGATGACCCGCCACAGCATGGAGTACTGCGGCTGGTTGGAAATCAGCTGGAAGCCCAGTTCGTTGGCCAGCGCATGGCCGTTCCGCAGCTGCTCCGCGGTCCACTCGCTCACCCCGATGTACAGCGCCTTGCCCTGCCGCACGACATCCGCGAACGCCTGCATGGTCTCTTCCAGTGGCGTCTCGAAGTCGTACCGGTGCGCCTGGTACAGGTCCACGTAGCCGGTCTGCAGCCGGGTCAGCGAGCCGTCGATCGACTCCATGATGTGCTTCCGTGAAAGCCCGACGTCGTTGTGGCCTTTGGGGCCAGTGGGTCCGAATACTTTGGTGAAGATCTCAAGCGACTGACGCCGCTCGCCCTTGAGCGCTTCGCCCAGGACCGTTTCGGCGGCGGTGTTGGCGTAGACGTCCGCCGTGTCAAAGGTGCTGATGCCGGCGTCGAGCGCTGCCCGCACACACTGCGTGGCGACGTCGTTCTCAACTTGTGAACCGTGGGTCAGCCAATTGCCGAATGTGATTTCCGAGATTTTGAGACCGCTGTTTCCGAGGTATCTGAATTCCATGGGTTTTACGCTAGCCGACTTGGTTGCTCAGGGTAAGTGCTTTCCGAAATGCGGTCAGCGGCGCCGCAGCTCCGCATACTCGAGCGACGGCACCACAGCCCCGGCATCGCGTTCAACAAAGTTTGTTCCCGGCGGCACCAGCTCGTCGATCGCGTCCATCACGGATTCGCCCAGCGCGGTGTCCGCCGCCTTCAGATAGGCCTGCAGGTGTTCCTCGCTCCGCGGGCCAATGATCACGCTGGTAACGGCTGCATGGTTCAGCGCAAAACCCAGCGAAAGCTCCACGAGGGAGAGTTCCAGCTTGTCCGCCAGCCGCGCCAGGGAATCCGACGCCAGCAGCTTGCGCTCGCTGGCAATGCCCGAGATGTCGTAGCGGCCAGGCAACGAATGGACCCGGGCGGCCGGCTTGCCGGCGTCAAGGACAAAACTGCCGGACAGCCAGCCTCCGGCCAGCGGACCGTACGCCAACACACCGAGGCCGTACTGCTGCGCGATCGGCAGCACATCGCGTTCGTTGCCGCGCACCAGCATGGAGTAGGGGATCTGGTTGGCCACCGGCGGAACCAGATGATTGGTCGTGGCCAGCCACTGCGCCTCCACCAGCTGCGCCGGGGTGAAAACAGAGGTGCCGTAGTACAGGATTTTTCCCTGCCGGATGAGGTCGTTGAGCGCCGTGATGGTCTCCAGCACGTCAGTGTTGTAGTCCGGCCGGTGCGCCTGGTACAGGTCAATCCGGTCCGTCTGAAGCCGCCGCAGACTGCCCTCGACTGCCTGCATGATCCACCGCCGCGAATTACCGGAATGCGCAGGGTTGGCGCTCATCTGCCCATGGAACTTGGTGGCGAGGAACACGTCATCGCGCCTTCCCCGCAGCGCCCGGCCCACCACCTGTTCCGATTCGCCCTGGGAGTAGACATCTGCGGTGTCCACCGCGGTGATGCCGGCGTCGAGTGCCGTGTTGATGATGCGGACGGCTTCGTCCGCGCCGGTGGGAGCGCTGCCCTCGCCGAAATTCATGGTGCCCAGAGTCAGCGGACTGATAAAAGTTCCGGTCCGCCCGAATACGCGTAGCTCGCGGAGGCTCATCCCCGATTTCCTCACCTTTGGTTCCCCCGCGGATTGCTGTGGATCGTCACGAGGCTACCCAAATTCGGTGCGGCCGAGGCGGATGGCGAATTACTACTTCGTTTTTCGTAGTGCGGAGTAATCCACCGGATCCGGTGACGTTATGTGACCATGGCCGGACAGCGACACCAGGGAGCCGGTGTCCAGCATTGACATCGGGCCGTGTTCGGCAGGCTTCCGGAAGGACCGCGGAATTGGTTGTACGGAATTGTCCTCGTGCGTGGCGGATTCCACCAGCGGGGCCACCTCAAGAATGTCCTGCGCCGGGGCATGAGGGTTGGGCAGATCGCCCACCGGGATCCGGATTTCCGGTTTGGCCGCACGGGCACGTGCCATGGCGCGGGCATCAGCCTCGGCCACTGCGGCAGCCCAGCCTTGGGCCAGCACAGGGGGCTCGCGGCGCACTGCGGTCACCAGCGGGTGATTTCCGACGGCGGCGCGAAGCCGCGGTTTGAGGTCGGCGGGCGTCAGGATTTTCTTCCAGTCGCGCGGACTCCAGCCGCGTGGACCGCGCGGCCCAGCTGCGGGGGCCGTCGCACCGGGTGTCCCGCGGTGCGGCTCGGTGGCAGCTGCCGCTTCAAGCGCCGCCGCCGCAGCGGCGCCGTCGTCGTGCGATGTTTGTGCCTGCGGCAAACCTTGCAGCCGAACCACGGGGATGGTCTCGTTCTTGGGGAAACGGCCGAACAAAGCCATCACAATGAGGGCAGCCAGGCGTCCCACGCCGGCGAGCACCAGGGTGGCGATGAATAACAGGAAGAGGCCAAGGAACATCACAAGCGCGACGCCGACTGTCCCGAAAAAGGTCAGGTTCAGGGCAACAGTGCTTGAATCTCCCATTTTCACCTCTCCTATCTGCCCGCAGTGCGCAACCGGCCTGCAACCTTCACCGCGGGCCGCAGCGCCCTAACCACCATACGGACTATTTGTGGCGGATGCGGCCCCAAGACGGGACCCGCGGGAGGTTGTATCGAAGCCGTTATCTGATGTGACACGCCAGGTGCGCCTATAGTCGGAATACGCGCCACTCACCGTCAGAAGGTTGCCTGACGCCGCAGCTGAACAGGGGAGATCATGACTCAGACTGAACCGTATGCCGGGAACTGCCCGTGCCTGTCCGGCGAACCGTACGCGGACTGCTGCGGGCGCTTTCACAGCGGAGACGCGGATGCTCTGACGGCGGAGCAACTGATGCGTTCCCGCTACACCGCCTTTGTACTTCTGGACGCCGACTACCTGCTGCGGACCTGGCACCCCAGCACCCGGCCCAGCGAGCTTGACCTGGACCCCGGGATGGAATGGCGGCAGCTGGACATCGAGTCCACCGGCCACGGCGGCCCGCTGGACACCGAGGGAACCGTGGAGTTCAAAGCCCACTTCAGGCACGACGGCGAACGTGGTGTCCACCACGAAACCAGCCGTTTCCTGCGGGTGGACCGCCGCTGGTACTACCTCGACGCCGTCCTGCTTCACCAGACCTAGGAGCCTTCCCCAGCGGGCCGCGTTCCTAGCTGTCCCCTTATTCCGTCGGCGTGAATCCCGCACGGTCCACCTTGCGGTGGAAGTGCATGCCGGCCATGCCGCCCAGCACGGCGCCCAGCAGCGCAACCATGGCCACCAACACTGCGGCGATGATTCCAGTGATGGTCAGCTGGCCTTCGTTGACGGGGATCCGCGGAAAGCTGTTCAGCTTCGCAAGAATGTTGAACCGCTCACCGGCAATCATGCCCAGCAACGCCACTACAACTGCGGCGATGAGAGCCCAGACCCACACCATAAAGCCCTGCCTGGCGCCGTTGAATCTGGCCATTCGTCCGGCAACATAGCCGCCGGAGTAGTAGGAGATCAGCAGAATCACCAGCAGCACAATGATTCCCACGATCCCCACCGTCTGATCCGACGACGCCTGGTTGACGGCATGGTTGACATCCGTGTTTGTTGCCAGCCCGACGGCGGTGCCCGCGGCGGCCACGAGGGCGGTCAGAAGTACAGCCATTCCTGTTGCGGCCAGCCAGCCAAAGAACGCCGATCCCAACTTCATTCCGCCGAACTGCTCCTTCTCGCGGGCCACAACCGTTTCCCGGGTGGCCAGATTGGGGTCAGCCAAGGGAGCCTCCGGGGCATAGTCGCGTTCCGCGTAGGTATCCTGCGCTGCATAGGTATCCTGCACCGGGACAGTCTCATAGCTGCGGGTGTCATCGTCCCTGGCCGGGCTGGTGACGGCCTCGGTGGCATCATCACGTCTACGGCGCGGGTGCCTGTCCTCGTTGCCTGCTGTGCTGCTCATGGGACATCTCGCTTTCATTGATCCACCCGGGTCCAGTCGTTGGGCCGGGCACTGCAATGCGGAGGCCCGGGTTGAGGCCCCGGTTCAACCTAACCACGGTTCCGGCAGAAATAACAAGGGTGCTTAGCATTTGCCGGCGGGCAACCCGGGGCCGACTGCCGCCAACGGCCGGCCTCCAAACCGCCTCCGTTCCGTGTGGGTTCAGCGGTATTTGCGGTGCAGGTTCACCTTCGCCGACGCCCCCGGAGTGGCGTCCGCGATCCATGGCCCGGTGCCTTCGGACTGGTCCAGCACACCCTCCTCAAGCCACCGGTAGTCGCCAGCGAGGACTCTGCCCGACAACTCGTGGTCGACGTCGTCCGTGTTCCTCCACAGCTGATCGAAGTACTCGTCCACCCGGACCCGCGCCTGCTCGCAATAGGCTTCGGCAAGCTCGTACGCGGTGGCCCCGCGCTCCGGTGCGGTCCTGAGGATCATCTCGGCCCGCGAGCAGCACGCTGCCATGGCAAACAGCTCTGCGCCGATATCCACGATCCTGCCCAGGAACGCCTGCTTGAACTCGAGCTTCGCCTGCCATCGCCCCATCCCGTAGAAGGTCTGGCGTGCGAGCCGGCGCGAGGACCGCTCCACAAAACGCAGCTGCTTGCCCAGCCGGCCGAACTCGCTGTAGGACCGTGGATCCATGCCGGCGCCAGTTATCAGCCTGGGTAGCCATTTCGCATAAAAACCGGAAGCCCCGACGGCGGCCTTGGCTTTGTCGGACAGGCTGGCATCCGCTGAGGCAAGGTCCCCTGCGGCCGAAAGGTGTGCGTCAACGGCCTCGCGGGCGATCAGCAGTTTCATGATCTCGGAAGAGCCCTCGAAGATCCGGTTAATACGGAGGTCGCGCAACTGCTGCTCGGCCGCGACCGCGCGCTCGCCACGTGCTTCCAGTGATTCCGCGGTTTCGAAGCCGCGGCCGCCGCGGATCTGCACTAGCTCATCGGCAATCTGACAGCTCATCTCGGTGGACCACAATTTGGCAAGCGCGGCTTCGATCCGGACATCCTTCTGGCCGGCGTCGGCCAACTCCGCTGACAGCTCAAACACTGCGTCCAGGGCGAATGCGGTGGCTGCGATGAAGGCGATTTTCTTGCCCACGGCCTCATGCTTACCCACCGGTCGGCCCCACTGTGTGCGGGCATTGGACCATTCGCGGGCAATCTTCAGGCTCCACCGCCCGGATGCGACGCACAGTGCCGGGATGGAAAGCCGGCCAGTGTTGAGGGTGGTGAGGGCGATCTTGAGCCCCTGGCCTTCACGGCCCAGCCTGTTCCCGGCCGGCACCCTGACCTGGTGGAAGCGTGTCACTCCGTTTTCAATGCCGCGCAGACCCATAAAGGTGTTGCGGTTCTCCACCGTGATGCCGGGGGAGTCCATCTCAACGACAAAGGCGCTGATGCCGCCCTTGTGGGCGGTGCCGTCCGCATCCGTGTGTCCGGGCACCAAAGCCATCACCACCACCAGTTCGGCAATCACACCGTTGGTGGTCCAAAGCTTCACGCCGTCCAGAAGGTAGGACCCGCCGTCGTCCGCTGGGACCGCCGTGGCGCCCATACGGGCGGGGTCGCTGCCCACATCCGGTTCCGTGAGCAGGAACGCGGTGATGGCGCCGGCGGCGCAGCGGGGCAGGTACTCCCGCTTCTGTTCAGGCGTGCCGAACACCTTGACGGGCTCGGGGACGCCGATGGACTGGTGCGCGGACAGCAGCGCACCGAGGCACGGGTGCACCGAGCCCAGCAGCGCGAGCGCGCGGCCGTAGTACACCAGCGACAAGCCAAGCCCCCCGTACTCCTGCGGGATTTTCATGCCAAAGACGCCCAGGCCCGCGAGCCCGCTGAGGTATTCGTCCGGGATGAGGGCATCGCGTTCAATCACCCTGCCGGACATGGTCCGGCAGTACTCGGTGAGGCGGGCCATAAACGCTTCGCCGCGTTCCACGTCATCCGTTTTTGCCGATGGCCACGGGTGGATCAGGGTCAGGTCGAAGCTGCCCAGATAAAGGCCCTTGGCGAAGCTGGGCTGGTCCCATTCCGTGTCGCGGGCGGCTTCGGCAACGGCGCGGGCATCCGCTGCGGTGACTTCGGGGCCGATCTTTTGGGGCGCAACGGGAACGTCAGTAGCGGGGCTGTCAGTGGCGGAGCTCACGGGGCATCTCCTCTAACCGGGTGGCCGGTTTGAGCCTGGGTCCGCCTGGGGTGGGAACCCTTCAGCTATCCCTCAATGCTACCCGCGGGTAGGTTCCGGTGCTAGGGGACGGCTGGCCCTGAAAGTCGCCCGGGAGCTCCACGGTGGAGGCATGATGCACCAGCCGGTCCCAGCCGTGGTTGATGCCATGGACCATTCCCAGGAGCGTTCCGGCAAGAATCGCCCAGGCCAGGCGGCCCACTCCCACCAGGATCAGGGCAAGAAAGGCCGCGGTGAGGATAAAGAGGACAATCACCAAGGCAAAGACCAGAGTTCCGATGAAAACCATGGTGGCTGTCTCAACTGCGTTTAAATCGAACTGCATGCTTCCCCCTGCGCCATTGCTTCGGTTGGATCAGTAGCAAGAGCGTAGGACTTTGCCGCCGGTGTCAGCCACAGGCGCGGCGCATATTGGGCCTGTTGATACGGGATCGAAATACTACCGGGCCGTAGGTCACGGAGTGATTGCGGAAATCTCACCGCGAAAGGGCAACGCGGGGTCAGCTACGGCCCATCCGGGTGCCCTTAATGGGCCGTAGCTGACCCCGCGTTGCTTCGGAGGGCTCTGCGTTAACCTTGTAGTTGGCAGTTTTACGGTTTTCCGCTGCCTGATCGTTCCGAGGCAGTCCAAGGAGAATGTGTGTCCCGATCCGCCCTGTCCTCGGCTGACGCCATCAGCGCGCGGCTCCGCGACCTCGAGCTCCTGACCAAGGGGCCGGCCTGGGCACTCACTCGCTCCGCAACCTGGGTGATCGCCGTGCTGCAGGCATCCTTCACCCGCACCCGTCCGCAGCTGCCGCTGGAAGAGTTCCACGCCGACGTCGATGCCTTCCTTGAGCAGCTCCGCCGGCAGGAGCCCGGGCTGGGTGGCTCAGCCAACGGGAAGTCCTTCGGTGACGAATGGACGCGCAAGCACTTCCTCACGCGCCGGAATCAGTCCGGGCAGATCGTCTACGAAGTCACCGAGCCCGCGGCCCGGGTGCTCGCGTTCCTGGACAGCCTTTCCAGCGAACGCTCCACGCTCAACGGCTCCCGGCTGGGCACGCTGCTGGGCGACGTGGAGAAGCTCGCCAACGAGACCAACCCGGACCAGAGTGCGCGGCTGGAATCGCTCGAAGAGGAAATCGAAGAGCGCCAGCAACTGATGCAGGACATCAGTTCGGGCGACTTTGACGGACTCCTCGACGACGACGAAGCAGTGGAAGCCGCCGGCAACATCCTGGACCTCGCGGCCAGCCTGCCTGCCGACTACAAAAAGATGCGCGACCGCATCGAGGAGCTGGTGGGCGAACTCCGCAACCAGATCATCGAAGAGTCCCTGAGCAAGGGAGCCACCGTAGCCCAGGTGCTGGAAGCGGACAAACGCCTCCGGCAGAGCCCGGAGGGCCGGACGTTCCGTTCCTTCACGGCGTTCCTCGAGGATCCCCAGCAGCAGCTGCGCTTCCGCTCGGCGATTGGCGAGGTGCTCAGCCGGCAGTTCGCGGACGATCTCTCCGTTGATGAGCGCGAGACGCTCCAGAACCTGGTGGCAGAACTCCGCCACCAGCACAGCCAGATCCAGCGCATCTACGGCAAGCTCAGCGAAAGCCTCAATACCTACGTCCAGAGCGACGACTTCCGCCAGTCGGTCCGGCTCAGAAAAGTGCTGCGCGAGGCGGAGCAGGCCATCCGTTCCCTTCCCTACGAACGCGAACGGCCCGGCCTGGTCCGCGGCCCGGCGCTGTTCAACGCCGGCTTCGAGTCCGTGGCCATGGTGAAACTCTTCAATCCCGACGAGTTCGCCGCGCCGCCCAAGCTCGCGGATCCCATCGCGTTCAGCGATTCAGACCGCGTGCGCTCGCCGAGGACCGGCAAGGCTTCACCTGTTGCGATCCGTGCTGCGTTCGCGGGAGCTTCATCCCTTTCCGAGGCCTGGGGCCAGCTCCCGGCCGGGGAACGCCACATCAACTCCATCCGCGCACTGCTCTCACACGCGCTCCACGAAGGCGCCGGCTTCGACCGCGAAGCATGGGACACCATCGACTTCGCCCAGATCGACGGCACCACCCGTACCGCCTACCTTCCGGTGGTCACGCTCAAGAAGGACTCTGATGACTGAAGAAATCACGACGACGGCGGCCACGGTGGTGGAGCCAGGCGAGACCGGGACCCAGGGGTTATCGACAAGCTCAACCACCGAGTCGGCGCACGGCGACCACGTCCGCGCCAACCCGTTCACGGTCACCCCGCGCGACACCTTCGTCGACGGCGCGGCGATCTTCCCGGGCGATACCGGGGTGCTCCCGATGAAGGTCCGCCAGGCGCTGGTCAAGCTACTCAAGGGTCCGTACATCGACGGCGGCGGCGACGAAAAGCTCTGGACCACACTGTTGGACAACCAGCTGATCCTGCGCAGCCGGCTCTCCGAACTGTTCCTCAGTTTGCAGCTGGATCATGAACGCAGGATCGCGGTCCTGCGTCCGGTTGACCCGGAAGCCATCGGCGGCAGCACCCGTTCCAGCATCCTCCGCCAGCAGCGTGCCCTGAGCAGGGTGGAGACAATCGTCCTGCTCCGCCTGCGCCTGTTGTTGGACCGCCACGTCACGGCCCAGACGGACCCCACCATCACGCGTGAGGAAATCGCAGACCTCGTGGCCCACTACCAGCCTTCCGGCCAACAGGATGCGCTCCGGGATTCCGACGTCGTCAACCGCGCCATCACCAAGTTGCTCGCGCGCCAACTCCTCCTCGCCACAGGCCTGGAGGACGTCTACGCCATCTCCAACGCGCTTCCGCTGGCGCTCCCCTTCGAAAACATAGGCGACATCCCGGCCCAGATCGAGGCACTGACAGCGGCCGCTGCAGACCAGGCGGGGACGGAACCGTTAATAGAGTTCGACGACGGTCCGCTGGTTGAGCCTGTCGAAGCCTGGGTCTCGACAATCTCGACCGGCGGTACAGGCTCGACCACCGGCACAAGCTCCGCCACCGGATCGGAGGGCACTAAGTGAGTATCGCAACCATGCTCCCCATCGGCGAGCTGACCAACCCGGGCCAGATGCGCCTGGCCCTGGTCCAGGTGGTCAACTGGGGCACGTTCCATGGCGCCCACACCATGCATGTCGACCGCAACGGCACCCTGCTGACGGGCAACTCCGGGGTCGGCAAGTCCACCCTGTTCGATGCCATGCTGAGGGTATTCGACGCCCGGCCGCGTTCCAACGAAGCCGCCGCCCAGCGTGCCGGTGGTGCTGTGGAGGACAAGAGGACCACGTTCACGTACATGCGCGGCAAGGTTGGCGACAAGGCGGTTGGCGAGGGCTCGGCGAGTGCGTTCCAGCGCCCGGGTGCCACGTGGTCCGCCGTCGCCCTGACGTTTGATAACGCGGCCGGCACCAAGGTGACGGTCTCGGCGCTGTTTGACCTGCCGAAGAACGGCACAGAGTCCAGTGTGGGCCGGTTCTATGTGATCGACAACCAGCCGCTGGACCTGCCTGCCATCGAGGAGATCGCGGAGAAGCGCTTCACCAAGGCGGCGCTGGAAACGACCTTCCCGGACGCGCAGATCTTCGACGTCCACAAGGCCTTTGCCGAGCGCTTCCGGCGTCTTCTGGGCATCAGCTCGGACCAGGCGCTTCCGCTCCTGAGAGTGATCCAGGCCGGCAAGGGGCTCGGCGGGAGCGTCAACACGTTCTTCCGCGACCAGGTCCTGGACGCGCCGGCCACTCTCACCGCGGCGGACGACGTTGTGGAGGAGTTCAGCAACCTGATGTCCATCCGGCAGCGGCTGGAGGACGTGAGGCAGCAGCGCGATCAGCTGGCTCCGGTGCCGGGTCTGAACAAGGAGTATGCCCAGTCCCTGCTGGACGCGAACAGGTTGCGCGAACTCGCGGGCGGGGAATTCGATTCCTACAGGCAACAGCTGGCCGTCACAGTGCACGAGAAATCCCTGGCACGTTTCAAGGACCTGGCCCAGGCGAAGGCCAAGGAGCTCGGCGCCGAACGGACGCTCCGTGATGGTCTGGCCAAGGGTTTGCGCCAGCTCGAAGCGGACTACGGCAACCAGGGCGGCAACGCGATCTCTGCGATCGAGCAGTCCCTCGAGAACGCCCGCGTCGGACTAAAGCTCCGCCAGCAAATGGAGGAGTCCGCCCGCAAGGCGCTGACCGAGGCCGGCCTGGAACTCGAATGGACGGCGGAAGGCTGGGAGACGGCGCACGAACAGGCGGCCGCACGCTCAGTCGAGCTCAAGGACGATTCGGAGGCGCTGAAAGAACTCCGCTTCGAGGCCTTCGACGGCCACGCCACCAAAAAGCGCGAGCTTGCCTCAGCCCAGCAGGAGCTCGTCTCGCTGAAGACGCGCAAGTCCCTGCTGCCGCCGTCGAGCATTGAAAACCGCGCCGCAATCGCGGCCGCCACCGGCGTGGCCGAAGAGCAGATGCCGTTCGGCGGAGAGCTGATTGACATCGCGGAGGGGGAGGAGCAGTGGCGGCCCGCGGCCGAGCGCGCGCTGCGCAATCTCGCCACCACGCTGCTGGTTCCGGGCGAGCATTTCGCGGCCGTCACGCGCTACCTGAATGACAATACGGTCCGGGGCGCCCTCCGCGCCGTTGACGTGTCAAAGCCGTTCGCCGGTGGCGCCCGTGCCGTTGAAGACGTGCGCGACGGCGATCTGCTCACCAAACTGAGCATCCTCACCACCGGGACAAACAGCGCGTCTACCGCACAAGCAAGCGTCTGGATCCGCGAACGGATCGCCGTCGATTTCGCGTACCCGTGCGTCGAGGATCCGGCTGAGCTCGCACAGCTGGACAAGGGCCTGAGCCTCGGAGGTGTGGTCAAGCGCAACCGCCACACCGTGGAGAAGGACGACCGCTTCACCAGCCGGCAGGACTACGTGCTCGGCTTCGACAACGCGTCCAAGCTCGAACTCGTGGCCGCGCAGGTGGAGGAACTTCAGCTGGAGCTGGCCAAGGCCGCTGAACTCGCCCAAAGCCGGGAAGAATCGCACCAGGGCATGACCCGGCAGCTCGAGGCCCTGCGCCGGGTGGCTGATGACCACCGCCCGTGGGAACAGATTTCTGCGGCCGTTGCCGCGGACGACCTCACAAGAATTGAGCAGCGGCTCAAGGACGCACTCGCCGCCCAGGCTGACCTGGAACCTCTGCGCGCCAACATCGAAACCGCCCGGCAGAAGCACCAGTCCAGTACCGAAGCCGCGGCCGTTCTCCAGAGCGAATACAAGGCGCTGGACCACCAGCTGACCACCGCCGATTCGCTGCTGGAAGCGGCGCGTAACCGCCTGGACCAGGCGCCGCCGTCGGACTCCACCGTCACGGCGCTGGAGCCATACTTCACCGAATTCGGCGACGTCACCGAGATGCACGAGCTGGATAATCTGGCCAATCGCGTCCGCACCAGGCTGCTCGGCGAGCTGCACGCGGCGGAGTCGAGAGGGCAGGCCACATCGGAGCGGCTGACCCGCATTTTCGAGGGCTTTGTCCGCGAATGGGGGACCGCCATCAGCGCGGACCACGGCACGTCCATTGGCGCCGCCGGCGAGTTCGAGGGCCGCTATCACCAGATCGTGAGCGACGGACTTCCCGCCCAGGAAGCCGAATTCCGCGCCTTTTTCAACCAGCGCACGCACGAATCGTTCAGCACGCTCCTGCATCTGCTGGACGAGGAACGGCGCTCCATCACCAGCCGCATCCTGCCCCTCAACGGCATCCTGTCCCAGGTCAATTTCCACGAGGGCAGCTTCCTGGAACTGGATATCAAGCAGACGCTGCCGGCCACGGCCAAGCAGTTCAAAGACGCCATCCAGAACGCGCTGAAGGCCCGGCACACGCGCCCGTCGCGTATGGCTGCCGGTACATCCGGTTCCGCTCCCGGTTCCGTGTCCGGTGCCGCTCCTGGCACCCAGACCGACGACGACGCCGAGCTCACCAACCGCTACAAGTCGCTCGAAACGCTGGTCAAGCGCCTGAGTTCCCAGACTCCCGAGGACCGGCGCTGGCGGGCCGACGTGCTGGACGTGCGCGGGCACCTGTTCATCCAGTGCAAGGAACACCGCGAGGTGGAGGTGGCGGCTTTGGGGACAATACACACGGGCAAGAAGACCGATGTGTTCATGCACGCCGACACCGGCTCCATGTCCGGCGGCGAGCGGCAGCGCTTCACTGCGTTCATCATGGCCGCCGCGCTGAGCTACCAGCTGGGCATCGCGGAGCAGGGCTTCACGACGTATGGCACGGTGATGATGGACGAGGCGTTTGTGCTTGCGTCCGAGGAATTCGCCGGTGCAGGCATCAAGGCGCTGCACGAGTTCGGTTTCCAGCTGCTGCTGGCCGCGCCGGAGAACGTGATCGACTTGTCCCGGCACCTAGGCTCAGTCACCGAAATCCTCAGGGACAAGCGCACCAACCGCTCGGGCGTGCTGGCGGCCCCGGCGATCGGTTCCTGGTCTGGTGCCGGTGGAAAGGCTGCCGTGGGCACGTGGCGGTCCGAGGCCAACCCCGTGGACATAGTCCTCCGCTAACCTCGACAAGCAACGCGGGGTCACTTACGGCCCATTGAAGCCACCCGAATGGGCCGTAAGTGACCCCGCGTTGCCACCGCTCACCCCGCTGCCGAGACCTGCCCCGCTCTGGCAATTACGTGACGTAAACGTTTCGTAATCGAGGCGAGGGTAGGCTAGCCTTACTTAGGTTCGCATCACTCACCTAAGGAGTTCCGTGGCTTCCCCTCTTCCCTCCGGCCCGTCCGCTGGCCGCAGCAACGTTTTCGGTGCCGGCGCCACCCGCCGCACGCTGCTCAAGACGGCAGGCAAGGCAACAGCCGTTTTGGCCGCCGCGGCGCTCTCACTGACCGCCTGTTCCGCCGGCCCTGTCGCCTCCAACGCGGACGCCGGCACTGCTTCATCCGCGGACCAGGCCGCAAGCTCTCAGTTCCCCGTCACCATCAAGCACGTTTTCGGTGAGACCACCATCAAGGAACAGCCCAAGCGCGTGGTCACGGTTTCCTGGGTCAATGACGACGTCGCTATTGCCCTTGGCGTGGTCCCGGTTGGAGTCCCGAAAAACGAGTGGGGCGGAAATGACAAGGGCTCCACCCCGTGGAAGGACGCCGCGCTGGAGAAGCTCGGCGCCGGCTTCGGCACGGACAAGGCACCCGTGCAGTTCTCCGAGGCAGACGGCATCAACTTCACCGAAATCGCAAAGCTCAACCCGGATGTCATCCTGGGCGCCTACTCCGGCCTGACCGAAGAGGACTACAAGAAGCTCAGCCAGATCGCACCCGTTGTGGCCCACCCGGAGCTCGCCTACGGGACATCGTGGCAGGACTCCACCAGCATCATCGGCAAGGCGCTGGGCAAGGAGGCCGAGGCCACCAGGCTGATCTCCGATACGGAGGCCACAGTCAAGGAAAAGGTTGCCGGGTACCCGCAGATCGCCGGCAAGAGCTACATCTACGGCAACCTGGAACCGGCCAAGAGCGATGGCGTCAACGTCTACACAGCGATCGACAACCGTCCGCGCTTCCTCTCCGAGATCGGCATGACACTGGCTCCCGTTGTGGAGAAGAACACCAAGGGCGCGGGCGAGTTCTTCATCCCGTGGTCCGCTGAAAAGGCCAACGAGCTCGAGTCTGACATCTTCGTGACCTGGGTTCCGGATGCCGCCACTACGCACTCCATCAAGGCTGACCCGCTCCTGGGCCAGATCCCCGCCGTCAAGAGCGGTGCCCTTGTAGCCGATTCGGACAACACCCTCACGCTGTCCATTTCGGCATCCTCACCGCTGAGCCTGCCGTGGTCGCTGGATACTTTCCTGCCGCAGCTGGCCAAAGCTGCAGATGCCGTGAAGTAAGCACACCGTCCCATGACACAAAGTACGACGACGGCGGCGCACGGCCGTGCCCTCCGCACACCTTCCGCCGGTAGCCGGGCTAGCGCCGGTGGCAAGCGCGCGCCAGGCAAGCAGGCCGCCTGGCTGCTGGCCGCCGTCGTTGTACTTGTTCTCGTCAGCGCAGCATCGCTGGCCATCGGGGCCCGGGGACTGTCCCTGGAAATGGTGTGGCAGGCGCTGACCCGGTTCGATCCGGACAACGGCGACTACGCCGTTGTCCACGCGCGCATTCCGCGCACCGTTCTTGGCCTGCTCGCCGGCGGGGCCCTCGGTCTCGCCGGCGCCGCCATGCAGGGCGTGGCGCGCAATCCTCTCGCGGATCCCGGCATCATGGGCGTCAACGCCGGCGCCGCATTGGCCGTCGTCACCGGAATCTATGTCTTCGGCGTCTCGTCCCTGACCGGCTACATCTGGTTCGCGTTCATCGGCGCCGCCGCTGCCGGCGTCGTGGTCTACCTCATCGCGTCGCTGGGCAGGGAAGGTGCGACGCCGGTGAAGCTCGCCCTTGCGGGCGCGGCCCTGAGCGCGGTCCTCTACTCGCTGATGAACGTCATCCTCGTCTCGAGCCAGGACACCCTGGACCGCTTCCGGTTCTGGCAGGTGGGCGGGATTGCCGGGCGCGACTGGGCTGTTGTGCTGCCCGGCCTGCCGTTTCTCCTGGTGGGTGCGCTGATTGTGCTGTTCACCGGGCGCATCCTTAACAGCCTGGCTCTGGGCGACGACATGGCCCGCGGCCTGGGGCAGCGGGTGGGCCTGGTCCGCGGCGTTACCGCGCTGGGCATCGTGCTGCTGTGCGGCTCGGCCACGGCGCTCGCCGGACCCATCGGATTTGTGGGTCTCGTCATTCCGCACGCGGTCCGCTCGCTCACAGGCCCGGATTACCGCTGGATCCTGCCGTTCTCGCTGGTCCTGGGGCCCGCTCTGCTCCTTGGCGCCGACGTCATTGGCCGCGTGGTGCTGCTCCCGGGCGAAGTCCCCGCGGGCATCGTGACCGCCCTGGTTGGCGCGCCGGTGTTCGTCTGGCTGATCCGCCGCGGAAAGGGGGCCGGACTGTGAATTCCACCGTTGAGGCTTTCGCCGAGGTGACACTTCGCGCCCATGATCCGCGCAAACATGGGCCTCTTCTCTCACCTCGCGGGTGCTCGCGGCCGTCAGTGAGCCGGACCGCTATCCTGGCTGCCGCCGTCGTTGTCCTCTTTGCCGTCAGCATCCTGCTGGGCAGCTACACCGTGACCATCCCGGACTTCTTCAAAATCCTCACGGGGCAGCTCGCCGGCGGCGAAAAGATCCCCGGCGCCACCTTCATCGTGATGGAAAACAAGCTGCCGCGGGCCGTGATCGGCACCATGATCGGCGTCGCATTCGGCCTGTCCGGCGGGCTCTTCCAGACCATGCTGCGCAACCCGCTGGCCAGTCCCGACGTCATCGGCATCAGCTCCGGCGCAAGCGCAGCCGCGGTCACTGCAATCGTCATTTTCGGCGCGTCCGGAGCCGCAGTCTCGGGAGCAGCCCTGGGCGGAGCACTCGGCGTGGCCGCCCTCATCTACACAATCTCCCGCGGACGTTCGCTGGGGTCGGGCGGGGGCAACAGCGGCAACGCGGCCGGAAACAGGCTCATCCTGGCCGGCGTGGGCATCGCCGCCGCCCTGCACGCCGTGGTTAGTTTCATGATGACCCGCGCCGACATCCGGACCGCCGCGGACGCGCTGGTCTGGCTCAACGGCTCGCTCAACTCCGCCAATTGGGACCGCGCCGGCGTGCTTGGTGTGCCGCTGCTGGTCCTGGTGCCTGCCGTCGCCGTACTGGCAGGCCCGCTTCGCATTCTTGAACTCGGGGACGACGCGGCCGTAGGACTCGGCATCCGCGTTGGCCTGGCACGGCTGGGAATAGTCGTCACCGCCGTCGCACTCGCCGCCGTGGCCACGGCAGCTGCCGGCCCGGTGGCATTCGTCGCCTTCCTGGCCGGCCCCATCGCCCGCCGCGTTACCCGCAAAACCAGTCTGCCGGCGTCGGCCTGTGTCGGCGCCCTGATCGTCCTGGCTGCGGATTACTTCGCCGCAAACATTGCCCCCTTGCTGCTGGACGGCACCGTGCTGCCCGTCGGTGTGATCACCGGCGCGCTCGGCGCCCCGTTCCTGCTGTGGCTCCTGGTCACGGCCAACCGAAAGGATGCCTGACATGGCAGTTCTGAACGCCAAGGATCTGACGCTGCAGTATGATCACCGCCGCGTGGTGGATGGCCTCACCGCAGAGATCCCGGAGGGCAAGGTGACCATGATTGTGGGCGCCAACGCCTGCGGGAAATCCACCCTCCTGCGCGGACTGTCGCGGCTGCTCAAACCGGCCGGCGGATGCGTGACGCTGGACGGCAAGGACATCCATTCGCGGCCGGCACGCGAGCTCGCCCGCGCACTCGGCCTGCTGCCGCAGCACCCCACCGCGCCGGACGGCATTGTGGTCCGCGACCTCGTGGGCCGCGGCCGCTACCCTCACCAGGGCTTCTTCCGCAGCTGGTCAGCCGAGGACGACGCCGCCGTGCAGCGCGCGCTTGAAGCCACCGAAACGCTGGACCTCGCAGAGCGGAACGTGGACGAGCTCTCCGGCGGACAGCGCCAGCGGGTCTGGATTGCCATGGCACTTGCGCAGGAAACCGAGGTGCTGCTGCTCGACGAGCCCACCACGTACCTGGACCTGGCCCACCAGGTGGAAGTCCTGGACCTCGTCACCGACCTGAATCGACGGCGCGGCACCACGGTGGCCATTGTGCTGCACGATCTCAACCTCGCCGCCCGGTATGCGGACCACGTCATTGCCATGAAGGACGGTCGGATCCTGGCCGAGGGTTCTTCGCTGGATGTGGTTACGGAGGAGCTGGTCCGCGAGGTTTTCGGGCTTGAATCGCTGGTGGTTCCCGACCCCATTTCCGGAACTCCGTTGATCATCCCGATCGGCCGCCATCACGCTGAAAGCCCGGCAGAGGGCGCCACTGATTTCCCAAAAACCTCAACCACAACCCTGGAGCCCGTCTCATGAGAACCCGCGCCGCAGCCACCACCCAGCCCATGACCCTGGCGTTTGGTGTCACCGTTTCCGCGGTGCAGGAGCTGAGCCCGAACTTCCGGCGCGTGACCTTCGGCGGCTACTCGCTGCGGGACTTCGGGGTGCACGGCGGGACCCTGGACCTGCGCGTCAAGCTGATGATCCCGTCACTGGCCGAGGACGGCAGCCAGATTCCGCTGCCAAAGTTCGAGATGGAGCAGGACGGCTGGTATCAGGAATGGCTGGCCATGGATCCGGCAACGCGAGGCTCCATGCGCACCTATACAGTGCGGCAGGAACGCCTGGATGCGGTGTACCCGGAGATCGACGTTGACTTCGTGATGCACTTCGATTCACCTGCGCAATTGCACAAAAACAGTGGCCCGGGCGCAAACTGGGCATTCAATGCGAAGCCGGGCGATGCCCTCACCATCATCGGC
This sequence comes from Micrococcaceae bacterium Sec5.7, assembly GCA_039636785.1. Taxonomy (NCBI): domain Bacteria; kingdom Bacillati; phylum Actinomycetota; class Actinomycetes; order Micrococcales; family Micrococcaceae; species Micrococcaceae bacterium Sec5.7. The sequence goes on along the minus strand of CP144169.1, from coordinate 3,690,830 downwards.
CCCAACAACCGGGCCGCGCACTGCATCACGGCGGAAATCTACTCCGGCATCGAGTGGCGGCCGGGCATGGCCCAGCGCGTCCTGCTGGCCGGCGACGAAACCTCCGTCCCCGCGATCACCGCCATCCTCGAAAGCCTGCCGGCCTACATGACCGGCCATGCCTTCCTCGAAGTCCCCGAGGCCGGCGACTTCCACGAAATCAGCACGGAAGCCGACGTCGAAATCACCTGGCTCGCCCGCGGCGCGTCCATCGGGCGCTCGCGTCCGCACGGCGAAATGCTGCAGGAATCCGTCCGCAGGGCTGTGCCGGTTCCCGGCTGGGTCGGCCTCAAAGCTGCCGACGGCGGGGCCGGCCCGGAGCCTGAGGACGTCAATGTGGATGTGGACGTCCTTTGGGAGACGCCTGCGCGGATGGACACCGCCGCGATCAGTGCCACCAAGAACCCCGGCAAGCCAGCCGGTGCCATGCCGTTTTACGCCTGGATCGCCGGCGAGGCCGCCGTTATCAGGGACATGCGCCGGTACCTCGTGAGGGACGTAGGTATGGACAGGAAGCAGGTGGCCTTCATGGGCTACTGGCGTCAGGGCAAAGCCGAGCTGTAACTCTCTTGGCCGGTTTCCGGTCAGAGGGCCGCCATCCTCCGCGCGGTCGTTCCTCCCTTAGACGCACGCTTCCGGACGCCTGTCATCTGTCCGAGCTGTCGCCTCTCGTTAACCCCGCTGTTCCCTGCCCGCCGCTGGGGTCGGTTAGGGTGCTGGGGTGGCAACTGGTTCAGAACGGGGTGGGCGGCGTGTCTTTGTCGCCTTGGGCGATTCGTTTACCGAGGGTGTGGGGGACTACAGCAAGCGGCTGCCGAATGGGGTGCGCGGGTGGGCCGACCGGGTTGCGGAGAAGCTGGCCAAGGCCGAACCGGGCTGGGAGTACGCCAACCTGGCTATCCGCAGCAAACGCCTCCGCCACATCATCGACGATCAGCTCGAAGCAGCCCTGGCCATGGAGCCCGCACTCGTCACACTGTATGCCGGCGGGAACGACATCCTGGATTTCGGCACGGACATGGACGCGCTTATGGCTGACTATGAGGGCCTCGTGGCCAGACTCTCCGGGACCGGCGCCACCGTGGTCCTCTTCACGGGGTTCGACGTCAAAGTCTCGGCCGTCCTGGAACCGCTGAAGAAGCGGAACTCCGCCTACAACCAGCGCGTCCGCGAACTCTCCGTCAAGTACGGGGCAGTCCTGGTGGATTACTGGTGCTTCGACGCCTTCCATGACCGCCGCATGTGGGACACGGACCGGCTGCACATGTCCAAGGCGGGCCACAAATACCTCGCCGCGCAGGTTCTGGACCATCTCGGGGTGCCGCACAAAATGAGCCCCAGTGAATGGGAGCCCCCGGCAAAAATGAGCTTGCGCGACTGGGAACGCCGGCAGCGCCGCTGGGTGAACGACTGGGTGCTGCCGCTCTTCGGCCGAAAACTCCGCGGTGTCACGCTGGGGGATACCTTGGGCCCGCGCTGGCCGGAACCGGTCCGCGTCCCGCGCAAAGGAGGCCTGAAGAAACTCGTGGAGCCACGGAAGAAAACCGGGGAAACGAAGGATACCAAGGAAGCGGAGCAAAAACGATGAGGATCCAGACCCCCGTCCGTTACGTTGCCCTCGGAGATTCGTTCACAGAGGGCGTGGGGGACAAGGATCTGCGCCTCCCTAATGACTGCCGTGGCTGGGCTGACCGGGTGGCCGAGGAACTCGCCCGCCACGATCCCCGGACAAGCTATGCAAATCTAGCCCTCCGCGGCCGCCGCCTGGAGCAGATTGTGCAGGAGCAGCTTCAGCCGGCGCTGGCTCTGGAGCCCACCCTGGTCAGTTTCTATGCGGGCGGGAACGATCTGCTGATGGCGCGTCTGGATCTGGACGCTCTGATGCAGAAGTATGAAGCAGCAGTAGATCGGCTCACTGGCAGCGGCGCCAGAGTGCTGCTGTTCACCGGCTACAACGTGCCACTCTCGCCGGTGCTGGAACCACTCAAGCTGCGCACCGCGGTCTACAACCGGCACGTCCGCCGGATCGCTGCCAAGCACGGGGCGCCGCTGGTGGACTATTGGTGCTTCGAGGACTTCCGGGATCCGCGCATGTGGGCTCCCGACCGGCTTCACATGTCTACGGCGGGGCACAGGTATATGGCCAAGAAGGTGCTCGAGGTGCTTGGCGCGCCGCACACGCTGACGTCGACTGACTTCCCGGCATTGCGTCCAAGGGCACGCATTGAAATGATGCTCGACGACGCCGCCTGGCTCAGGCGCGATGCGGCACCGTGGATTTCGCGCAGGTTCCGCGGAGTCACCAGCGGAGACGGGCTCAGCGCGCGCTGGCCGGGGCTGATGCCCGTTGTGTTGCCGGAGCGCCTCGGAACTGACCGGGTGCGGCTCTAGCTGTCCAGCAGGTTTTCAAAGCCCGCGGCTACCCTGTTGGCGTGGAACTCCGTGACGTCAAACTCGGCCACGCCGTTGACATAGAAAGGGTCCATGGCCAGTGAGGCGTCCAGGCTGCGCCGGTCGGTGTTGGACAACAACAGGCCGCCGGTGCGGGGGATCTTGCGTCCCGCGGCAATGAAGATGCCTTGGTCAAAGGCATCTTTCAACCACGCGACGTGGGCTTCCAAGTGGTAGTCAACGATGTCTTCGGCAACTTTGTAGCTCAGGGACACAACGTACATGTGGCCAGCCTACCGGTTAGCCGGATGGGACCGGGAGGATTCTCCAGGGCCCGTCCACTCAGCGGCGATTGCCGCCGTCGGACGCTTGTCAGTGCTGACGGAAGCAGCCTGACTGCGGAGTTCCAGTTGTACTCCGGGTGCGCTTCGCATATTCGCGCTGGCTTGAACCGTCAAGCATCTTTTTTCTCCTAGGATGGGGTCATGACCGAACCGCGCTGGCTCAACGCCGACGAACGCCGAGCCTGGCTGGCCCAGCTGAGCATCAACACCATGCTCCCCGCGGCCTTGGACACACAGCTTCACTCGGCCGGGAACGTCTCGCTGTTCGACTACAACGTGCTGGCTATGCTCTCCGAGGCTGAGGGCCGGTTCCTGCCCATGAGCGAGCTCGCTGCCCGCACCAGCGCCTCGCTGTCCCGGTTGTCCCACGTGGTCACCAAACTGCAGAACCGCGGCTGGCTGGAGCGCCGGCCCCACCCCGGCGACGCCCGCGTCACCACCGCCCACCTGACCGACGCCGGGATGGCCACCATTGCGGGACTCGCGCCCGGGCATGTGGAAGCAGTCCGCTCGTTGTTCCTGGACGCGCTCACGGACCGTGACGTGGCGGATCTGGCGCGGATCGGCGAGAAGATCGTGGCGCGCCTGGATGGCGATCACTGGATCCTGCGCGAGCAGTGAGGCGGCCGCGGGCCTGAGCCGCCCGTCCAAACTGCAACGCGGGGTCACCTACGGCCCGATAAGCGCTGTGTTATGGGCCGTAAGTGACCCCGCGTTGCTTTGTTGCTTCCGGCAACAGGTGACAGACTGGCGCTATGGATTTTACGGCCCGTTATGTGGCTCTCGGAGATTCGTTCACGGAAGGCGTCGGCGACGACGATTCCGACCGCCCCAACGGAGTGCGCGGCTGGGCGGACCGGGTGGCTGAGCAGCTGGGTGCTGCAGATCCGTCCCTCGGCTACGCCAACCTCGCCATCCGCGGGAGGAAGCTTCGCCAGATCATGGCAGAGCAGGTGGACGCCGCCGTCGAACTTAAACCCACCCTGGTGACCATCTACGCCGGTGCAAACGACATCCTGCGCCCGAAGATCGACATTGATGACCTTCTGGTTGAGTACGACGCCGGCATCCGCAAGTTGAGTGCCACCGGCGCCACCGTGGTGATGTTCACGGGCTTTGATTCCCGGGGATCCAAGGTTTTCGGCACCATGCGCGGCCGCACTGCGATCTATAACGAGCTGGTCCGCGGCATTGCCGGCGATCACGGTGCCCTGCTGGTGGACTACTGGCGCTTCAGCGAGTACTACGACTGGGGCATGTGGGCCAAGGACCGTATGCATATGTCCGCCGCCGGGCACGTGAACATGGCCAAGCGCGTGCTCACCGTCCTGGAGCACGACCACTCCATCGAGGTCCCGCCCATGACTCCGCTGCCGGAGCTCAGCCGCGCCGACGCCATCCGTGCAAACGCACGTTGGGTGCGCGAATTCGCCGGCCCCTGGGTGGTCCGCCGGGTCACCGGCAAGTCCTCCGGCGATGGCCTGCAGCCAAAGTACGGCCAGCTCACGCACATCTAGCCCGCCTCCGGTGTTGAGCCGAAACCCGTCGCTAGCCCCGGAACCCAGGCGTCGCGAGCAGCTCCCCGTCCCGGCGCACCGCCAGCACGGCGACGTCCCACTGTTCCGTAGCCCGGCCCAGCATCGGCATCCCGCCGGCAACGATCGCCGTCGCCAGCACATCGGCGGTCACAATGTCCGCGGCGGCCACGGACACTTGCCGGAACTCGACGGCACCCGCACCCTTGCCCGCAGCCCAGATGTGGTCGCCACGCTCGGCGGAACCGGACGCCAGAGCAGACTTTGTCCGCGTCCGGCCCAGGGGATGGCCGGAAATCAGGGTCCGGCGGTCCGCCGGGTCAATAATTCCGGCCGCCCAGGCTTCCTCACCGCCCGGCGTCGGCGAGCCGCTGACCAGCACATCCCCTCCCGCATTGATGCACCAGTCCCGGAGGCCCAGTGCCAGGAGCGAAGTGCCGGCCTCCCGGATCGCGTGACCCTTGATGAGTCCGGAGAGATCCAGAACACCGTCCGGCCGCGATGGGGTGAAGGCGCCCTCGGTCAGGAGCCGCCAGCCGACAGCTTCCTCGTAGCGCTCCCTCATCCCGGCCGACGCATCCGGCAGCGCCACATCGCCGCGTGCCAGGCGGCTTGCCTCGGAATCCGGCCGGTACAGGCTGAACGTCTCGTCCAGTTCCAGAAAAAGGCGTTCGACGACGGCGACAGCGGCTTCCAGCTCATCCTCCATTAGTTGTGGTCCGGGCAGCTGATTGCTGGTTTCGTGGAACCCGCATGCCTGCCGTCCGGCCGGGATGGTGAGGCTGATGATGGTGCCCATGCAGCGGAACGTCCGGGCGCGAAGAGCGGCACTCCGCCTCAGCGGCCCGTCCACCGGGAAAAGCGGTGCGGAATCAGAGATTGGCTGCGGGTCTGTATCACAGCGCCGTCGTACGTGCCGCCGGCTTTGGCGGCTGCGCCTAAAGCCCCCGATGCACCGGAAGAACCAGCCGTTCCGGAAGAGGCCGATCCAGTGGGGGTCCCCGCATCGGCCCCTGTGATCCCCGTCCCTGTGATTCCCGTGCCGTTAGTTCCGGCCGAGGTGTTCGCCGCGCTGCTGCGGGTCTCTGCCACGTGGATGCCGGATTGCCAACCAACCAACAGGATGCCGGCCGATGCCAGGGCTGCTGAAACTGCTGCTCGCACTCTCACCAGTCGAACCTTTCGTAATGGAGCTGATCTTCCCGTACGCCGGCCACGCGGGCATCGCGGATAACGGCTCGGGCCCAGTCGTCCGGCCCGCATACATATACATCGGCTTCAGCGATGTCCGGGCGTAGTCTCCGAGCCCGTGCCTGGACCGAACGGCGCTGAAAGGCAGCCAGCTGGACCCGTCCTGCCCGCCCCGGGGCCCGGTCAGGTGGAACAGCGAGGCGCCCCGGCTCCGGCACAACTCCAGAATTTCCGCCCCGAGGTACAGTTCCTCCTCGCTGTGGCCCCGCAGAAGTACGGTCGAGTTGCCCGGCGCGAACGGCGTGGTTTCGAGCAAGGCGCGAAGCGGCGTGATGCCGATTCCGGCCCCGATCATCACCACGTGATCCCGGCTGCGGGCGGCCGAACTGAACAAGCCATACGGCCCTTCAACGGCCACTTTTGTGCCGGGCTGCAGCGCCGTAAGTTGCGCGGACCCCTTACCCAGACTGCGGATGGTAATCCGCAGCTGTCCGTGTCCGGAGGCCGCTGAACGCAGGGGTTCGGCAGAGAGGCTGAACGGGTGCGGATGCCACCACAGACCGGGGGCGAGGAAGCGCCAGATGAAGAATCTGCCACCGGCTCCGGACAGCCTGTGGAGCTGCAGCCCGGTCATTTCAATGCTCACAACACCCGGCGCCACGGCCACCACCCTGCTGACCGTGAGCTGGTGCCGGAAAGTCGCCACAACCGGCTGAATGATCCGGTAAAACAACAGTGCGGCGCCGGCGCCAATGCAGATGGCCAGCCAGTACCAGCGCTGCCATGCCTCCTCCGCGAAGAGGCAGCCCAGGCTGAACTGATGTGGCAAGGAAGTCGCCACAGCAGCGTAGGTCAGCAGATGCACGGCGTACCAGAACTCGTAGGGAAAACGGCGCCGGACAGCCACCAGCGATGTAACCACAACTGCGATGAACAGCGCCATGGAAGCAAACGCCAGCCACATGTCCGGCACCAGCACCCACAGGGCCACGGATTCGCTGACGGGATGCAAGCCTTCAGCCATTCCGTACCCGATCGCCACGAACAGCCCGTGCGCCAGGAGCAGGTACAGCGACGGCTTCCCGAGTTTCCGGTGGAATTCAAGGGCGCGGTCGTGTCCGACTGTCCGGTCAATCACAGTAATGCGCGCAGCCAGCAGCAACATCGACAGAACCAGGTCGACGCCGGACAGTCCCGCGATGATGCCCACGGCGGTAAAGGCACCGGAGAGCGTCGAGAACCCAGTCATGCCGCCGTCGGCCATCCACAATGCCGCGGCGGCCGCGACGGAAGCCCATGCGGATACTGCCAGGACGTCCGCCCGGAAGAGCCGGCGTCGGTGCTGTGCGGCAAAGCGGCCCTCAACCGCAGGGAATCCCGGGCCCCTGCCGGTTCGGCGGCTTCGGGCCGGGCTGGCCGGCAGGAGCTGTGTGTTCATGTTCCAAGAGTGGGTCCGCTTGTTTTGATTCTGCTGTGAAATTACCTCTGAGCCGGTATGACTTCCGTGTGGAAGAGCCGGCTGCCCTTATACACCTCCATGTGCTGGATTGGTCTTTAATTGCACAAACTCGTAGACTTGGGAGGCGCTAAGTGCGCGGAGCGTGCGCAATTGCTCCGGTGGCCCGGAAATTTCTCCAGGGTAGCCGGTAGTTAGGGGCTCAAGTTGCGCGTTTACCCGTTCACCCTGATCACTTGGGTCGCTCTTAGCCGCATGGTCCCGCAGCAAATTTGCGGTCCATTTCATTCAATTCTTAGAGGAGAAGTCATGGCAGCACACTGCCAAGTGACTGGGGCCGAGCCGGGCTTTGGACACAGCATTTCACACTCGCACCGCCGCAATAAGCGCCGGTTCGACCCGAACATTCAGAAGAAGCGCTACTGGGTTCCGTCCCTGCGGCGTAACGTCACGCTGCAGGTTTCCGCACGTGGCATCAAGACCATCGACGTACGCGGCATCGACTCAGTCGTAGCCGCCATCTTGGCACGGGGAGTGAAGCTCTAGTGGCAAAAGACAAGGACGTACGTCCGATCATCAAGCTCAAGTCCACCGCGGGAACGGGTTACACCTACGTAACCCGTAAGAACCGTCGTAACGATCCGGACCGTATGGTTCTGAAGAAGTACGATCCCAGGATCCGCCAGCACGTCGAATTCCGAGAGGAGCGCTAAACACATGGCTAAGAAGTCAATGATCGCTAAGAACGAACAGCGTAAAGTCATCGTAGAGCGTTACGCTGCCAAGCGCCTCGAACTGAAGAAGGCTCTGGTTGACCCCAACTCGACCGACGAAGTTCGCGAAGCTGCACGCCTCGGCCTGCAGAAGCTGCCCCGCAACGCCTCACCGGTACGTCTGCGTAACCGCGACATCATCGATGGCCGCCCCCGCGGTACCTTCCAGAAGTTCGGTATCTCCCGTGTTCGCTTCCGCGACATGGCGCACCGTGGTGAGCTCCCGGGCATCACCAAGTCTTCCTGGTAATTCAGCAGAGTCTAATTCAGCACTGCTGATTCCAGCTGCTTGGGAAGGGCCGGCAACCGTATGGTTGCCGGCCCTTCTTTGCGTTAACCCGCTTCTGCCGCGGCGCCTCTGTTCTGGTGATGCAGCACACAGCAGCGAATTACGACGACTGCACCGCCGGCTCGCTGTTCGGACCCTGTTTTCACCCGGATTGGCGGGGATTTTGGGTCGATGGAGAGGGCTTGGTGCTTGATTTGCGCAGGGTCTCGTTGGCATGTATTGTTTTCTAAGTCGCCACGAGGGAGACCAGCGAGAAGCTGGGTCCCGGAGGCGGCCAAACCCCTTCTTTCAAGACCAGTTTCTGGTGGCGCTTTTACGTGCTTCTGGTTGGTGGTGGGGATGGTTTGTCTGCTCGTTTGGTCCTGGAAACAGGATTTGCATCGGGCAGGGAAACCGGGTAAGCTTGAAAAGTTGCTCCGGAGCGATCCTGGACCGTTAGGGTTTGGGTGGTGCCGGGTGTGTCTGTTGTTTGAGAACTCAATAGTGTGCCAAGTTTGTTGATACCGGTTTATTTTATATGAATTGGTTGAATTTGCCGGATCCTGCCACCCCGTGGTTGGGGTCTGGTTTTTACAGCTGGTTTCAAATTTTGTGCGGCCTTCACGTCCCGTTTTCCCGGGGGTGTTGGTTGTGTCTGTTTTTGTTTTACTTCAACGGAGAGTTTGATCCTGGCTCAGGATGAACGCTGGCGGCGTGCTTAACACATGCAAGTCGAACGATGATCCCCAGCTTGCTGGGGGTTTTAGTGGCGAACGGGTGAGTAACACGTGAGTAACCTGCCCTTAACTCTGGGATAAGCCTGGGAAACCGGGTCTAATACCGGATATGACTCCTTGCCGCATGGCGGGGGGTGGAAAGCTTTATTGTGGTTTTGGATGGACTCGCGGCCTATCAGCTTGTTGGTGAGGTAATGGCTCACCAAGGCGACGACGGGTAGCCGGCCTGAGAGGGTGACCGGCCACACTGGGACTGAGACACGGCCCAGACTCCTACGGGAGGCAGCAGTGGGGAATATTGCACAATGGGCGCAAGCCTGATGCAGCGACGCCGCGTGAGGGATGACGGCCTTCGGGTTGTAAACCTCTTTCAGTAGGGAAGAAGCGAAAGTGACGGTACCTGCAGAAGAAGCGCCGGCTAACTACGTGCCAGCAGCCGCGGTAATACGTAGGGCGCAAGCGTTATCCGGAATTATTGGGCGTAAAGAGCTCGTAGGCGGTTTGTCGCGTCTGCCGTGAAAGTCCGGGGCTCAACTCCGGATCTGCGGTGGGTACGGGCAGACTAGAGTGATGTAGGGGAGACTGGAATTCCTGGTGTAGCGGTGAAATGCGCAGATATCAGGAGGAACACCGATGGCGAAGGCAGGTCTCTGGGCATTAACTGACGCTGAGGAGCGAAAGCATGGGGAGCGAACAGGATTAGATACCCTGGTAGTCCATGCCGTAAACGTTGGGCACTAGGTGTGGGGGACATTCCACGTTTTCCGCGCCGTAGCTAACGCATTAAGTGCCCCGCCTGGGGAGTACGGCCGCAAGGCTAAAACTCAAAGGAATTGACGGGGGCCCGCACAAGCGGCGGAGCATGCGGATTAATTCGATGCAACGCGAAGAACCTTACCAAGGCTTGACATGGACTGGAAAAGCGCAGAGATGTGCTCCCCTCTTTGAGGCCGGTTCACAGGTGGTGCATGGTTGTCGTCAGCTCGTGTCGTGAGATGTTGGGTTAAGTCCCGCAACGAGCGCAACCCTCGTTCTATGTTGCCAGCGCGTTATGGCGGGGACTCATAGGAGACTGCCGGGGTCAACTCGGAGGAAGGTGGGGACGACGTCAAATCATCATGCCCCTTATGTCTTGGGCTTCACGCATGCTACAATGGCCGGTACAAAGGGTTGCGATACTGTGAGGTGGAGCTAATCCCAAAAAGCCGGTCTCAGTTCGGATTGGGGTCTGCAACTCGACCCCATGAAGTCGGAGTCGCTAGTAATCGCAGATCAGCAACGCTGCGGTGAATACGTTCCCGGGCCTTGTACACACCGCCCGTCAAGTCACGAAAGTTGGTAACACCCGAAGCCGGTGGCCTAACCCCTTGTGGGAGGGAGCTGTCGAAGGTGGGACTGGCGATTGGGACTAAGTCGTAACAAGGTAGCCGTACCGGAAGGTGCGGCTGGATCACCTCCTTTCTAAGGAGCACCTACAATGTCCTGTTTTCCGTGTATGCGGGGGGCGGGGGTTGTCAGGAGTACAGCCCGTTTCGCGGACGATTGTTCCGCGGCGGGTGCTCATGGGTGGAATATCAGCGAATAGCGGCTGCCGGTTTTCTCCGGTGCTTAGTACGGTGTTTTCCTTCGGGAGGGTGCCTGGAACGGTGCGGGGGTGAGTGGGTGGTTTAGTGTTTGGCACACTGTTGGGTCCTGAGGCAACAGGGCCGCGGGTTCATGGCTTTTGCCGTGTCCGCGGGTTTTGTTTGTTTCTGGTTTCCTGGCTGCATCGATCACGCACGTGGTTCTCCTTCGGGGGTTGTGTGTGGGGTGTGTGGTTTGGGGTTGTTGTTTGAGAACTACATAGTGGACGCGAGCATCTTTTATAAGAAGCAATTTCCAAGAATATGAACCTGGATCTGTCCGTGCGTGTGCTGTCTTTCGGGATGGTGTGTGTGTGGGTGGTTTCTGTGGTTCTCTCGTGAATTAGTTTTTTTGATCTTTTGTGGTCAAGTTTTTAAGAGCACACGGTGGATGCCTTGGCATTAGGAGCCGAAGAAGGACGTAGGAATCTGCGATAAGCCTGGGGGAGTCGATAACCGGACTGTGATCCCAGGGTGTCCGAATGGGGAAACCCCGCCAGGCGCGCGAGTGATCTGGTGACCCGCATCTGAACACATAGGGTGCGTGGGGGGAACGCGGGGAAGTGAAACATCTCAGTACCCGCAGGAAGAGAAAACAACAGTGATTCCGTCAGTAGTGGCGAGCGAACGCGGATCAGGCTAAACCGTTCCATGTGTGATAGCCGGCGGGCGTTGCATGGTCGGGGTTGTGGGACTTTCCGTTCTGTCTCTGCCGGGACAGTGAGGTGAGTAGTACAGGCATAGGTGAACGGTCTTGAAAGGCCGGCCAGAGAGGGTGTGAGCCCCGTAACCGAAATGTTGTGTACCGCCTGGGAAGTATCCCAAGTAGCACGGGGCCCGAGAAATCCCGTGCGAATCTGTCAGGACCACCTGATAAGCCTAAATACTCCCTAATGACCGATAGCGGACCAGTACCGTGAGGGAAAGGTGAAAAGTACCCCGGGAGGGGAGTGAAACAGTACCTGAAACCGTGTGCTTACAATCCGTCGGAGCCAGTCTGATTCTGGTGACGGCGTGCCTTTTGAAGAATGAGCCTGCGAGTTAGTGTTACGTCGCGAGGTTAACCCGTGTGGGGAAGCCGTAGCGAAAGCGAGTCTGAACAGGGCGTTGCAGTGGCGTGATCTAGACCCGAAGCGAAGTGATCTACCCATGGCCAGGTTGAAGCGACGGTAAGACGTCGTGGAGGACCGAACCCACTTCAGTTGAAAATGGAGGGGATGAGCTGTGGGTAGGGGTGAAAGGCCAATCAAACTTCGTGATAGCTGGTTCTCCCCGAAATGCATTTAGGTGCAGCGTTGCGTGTTTCTTACCGGAGGTAGAGCTACTGGATGGCTAATGGGCCCTACAAGGTTACTGACGTCAGCCAAACTCCGAATGCCGGTAAGTGAGAGCGCAGCAGTGAGACTGTGGGGGATAAGCTTCATAGTCGAGAGGGAAACAGCCCAGACCACCAACTAAGGCCCCTAAGCGTGTGCTAAGTGGGAAAGGATGTGGAGTTGCGAAGACAACCAGGAGGTTGGCTTAGAAGCAGCCATCCTTAAAAGAGTGCGTAATAGCTCACTGGTCAAGTGATTCCGCGCCGACAATGTAGCGGGGCTCAAGTACACCGCCGAAGTTGTGGATTTCAGATATTAGCTAAGCCGGAGACTTGTTCTTCTGGTTCAGGCGTCTGGAGTGGTAGGGGAGCGTCGTGTGGGCAGTGAAGTCGCGGTGTAAACCAGCGGTGGAGCCTACACGAGTGAGAATGCAGGCATGAGTAGCGAAAGACGGGTGAGAAACCCGTCCGCCGAATGATCAAGGGTTCCAGGGTCAAGCTAATCTGCCCTGGGTAAGTCGGGACCTAAGGCGAGGCCGACAGGCGTAGTCGATGGACAACGGGTTGATATTCCCGTACCGGCGAAAAACCGTCCATGCTGAACAGGGGATACTAACTGCCCGAGACCTGCCCAATCGCCCTTCGGGGTGTGCGGGTTTTGGTGGAGCGCGGGACCTGATCCTGGGAGGTAAGCGTATTAACAGGTGTGACGCAGGAAGGTAGCTGAGCCGGGCGATGGTAGTCCCGGTCCAAGGATGTAGGGCGAACGGTAGGCAAATCCGCTGTTCATGATGCCTGAGACCCGATGGGACTCCCGTGAGGGGGGATTCAGTGATCCTATGCTGCCTAGAAAAGCATCGACGCGAGGTTTTAGCCGCCCGTACCCCAAACCGACACAGGTGATCAGGTAGAGAATACTAAGGCGATCGAGAGAATTATGGTTAAGGAACTCGGCAAAATGCCCCCGTAACTTCGGGAGAAGGGGGGCCCCCATCGTGAACCACACTTGCTGTGGGGAGCGTGCAGGGGCCGCAGAGACCAGGGGGAAGCGACTGTTTACTAAAAACACAGGTCCGTGCGAAGTCGCAAGACGATGTATACGGACTGACTCCTGCCCGGTGCTGGAAGGTTAAGAGGACCGGTTAGCCGCAAGGCGAAGCTGAGAATTCAAGCCCCAGTAAACGGCGGTGGTAACTATAACCATCCTAAGGTAGCGAAATTCCTTGTCGGGTAAGTTCCGACCTGCACGAATGGAGTAACGACTTCCCCGCTGTCTCAACCATAAACTCGGCGAAATTGCAGTACGAGTAAAGATGCTCGTTACGCGCAGCAGGACGGAAAGACCCCGAGACCTTTACTATAGTTTGGTATTGGTGTTCGGAGTGGCTTGTGTAGGATAGGTGGGAGACGTTGAAACCCGGACGCCAGTTCGGGTGGAGTCATCGTTGAAATACCACTCTGGTCACTTTGGACATCTAACTTCGGCCCGTAATCCGGGTCAGGGACAGTGCCTGATGGGTAGTTTAACTGGGGCGGTTGCCTCCTAAAAAGTAACGGAGGCGCCCAAAGGTTCCCTCAGCCTGGTTGGCAATCAGGTGTCGAGTGTAAGTGCACAAGGGAGCTTGACTGTGAGAGAGACATCTCAAGCAGGGACGAAAGTCGGGACTAGTGATCCGGCGGTACATTGTGGAATGGCCGTCGCTCAACGGATAAAAGGTACCTCGGGGATAACAGGCTGATCTTGCCCAAGAGTCCATATCGACGGCATGGTTTGGCACCTCGATGTCGGCTCGTCGCATCCTGGGGCTGGAGTAGGTCCCAAGGGTTGGGCTGTTCGCCCATTAAAGCGGTACGCGAGCTGGGTTTAGAACGTCGTGAGACAGTTCGGTCCCTATCCGCTGCGCGCGCAGGAAATTTGAGAAGGGCTGTCCTTAGTACGAGAGGACCGGGACGGACGAACCTCTGGTGTGTCAGTTGTACTGCCAAGTGCACCGCTGATTAGCTACGTTCGGATGGGATAACCGCTGAAAGCATCTAAGCGGGAAGCTCGCTTCGAGATGAGATTTCCATACACCCTCGGGTGTGAGAGGCCCCCAGCCAGACCACTGGGTTGATAGGCCGGATGTGGAAGCGAGGACTAACGACTCGTGAAGCTGACCGGTACTAATAGGCCGATAACTTACACCACACACCACCCGTGAACGGATCCTTCAAAAGACGTTCACACCAAGGGTGGTACAAAGAAACAAGACTGCTTGCGTCCACTATGTGGTTCCCAAACAACAAACCCTTACCGGCTTGTTGCAGGGAACACCACAACTGAATAACAACACCACAGTTGTAACACCAGATTTCCCACCCCACACCCCGGTGTGCGGGACGGGAGCAAGGGTTACGGCGGTCATAGCGTGGGGGAAACGCCCGGTCCCATTCCGAACCCGGAAGCTAAGACCCACAGCGCCGATGGTACTGCACCCGGGAGGGTGTGGGAGAGTAGGTCACCGCCGGACAACCATTAAAAAAAGGTCGAGAGCCCCCAACCACCAGGTCGGGGGCTCTCCCACATTAACCACCCAACACAAAACACAACACCTGCCATTCGGTTGCAGGCTGGAAGGCATGCAGAGTCTGCGTTCCACCGCCTCTAGACTTACCAACTATGATCTCCAATTCCGGCAGCCCGGCCAGGCGCGCCACCATCCTTGATGTGGCCGCCGCAGCTGGAGTCTCGCGTCAGACTGTCACCCGGGCCATGAACAACATGCCCGGCATCAAGGCCGATACGCGCGAGCGGGTTCAGGCGCTGGCGATGGAACTCGGCTATACCCCGAGCCGGTTCGCCAAGGGGCTGGTTCAGGGCGCACGCACGTCGCTTGGCCTGGCCATCCCGGATCTCACCAACCCCTACTATCCTGCGTTCGCATCGAGCGTGGTTGAGTTCGCTACCCACCGCGGCTGGCACGTGGTGATGGACGACTACGGGCACGGCGGCGGAAGCGGGCTGGATGCCGTGGCCCACCTTGCTCCGCAAGTGGATGCCGTGATCGGGTACCTCGGAGGGGCGGTCGAAGCGGCCCAGGCCATTCTTGGCCGACGGCCCTTGGTGGTCTTGGACCGGGCTGCCGGTGCTGCCGCCGGCGGGATCTCCTTCGACTACTGCCATGCAGCCAGCCTTGCACTGGATCATTTGCGGGGCAGCGGGCGTCGGCATATCGCATACGTTGACACACGCCACGGCAGTTCACGGTCGGTGAGGGGCCGGGCCTTCGTAAGTATTTCGAGGGAGTCTGGAAGACCGCTCACTGTAGTCAACGCCGCTGAATCAGCCCAGGCAGCCCGCCAGGCTGTGCGCGCGTTGCTGTTGCGACGCCCGGACACCGACGGGTTGGTCGTGTTCAACGACCTGATGGCGGCGGGGGTACTCAAAGCGCTGGCTGACGCCGGCCGGAAGGTTCCGCAGGACTGCGCAGTGATCGGCATGGACGGAATCCCCCTGGGCGAGCTGGTATCGCCGGAGCTGACCACACTTTCGCTGGACCTCCGCGAGGTGGGGAGGGCCGCCGTCGAACTTCTTGCCGGACTTCTTGCCGGAACAATCGCTCCAGGCAGCGATGCCGCAGATCTGAGGTTCCGGCACCGGCTGGTTCTCCGCCAATCGGCCTGATGCCAGCAACAGGCACTACCCAAAATCGTTGACCCCCAGTAAGCTTGATCACGTTCCGTGAACGTTCACGGAACGTGCTGCCGAGCTGAAGCGGCCGGCCCAACGTCGTTCTGGATTGAGGAAAATTCCCATGTCAGTTGAGCCCGTGGCCACCATTTCCGTGGCATCCGATGCCCCTGAGGTCTCTGGCCGTCCGCTGGATCTCGCCGCAGAACAGGTCGGTGACTTGGCCTCAACAGCTCCGGCCCAGGGGACCCTTCGGGCGCGTGCCTATCTGGACAGCGACGCCGCGCGGATCTCGCTCAACGGAGCATGGAAGTTCCGCCTGAACCCCGGGATCCGGCAGTCTCCCCAGGACGGCTGGCAGTCGGGTCAGGTCCTGGAAGGTTTCCACGACCTGCCGGTACCATCGAGCTGGCCCATGCACGGGCATGGTTCGCCCTGGTACACCAACGTAAAGTATCCGTTCGCCATGGAACCGCCGCACGTCCCGGACGAGAACCCGATCGGCGACCACGTGGTGCAGTTCGAGGCAGGCTCCGAGTTCTTTCCGCACGCCCTTCTTCGCTTCGACGGCGTTGATTCAGCCGGAACCGTGTGGCTGAACGGAACGCGGCTTGGCACCACCAGGGGCAGCAGGCTGGCCCACGAGTTCGACGTCTCAGGCGTGCTGGCAGAGGGGACGAACGTACTTGCCGTGCAGGTTGCCCAGTTCTCGGCAGCCAGCTATCTGGAGGATCAGGACATGTGGTGGCTGCCCGGCATTTTCCGGGACGTCACGCTTCAGGAGCGCCCCCAGGGCGGCATCGACGATGTCTTTGTCCATGCGGATTTCGATCACCGCAGCGGCGAAGGCATTCTCCGCATTGAAGCGAGCCGCGCAGGAGAGGCGATTGACGCCGTCGTGCATGTACCGGAGCTGGGGTTCGAAGCGTCCGCCGGCGCCGAGTACCGAATTCCCGACATCAGCCCCTGGTCCGCCGAGCTGCCCCGCCTCTATGGGGCGACTGTCAGCACAGCGGGTGAGACGGTTTCCCTGCAGCTGGGATTCCGGACCATCAGCATCGAGGACGCCCGGTTCAAGATCAATGGCCAGCCGATCCTCCTGCGCGGCGTCAACCGGCACGAGCACGATCCCCGGCTGGGGCGAGTTGTGCCGCGGGACGTTATGGAGGCCGAGCTGCGGCTGATGAAGCAGCACAACATCAACGCCATCCGGACGTCCCACTACCCGCCGCACCCTGATTTTCTCGCCTTGGCGGACCGGCTCGGATTCTATGTAGTTCTTGAGTGCGATCTGGAGACCCACGGTTTCGTGAGTGCCGGCTGGAACCGGAACCCGACCGCAGATCCTCAGTGGGAACCCGCCCTTCTTGACCGCATGAGCCGGACGGTGGAGCGGGACAAGAACCACGCCGCTGTCATCATGTGGTCCCTGGGGAACGAGGCCGGCTCGGGCGAAAACCTCGCCGCCATGTCCCGCTGGACCAAAGACCGCGACCCGTCCAGGCCCATCCACTATGAAGGCGACTGGAGCTGTGCCTACGTGGATGTCTACTCACGCATGTACGCGGACCACGCAGAAACCGAGCTGATCGGCCAGGGCAAGGAAGAGCCGCTCGAGGACGCCGGGCTGGACGCCCGGCGCCGCGCCATGCCTTTTGTGTTGTGCGAGTACGTCCACGCAATGGGCAACGGACCCGGGGGGATGACCGAGTACCAGGAGCTGTTCCACCGGTATCCGAGGCTGATGGGTGGTTTCGTCTGGGAATGGCTGGAACACGGAATTGCACGCACCGCCGGGGACGGCCAGGAGTATTTTGTATACGGCGGGGATTTCGGTGAGGAAATTCACGACGGCAACTTTGTCACGGACGGGCTGGTGGACGCTGACCGCAAGCCACGGCCCGGACTGCTCGACTTCAAGAAAGTCATCGAACCGCTGGCCATCGAGGTGGCACCAGACTGGTCAGGTTTCACTGTCCGCAACGGCTACGACTTCGCGGACACTTCTGCTCTCCGGTTCCGGTACACGGTCGAGGCCGACGCCGTCACGCTCGACGGCGGGCACGTGGACGTTGCGTTGCTGCCGCCCCGTGGGGAAGCCGCCGTGCAGCTGCCCTCAGGGCTGGCAGCACTCACCGGTTCGGCCGCGGTGCTGACGGTCAGCGCGGTACTGGCAGCGGACGCGGACTGGGCCGGGGAAGGGCACGAGCTCGCCTGGGGACAGGCCGCGCTGAACCTGCCGGTTCCTGCGGGCATCCCCTGCACCGTGCGGATCCACGAGGATCCAGAAACGCTCCGTCTCGGCCCGGCTGTGTTCAGCCGAACCACCGGTGCGCTGACAAACCTGGCGGATGTGCCGGTGGATGACCTCCGCTTGTCGCTGTGGCGCGTCCCCACAGACAACGATCTTGGGCGTGAATTGGGCAGCCCGGATCCACGCCCCCTGTCACAGCAGTGGACCGATGCAGGACTCAACCGCCTGCACTCCAGGCTTCTCGGAATTTCCGCCGTGCCCGCAGCGGAAGGCGGCGAAACCCTCTTGGTGCGGACGCGGGTCGGGGCTGCGGACAAGCAGTTCGGTGTGTTCGTCGATTACAGCTGGTCGAGCGATGGCAGCAGGGTGAACCTGCACACGCAGGTGCGGCCAGATGGAGACTGGACAGACAACGGGCGGGCCAAGCCGTGGGCCCGCATCGGGCTGGAGCTGGTGCTCGGTTCAAAAACACAGACTGTGGACTGGTTCGGGCAGGGCCCGCACCAGAGCTACCCGGATACTGGCCAGGGCACGAAGCTGGGCTGGTATTCCATTCCGCTGGCGGAGCTGGACGTGGACTACGTGCGCCCGCAGGAGTCCGGCGCCCGCGGCGGTGTCCGTACTGCGGCGCTGGCGCTCGGCACCGGCCGGCTGACCATCGAGGGCGAACCTTTCGCGCTGACGGTGCGCCCCTTTAGCCGGCAGGTTCTCGCCGCCGCCACCCATCAGCCGGACCTGGTGCCGGACGGACGAAGCTATGTGTACGTGGATCATCTCCGGCGTGGTGTGGGAACCGCTGCCTGCGGGCCGGGGGTCCTGGACCGTTACCGCCTGCCCGCTCGGGACGCCGACTTCACTGTCGTGTTTGAGTTCCACGAGTAGGCCGGCGTACACAATGTGATCCAGCCCATAATATTCTGTTCCGGGCCGCTGGTGCAGCGTTGAGCGTAATCGGCCCCCGAAACCCCGCCGTTCCGGTGATTCCGCGGGCTTCCCAGCCGCCGCTGCGGTGGATTTGCGTGGTGTGCCCGGGACGTGTAAAGTCATCTGAGTCGCCGCCGCTGAAGCGGAAAAATAGCGGCCAACCCCCTGATAAACAGCCTGGAAATGGTTTGCCGATTGGCATGCCGGATGCGGGTGGAGGCCGTTGGATGGACCTGAAATCGCGGAAACGCCGATTTGCAAAGGTTCGCCGGATCGGGTAAGTTTGAAAAGTTGCTCCGGAGCGATCCTGGACCGTTAGGGTTTGGGTGGTGCCGGGTGTGTCTGTTGTTTGAGAACTCAATAGTGTGCCAAGTTTGTTGATACCGGTTTATTTTATATGAATTGGTTGAATTTGCCGGATCCTGCCACCCCGTGGTTGGGGTCTGGTTTTTACAGCTGGTTTCAAATTTTGTGCGGCCTTCACGTCCCGTTTTCCCGGGGGTGTTGGTTGTGTCTGTTTTTGTTTTACTTCAACGGAGAGTTTGATCCTGGCTCAGGATGAACGCTGGCGGCGTGCTTAACACATGCAAGTCGAACGATGATCCCCAGCTTGCTGGGGGTTTTAGTGGCGAACGGGTGAGTAACACGTGAGTAACCTGCCCTTAACTCTGGGATAAGCCTGGGAAACCGGGTCTAATACCGGATATGACTCCTTGCCGCATGGCGGGGGGTGGAAAGCTTTATTGTGGTTTTGGATGGACTCGCGGCCTATCAGCTTGTTGGTGAGGTAATGGCTCACCAAGGCGACGACGGGTAGCCGGCCTGAGAGGGTGACCGGCCACACTGGGA